>NZ_JBQCFT010000050.1:0-21711 GCF_051958795.1 Luteibacter sp. | reverse complement strand
CGCCAGCGAGCCCGTCGAACAACCCGGGCCGGATGGCGTGGCGGCGGAACAGGTCCGCTTCGGCGCGCAGGACGATGCTGCGGTAACGATCGTCGCGCGTGCACGCATGCATCCGCGCGGCGACGGCGAGGACACCGGCGGTGCCTTCACGGAGATAGGGCAAGGCCGTGGCTGAGCCCTTCCACGCCGGCCACGCGAGGGTGCCGCCCTCGCCCGGCAGGCCGTGCGCGAGGTCGAAGTCCAGCGCGTCACGCGCCGCGGCGAGGTAGCGTGGCTCGCCGGTCGCGATATGCAGGTGGAGCAGGAACAGGGCGACCCCGCTCGCACCATGGCCCAGGCCAAGCGGCTGACGCTCACCGGACGGCCAGTGCATGCCTTCCACGGAGGCATGCGCATGCGCGAGCACATGCGCACCCGCGGCCACCGCCGCGTCGAGGAACTCGCCCTTGCCCGTGGCGTGCCACGCCTTGAGCCGGGCGAGTCCCCATCCGGCGACACCCTCGTCGAGGCCGGCGACGTCGCAGATCGCGCCTTCGAGCGGGGTGGCGCGTAACAGGTGGCAGGCGAGGTCGGCGTCGCCCGCATCGAACAGGACCCAAGCGATACCGGCATCGCCACCGAGCAGGCCGCCACCGCGTTCGTGGCCTTCGCCCAGGCCGTCGCGCAGCCAGGGCAGCAGGTTCGCAGGTGGTTTTCGCCGGCTGCGCAAATACGCGTGGAGCACGCCTGCCGCGCCGTGCGCGACACCGAATGGATGGCTCTCGAACACTTCCGGCCCTGCGGGAACAAAGCGATCGGGCCGCGGCGTTCGTGCCTGCTGCTCCAGGTAAGCGAACACGCGCGCGGGGATGCCCGGCGTGGGGATCGCGGCCCGCATGCGGTGGGCCACGAGGGCGTGATCACGCGGCATCGCGGCCACTGCCTTCCGCAGCGCAGCCATCGCGACGACGGGATCGGGCCGCATCATCGGCAACGGATGCATCAGTGACTCGACCGTATCCGCATAGGCCGGTGGGTAGTCCATGTCCTCGACAAACTGGCGGAGGAACCGCCCCGTCGCCCCCGGATCCAGGGCCGCCAGCGCATTGACCGGCGCGCACGCGGCGAACAGGTTGGCCCCAAAGGCGTAGCGATCGGCGGCGATCGCCGCGGGGTGGCCCTCGCGTGAGGCAAGCGCAGGACCGAAACCCGGCGTCCACGCATCCGCGATCCGGTCGAGGCCATCCTCCACGGCGGTTTCGAGGTCGATCAGTCGCACCGTGCCCGTCGGTTCGACGATCACGTTGTGGAACGACAGGTCGCCAATGGACACGCCAGCGTCGTGCACGCGCGACAGCGTTGCCGCGAGCTGGCCGAACACATCGCAGACTTCCTCGAAGTAGCTCGCCACGTCGGCGCGCGAAGCGCGGGTGCGCAATGCCGGGTAGCGACGGGCAAGCCAGGCACGCAGGGTGTCGCCCTCCAGCATCTCCTCAGCAAGGAAGCTGTGTTCCCATTCGCGAAAATAGGCGACGGGCCGCGGCGCGACCGCCAGCGGCGCCAGCCTGCGCAGCAGGCGGAACTCCTTGCGCAGGCTGCTCGTGACCGGCTCCGCCGCGCCAATGTAGGGGCGCGCTTCCTTGATCACGACGCGACGGCCCTCGTAAAGATCGTCCGCAACGTACACGCCTCCCGCGGCGGAGAACGTGAGCGCCTTGAGCGGACGGAAGCGTCCGCCGCCCAGCAGCGGCGCGTCCGTTTTCGACAAGCCGGGCTCATCGCCGAGGGGATCGGCGAGCCAGTCGGGTACGCGATAGCGCGGCTGGCGGTCATCGGGTTCCGCGCCACCATCGGGCCGCCGCAGCAACCACTGGCGGCGGCCACTCGGATCGATGCGGTACGCACTCAGCATGCCGCCATAGCGGTAGGAGACGACCGGACAGTCCGGATGCCGGCGGTCGGTCAGGATGTGCGGCCCCACGTAGCCGCCGAGCGCGGCGGCCAGATCCTCGAGCAGGCGGCGGAACGTGCGCAGGTCAGGGGGATAGACCGTGATGAACTTCCCCGCGCCCCCGCGTGGCCAGCGCTTGCCGTTGATGGCGCCGAGCAGGCGGAGATCACCGGCGAACTTGAACGGCGCATCGTTGGCGATAAGGATCGCGGCGGTGATGGCCAGCACGATCCGCGCCGTCGCGGCCACGGACGATACGTGGATCTTCCAGCCCTGCATCGGCAGCTTCGCGCTTTCGCGCTGGGCCTGGATCCACACGCCGGAGCGGCGCATGACCCAATCCGGAGGCAGCTGCCCCCGTACGACGTGCTCGAAATCATCGGGATTGATGCGGTGCTGCGCGTAGGATTCGAAGAACTCACGATCCACCGCGGTATACGGCCACAACTGCCTGTAGCGCTCCATGCCGATCACTGCCCCCTGCGGGTGGACCCGGCCCTCGTGCCGACCCGGACGTCGGCACGGGGGCCATCGCTCCCGTGTGCCTTACGACTCCGCCCGACCCATGGATGGGCGATGCACCCTTACCCTTCGCCGAGATCAGCGGGCCCGATGATGCAGCCGGAGCCGCTGTAGGAACTCTGGGGTGTGTCGAGGCCCGGGACGGTGGCCTCGACGTCGAGCTGCTGAAGGGCAAGGATGGAATGCATCGTGATTCTCCGTTGCTGGTTCGGGCACACCGCCGGAAGTGCGGTGCGGCTCGAATCTAGGAGCGTGGCCTCCTGTCGGACAATCCGGTTCAGCCACAACATGCGCTTGTTGTCCCTGCATCTACCCGCTTTTCACGCGCCAGGTCCGTTTCCGGTCACCCACGATGTCCAGATCCGGACAGTGCTGTCCGTTTCCGGACATCTATCCCGCCAGCCGCAGCCGCACGGTCGCCACCGCGCCACGTTCACCGTCGCAGCGGTTCGCGAGGCCGACGCTGCCGCCATGGCCCTCGACGATAAGGCGCGCCAGGCTCAGGCCAATGCCGGATCCTTCGGGCTTGGTCGTGAAGAACGGCACGAACAGGGAATCGGTAACGGGCAACCCGATGCCGCTGTCGACCACCTCGACCCACGCTTCCTGACCCTGCGCGAACCAGTCGATGCGCACGCCTCCGTCGGTAAGCATCGACGACTCCGCGGCGTTGCGCACCAGGTTCACCAACGCCTGCCCCAGCTGGTCCTCGTCACCATGGACGACGAGTGCCACGCGCCCTTCGAGCGCCACGGGAACGCGCTGCTCCAGCTGGGCGATCCTGGCCAGCGCAAGGTCCAGCCGGAACGGTTGCGCCACGATCGGCGGAAGGCGCGCCAGCCGGCCGTATCCGCCCACGAACCGGGCGAGCGATCCGGAACGCCGCGCGATCGCCTCGAGACCGTCGCGCAACTCGACCTGCGACGTGTTCGCACCGTACCGCGCGAGCAAGGTCGTGAGCGTTTCCGCGAGCGATCCGATCGGTGTCAGCGAGTTGTTCAGCTCATGGCTGAGGACGCGGATGAGCCGTTGCCAGGCGCGGTGCTCTTCCTCGTTGAGCGCCGCACTCACGTCGTGCAGCATCACGAGGGTGTGTTCACGACCGTCGCTGTACCACGTGGCGCGGCGTACGGCCCAGCGCCCGCTCGCCGCAGGAAAGCGATGCGAGAGGATGCTCCCGTCAGGCGCACCCATCGCCTCCGCGAAGCCCAGCGTCGCAGGATCCGCACCGATAACCGATTTCCTTTCCGCACCGATCAGCTGCCGCGCAGCGGGGTTGATCAGCCGGATCGCGCCATGCTCGTCCACGACGATGACCGCGCTATGCAACGCGACGAGCGTCTTGCCAAGGAAGCGCGATGCCTCCGTGCGCACGCGACGGCCACGTCGCAACTCCTCGGACAGTTCGTTGACGTCCGAGATCAGGCCCTGCAAGGGATCGTGGCCGGGACGCACGTGGCCGCGCAGGCCGAGGTCGCCTTCGCGCAATGCGCCGAGCAGGTCGGCCACCGTGCGTAGCGATGCCAGGATGCGCCGGCCTCCGATCCAGCCCACCAGCAACGAGCCGCCCACGCCTGCCACCAGCAACCCAGCGCGCACCAGCGGCTTCTCGGGCGGGCCGCACGCCAGGCACACGGCCGCCGCCACCGTCGGCGCCATGAAGCCCAGGCCCCACAGCGCCACGCCAGCGGCGGGTGAAGGGGCGAAGTGTGTCTGCGGCGGTCGCTCAGGCATCGGGGCCTCGCTCACTCGACGGGTTCCGCCGGATCCCGTGTCTTTCGCTTGTCGAGCCGTCGGTACAGCGCCTGCCGCGAAATGCCCAGTGCATCCGCGGCACGCTGCAGGTTGTTCTCGTTGCGGTCCAGGGCCTGGGTGATCAGCAGGTGCTCCGCTTCCGGCAAGGTCAGGCGATCCAGCAGCAAGGGCGCATCTTCGGGCCGGTTGAGGGCCAGCGCATCCGTCTCGATCTCGGTGCCACCCGTGCTCGTGAGCACGGCGCGTTCCACGGCGTGTTCGAGTTCGCGGATATTGCCGGGCCACACGTAGTTGCGCAGCGCGCGCTCGGCCGATAGCGAGAACCGGGCGGCATCGCGACCGAGGCGCCTGCATTCCCGCAGGAGGAAATGCCGTGCGAGCGGGATGATGTCCTCGGCCCGCTCGCGCAACGCGGGCAGCCTTACCTGCATCGCGTTCAGCCGGTACAGCAGGTCCAGGCGGAAGCGATTGGCACGCGCCTGCGCTTCGAGGTCGGCGTTGCTGGTCGAGACCACGCGTACGTCGACGCGCCGCGTCTGGCCGGAGCCGTTGCGCTCGAGCTCGCCCTCTTCGAGCACGCGCAGGAGCTTGACCTGCTGGAAGACCGGGATCGTGGACACTTCCTCGAGCACCAGGGTGCCCTTGTCGGCCACCTCGAAACGCCCGGGGTGTTCGCCGGACGCGTCGCCGAACAGCTCATCCGTGAAACGCGACTCGGCCAGGCTGCCCATGTCGATACGGACGAGCGGGGCCGCTGCACGCTTCGAGCGTGCGTGGATGTCACGGGCCAGCAGGGACTTGCCCGTGCCGTTCTCGCCGAGCACCAGCACGTTGGCGTAGCCCTGCGCGATACGCTCGACCAGTTCGAGCACACGGCGCATCGCCGATGATTCCGTCGCGCAGATGCCTCCCGGGCCCTCCCTGTACAGCAGCGCCTCCGCCTTGAGCCGGCGGTTCTCCTCGCGTGCGTCGTACAGGGCCACCTGGTTCTGCACGGTGCTCAGGAGGCGCCGCTTCTCCCACGGCTTTTCGATGAAGTCCGCAGCGCCCCGCCGCATGGCTTCGACCGCAAGGTCGATACTCCCCCACGCGGTCATCGCGACCACCGGCATGGCGGGCGCGAGCTCACGCAGGCGCGGCACGAGCTCCAGGCCTTCGTGCCCCGAGGTGGTATCCGCGGTGTAGTTCAGGTCGACGATGGCGCAGGACAACACCCGGCGCGCCGCGATATCGCGGGCCGAAGCGGGGGATGCCGCCTCGACGGCGGCCAGGCCTTCACTGCGCAGCAGCATGCATAGCGCGAGCCGGACATCCGGATGGTCATCGACAACAAGGACCGGCGCATGAAGTGTGGTGCGGTTCATTTCGATGTCCTCACGGGCTACGCAGTACGACCCACGCTGGCGTGCCCGCCGAGCGCCATGCGGGTAACAGCGCCACCGCCGCGGTTAGCAGCAGCATGGCGATGGCAGCGATGAGCGCGGCGGCGGGATCGAGCCGTACACCGGGCGCGAGGCCCGGCGGAGGCCACCGGCTCAAGGCAAACGCGGCGCCGAGGCCGAGCGCGATACCGAACGATCCGCGCGCGATGCCGCGGGCGAGGCACATGCCCAGTAGCACGCCGGGGGATGCACCGAGTGCCGCACACAATCCGAGATCGCGCTGTCGCGAGGCGACCTCCACGCGCTGCGCGGAATATAGGCCAACGAGACCGAGACCGAGGCCGACGCACGCGAACCACGCAGCCAGCCAGGTGTCGCGTGCGATGTCTGCACCGGATTCCCGCCATGCGCGAGCCAGCGGCCGCGGTGGTTCGAGGGTGAGCCACGGGTTCATCACATGCATCGCTTCGGTGAGGTCGGCGCCGCTCGCGCCGGCGTCATCCGGGCCACGGACGACGAGGTAGTACGAAAGCAGGTTCCGCAGGTTCTGGAACTCGCTGGCCGGCAGCTGCGCGAACGGGATGATCGCCAGGGGCCGCGGCGCACGCGCTGGACCGGCATCACGCGTGTCGGCGACCACGCCGACGATACGGAGGGGGCGGTCACCGAGGCTGCGGGACACCTTGAGCACCGTGCCACCGAGCTTTGCATCGGGAATGCTCGCCAGGAATGCCCGGTTAACCACGACGACGCCGGGCGCGACGCTCGTGTCGTCGCTGTTGAGGTCCCGGCCCGCGAGGAGCCGCAGGCCCAGCGCAGCGCGCGCACCCGGCGTGTGCAATGCGAACTGCGTCTCCACGGGGATACCGCCAGGGCCGGCAAAGGCCACGTTGAAACTGGTGCTTGCCGGGAGCTGGGTGGTGACGCCCGCGCTGACGACACCGGGCAACGCGCTCGCGCGGGCGTCGATGGCACGCATGGTGCCGACCATCGTCGACGCGACGTTGATGTGTGCCGTATCGGGCCGGAAGCGTGCCGCGATGGCGTGCGCCGGCTCGAAGCCCGGCGCAACCTCCTGCGCCCGCCAGGCCTGCATGCCACGCACGACGCATAGCGAAAGCAACACGGTGGCGAGCGCCAGCTGGAACTGCACCATGGCCACGCGAATGCCGCCCGCCGTGACCCGTTCCGACGGCTGGCGGTAACCCCCGATGTACTCGTGCATCAAGGCGTCGCCGTGCTCGTGCAGCGTGCCGCCGATCACGGCGAGCGTCACGACCGCGAAGGCCACCACGCCACTCGCCACGTACACGTGCCAGCCGATGACGAGCGGGCCAGCGTTGATCCGCCAGGCATCGGGGATGTCGCCTTCGCCGGCGCGGACGAGCGCATGGCCGAGCATCACACCGACCGCCAGCCCGACCACGCCGATCACCGCGGCTTCGATCGCGGCGGTCGTCCACGCACCCCAGAAGCCCGCACCCAGCGCCCTGCGCAGCGCGGTCTCCTGGCCGCGTCCCAGTGCGCGCGCCAGGATGAGGTTGGCCAGGTTGCCGCATGCCGTGGCCAGCACGAGTACGGCGCAGCCGAGGAAGAACCACAACGTGGACCCGCTGGCTTGGGTGAGCGCATCGCCAATGGGCGTCGCGCCGAATCCTTCGCGCGCCCGCGCCTCCGGCGAGGCCGCCCGCGCACGCGTCGCGAACGCATCCGGGTTTTCGCCTGGCGCCAGCCGGGCCACCGCGATGTAGTTCGATACGGTGGCGCCCGCTCCAGGCACCGCGCGCAGCGGGAGTAGCACATCGACATCGTCGAACAGCCGGTATGTTTCGGGCAGGACGCCGGCGATGGCGAGCTCACGGCCATCCACCGCCACGTGGCGGCCCACGATCGTGGCATCGCCGCCAAACCATGCCTGCCAGAGGCGCCAGGAGATGAGCAGGCCATCGGCGCCGCCGTGCTCGAGTGCGATGCCACCGAGCGCAGGCACGACACCCAGCGTATGCAGGAAGCCGGGATCCACGCGCTGGATCATCAGTAGCCCGGCATGGCCTTCGCCACGCACCGACGCCCATTCCACGCTGCGCGCCAGCCCGCGCGAAAGCGCGCCCGCCGGGAGGCCGATGGCATCGTAAAGCGAAGCCGCCATGCTGCGTGGCGCACCCGGGCGCACGACTTCGCCATAGAGCACCACGCTCCGGTGATGATCGAAGGCCGGCGGCCGGAGGAGCAGTGCGTCGACGAGGGCGAAGGTCGCGAAGAACATGCCCACTGCGAGCCCCAGGGTCGCCGAGCCGAGCAGGAAGTGCCCTGGCCGGCGCAGCAGCGCGTGCCACAACCGACGAAGCGCGACAGCATGCAGACTCACGGGAAGATCTCCATCGTCCGCCGCTCGTCGAGCCCACATTCCGCTTCCCGCTGTAGCTGGCGGAACGTCGCCTCGTCGACCACCCGGCCGTCGAGGAGCCGCACGGTGCGCTCGGCGGCGGCACCGAAGCGGTCGTCGTGGGTGACCATGCAGATGGTGGTACCCGCAGCGTGCAACCGGCTGAGCAGGGCGATCACCGTCTCGCCGTTGCGCAGGTCGAGGTTCCCCGTCGGCTCGTCCGCGAGCAGGATGGCGGGCTCGCCGACGACTGCGCGCGCGACGGCGACACGCTGCTGCTGGCCGCCCGAGAGCTGGCCCGGGTAATGGCCCATGCGGTGGGCCATGCCGACGCTGGCGAGCGCGGCGGCGGCGCGTTCCGTCCGTTCGCGCCGGCCCATTGCGCGGCGGAAGGCGAGCGGCAAGGCCACGTTCTCCGCCACGGTCATGTCGGCGATCAGGTTGAAGGCCTGGAACACGAAGCCGACATGGGCGTTGCGCAGCAGCGCGCGCCGGCGCCCGCACAGGCCGCCGATGGGTTCGCCGAGGAAACGCAGTTCGCCGTGGGTCGGTGTATCGAGCAATCCCATGAGGGAAAGGAGCGTGGTCTTCCCGCACCCGGAAGGTCCGCCGATCGCGACGAACTCCCCGCGGCGGATCACCAGCCGCACATCCGTCAGGGCATGGTTTTCGATGGCCCCGGCGAGGAACACCTTGCCGACACCGTGCATCTCGATGACAGGCGGGCTCGTTGGCGAAGGCATGGGCGACCTCGTCGTGGCGCGGCCGCTGGGTGGGCGACCCCCGTGCCCAACATAGGGGGACGTCGCTGCCGCGTGTACGTCGCGCGAAGTCCGGAGCGGCAGTCTTGCCGATTAAGCGCAGCAGATGCCGTCCGAGGGCCATTCCTTAACGAAATCCTTACGGCAGGCTCAGCCCATACCGACGGATGGGTCGAATTGCTGTACTCCAAAGCTTACAATTAGCTTAGGAGGAGGGGAACGCGGGCCACGACAGGCCGCAACGTTTTCCTGGGCGTGACGCAGGTGGCACGGCGCGGGGGCGCCAGCGCAGGCGTCATGCATGGAGTTTCTTTTCATGGTTCAACGATTTTCCCTCGGCGGTCGCACCGCCTGGCTCAAGCGATACGAAGCCGATGGCTGGCTGCGGCCGGCACTGGTCCGGCTCTGGAACAGCCTCGCGGCCCGCCTCGAACTCAACGCCCTGCGTTCGCCGCCCCGCCACGCGGGCGATGATGCCAAGCGGGTCGAGTCACGCCGCATCGAGGCACTGCGCGCGTGCGGTGCCCCGGTGCCGCGCATCCTCGGCGAGGGCCCGCGCAGCCTGATCCTCAGCGACATGGGCCCGACCCTCGCGCACCGCCTCAAGCGCCTGCAGAGCGCCAACGATGCCGACATCCTGGTCCGCCAGACCGCGCATGCGATCGGCGAGCTGCACCGGCATGGCGGTTATCTCGGCCAGGCCTTCGCACGCAACATCACGGTCGGCGACCACGGCGTGGGGTTCATCGATTTCGAAGAAGATCCCAGCGAGATCATGTCGCTCCCGCAGGCACAGGCGCGCGACTGGGTCATGTTCACGACCGGCATCAGCCGCTATGACGTGGGCCGCATGGATACGCTCTCCGAGCTGATCCGCGAGGAAGCCGAAGGCATCGCGCCGCAGGTGGCGCTGGAAGTGCACCGCATCGCGCACAGGCTTTCGTTCCTCGAGCGCGCCGGGCGCTTCTTCGGCCGCAAGATGGGGAACATGGGCGCCGCCATCGGTGCGGTGCGCAAAGGCTTCGCCGCCATGGCGGTCGCCGCGCTGATGGTCGATGTGCTGAGCGATGGCGACTGCGACATGCTGATCGCGGTGGTGGATGCGGTGCGCCACGCCGCGACGTAACCCATCGTGCGGGTTACCATCGAGGCTTCGCCCTCGTTCCGCAGGCCCGTTGCATGAGCGTCCCGCTGCCAGAGCCGCTTTGGTTCCTCCCGCCCGATAGCGAGATGGGCCAACGCATAGGCTCGTACGACTGGGCCTCCACGTCGCTCGGCCCCATCGCCGGCTGGGGGCCCGCGCTTTGCCACGCGCTGGCCACCGCGCTGCGCTCGCCCGCACCCATGGGCCTGTTCCAGGGCAGCGATGGCGTGTTCCTCTACAACGATGCCTACCGGCAGATCGCCGGCGTCCGCCATCCGCAGGTCCTGGGCCAGCCCATCCTCGAGGCCTGGCCGGAGGTCGCCGACTTCAACCGCCATGTGCTCGCGACGGTGCTGGCCGGCGGCACGCTCTCCTTCCCCGACGTGCACATCGTGCTCAACCGCGCCGGCACGCCCGAGGATGCGTGGCTGCACATCGATTTCAGCCCGCTGGTCGACGAGGCGTCCCGCGTCGCGGGCGTGGTTTTCCTGATCACGGATACCACCGCGCGCAAGGTCGCCGAAGCCACCCTCGCCAGCCAGGCAGCGACCCTGCAGGATCGCGTGAACCAGCGCACGGCCGAACTGCTGCGCACGCAGGATGCGCTGCGGCAGAGCCAGAAGATGGAAGCGATCGGCAACCTCACGGGCGGCGTCGCCCACGACTTCAACAACCTGCTGCAGGTCATCAGCGGTAACCTCCAGCTGCTCGCCGAGGATGTGCAGGGCAGCGAGCGTGGCGAGCGCCGCGTGCGCAATGCCATGGCCGGCGTGGCCCGCGGATCCAAGCTCGCCACGCAGCTTCTTGCGTTCGGCCGGCGCCAGCCGCTCGCGCCCAAGGTCGTGAACGTCGGCCGTTTCGTGCGCAACATGGATGATCTCCTCCGGCGCACGCTTGGCGAGGGCATCGAGGTCGAGACCATCGTCGCCGGCGGCCTCTGGAACACGCTGATCGACCCGGGCAATGTTGAAAACGCCCTGCTCAACCTGGCCCTCAACGCGCGTGATGCGATGGATGGCCAGGGCCGCCTCACGATCGAGGCCGGCAATGCTTATCTCGATGCGGACTACGTCGACGGGCTGGATGACGTGGTGGCGGGGCAGTACGTGCTGCTCGCCGTCACCGATACCGGCGAGGGCATCGACACGCAGACGCTGGAGAAGGTCTTCGAACCTTTCTTCACCACCAAGCCGGAGGGGCGCGGCACCGGCCTCGGACTGTCGATGGTCTACGGCTTCGTGAAGCAGTCGGGCGGCCACATCAAGCTGTACAGCGAGCCCGGCCACGGCACGACCGTCAAACTCTACCTGCCACGCACCACGCAGTCGGAAGACATCATCGTGGATGTGGATGCCGGGCCGCTCACGGGCGGCAGCGAAACCATCCTGGTCGCCGAAGACGATGAAGCCGTACGCGAAACCGTCGTCGCCATGCTGGCGGACCTCGGCTACCGCGTGCTGAAGGCGCGCGATGCGCAGAGTGCGTTGTCGATCATCGACAGCGGCATCCCGATCGACCTGCTGTTCACCGACGTGGTGATGCCGGGCACCCTGAAGAGCCCCGAGCTGGCGCGCAAGGCGCGCGAGCGGTTGCCGGGGATCGCGGTGCTGTTCACCTCGGGCTATACGGAAAACTCCATCGTGCACGGCGGCCGCCTCGATGAAGGCGTGGAACTGCTGATCAAGCCGTACACGCGCGACACGCTGGCGCGCAAGCTGCGCCAGATGCTGTCGAGCCAGGCGCAGCGCAACGCGGGTAACCCGGAGACCGTGGTCGCACCACCCGCGGCCTCGCCGCCCGCGATCCGCGTCGTGCGCGTGCTCGTGGTGGAAGACGACTGGCTCGTGCGCACGACCGTGGTGGAGATGCTCCAGCTGCGCGGCCATGAGGTCTTCGAGGCCGCCGACGCGCCGCGCGCGCTGGAGATCCTCGAAGGGCAGCCGGTCGACGTGCTGGTCAGCGATGTCGGCCTGCCCGGTATGTCCGGTGTCGAGCTGGTCGCCGCGGCACGGGTACTTTTGCCTGGGCTCGCCGCCGTTTACGCCACCGGCCACGCACACATTGAAGGCGTGCAGCCTGATACCCGCACGGTGGTCCTGGTGAAACCCTATGGTTCGGAGGCGCTCAATGACGCCCTGGCGCGCCTTTTCCCGCCGCCCGGCATCGCTCGCACGGCCCCGGCGGACGTCCGCTGACGCCCCGCCCTTCACATCCGTGAAGTCTTTGGGCGCCAAGGACGTAATCGTTTACACGTAACGCCATTTACGTGCCCACGACGGGGCTGGTTGCCAGTATCCTTCCCCGCCGTGGCCCCCCGCAGGTGCCGCACGCCATTCCCCGCAAGGCAAGCCCATGACCCGCAATACCCGCATCGAAGACCTGATCGCCCGCATGACGGTGGAGGAGAAGGTCGGCCAGCTCGGCGTCTTCGCCGATGCCGTCCGCCCGTTCGCCCCGGATATCAACCCGGAAGCCAACGCCCGCGGTGCCGCCGAGGTGCTGGAACAGGTCCGTGCAGGCCGGGTCGGCTCGCTGTTCAACGGCGTGGGTGCCGCCGAAGGCCGCGAAGCGCAGCGCGTCGCCGTGGAAGAGAGCCGCCTTGGTATCCCGCTGATCTTCGGCTCCGACGTGATCCACGGCATGCGTACCGTCTTTCCCATCCCGCTCGGCGAGGCTTCCACGTTCGAACCCGACCTGGCTGAGCGCACCGCGCGCGCCACGGCCGTCGAAGCCACCGCGGCGGGCATCCACTGGACCTTTGCACCGGCGGTGGATATCGCGCGTGACCAGCGCTGGGGCCGCGTGGCCGAAGGTGCAGGCGAAGACGTCGTGCTCGGTTGCGCGTTCGCCGCCGCGCGCGTGCGTGGCTTCCAGGGTCCGGACCTCAAGGCGGACGATGCGCTGCTCGCCACGCCGAAGCACTTCGCTGCCTATGGTGCCGTCCTGGGCGGCATGGAATACAACCAGGTCGACATGGCGCCGCAGACCCTGCGCGACGTGCACCTGCCGCCGTTCAAGGCCGCCATCGATGCGGGCGCACTCACCATCATGAGCGCGTTCAACGACATCAACGGCGTGCCCGCCTCGGCGAACCGCGAGCTGATGACCGACATCCTGCGCGGCGAGTGGGCATTCAAGGGCTTCGTCGTGTCCGACTACACCGCCGACATGGAGCTGATCGCGCACGGCTTTGCCGAGGACGAACGCGATGCATCGCGCCTGGCATTCCTCGCCGGCGTGGACATGAGCATGCAGAGCGGCTTCTACGCCGCGAACCTGCCCGACCTCGTGGCGAAGGGCGACGTGCCGATGGCCGTGCTCGATGAGGGCGTCCGCCGCGTGCTTACCGTGAAGGATGCCATCGGCCTGTTCGACAACCCCTACCGTTCGCTCGACCCGAAAGTCGAAGCGGACACCTCGAAGAACGCGGAACATGCCGAGCTTGCCCGCGACGCGGGGCGGCGCTCCATCGTGATGCTGAAGAATGACGGCGTGCTGCCGCTGAAGAAGGCCGGCCAGAAGATCGCGTTGATCGGGCCGTTCGGCGCCGATGTCGAGAACCTCGAAGGTTGCTGGACCCTGTTCGGCGACAAGTCACGCCATGTCGCCATCGATACCGGCCTGCGCGGTGCGCTCGCCGATGCCGCGTCGCTCGAAGTGGTCGCCGGCAGTGGTTTCGAGGAAGCGATCGATGGCGGGATCGATGCCGCGGTGGCCGCCGCGAAGCGCGCCGACGTGGTGCTGCTCGCGATCGGCGAGCCGCAGAACTATTCGGGTGAAGCCCAGGCCCGCACGCAGATCATCGTGCCGCCCGCGCAGCAGGCACTGGCTGAAGCCGTTGCCGCCACCGGCACGCCGGTCGTGGTGCTGCTGAAGAACGGCCGCGCGCTCGCCCTTACCGGCGCGGTGCGCGAAGCCAACGCGATCCTCGTCACCTGGTTCCTTGGCAGCCAGACCGGCCCCGCGATCGCCGATGTCGTGTTTGGCGACTACAACCCCTCGGGGCGCTTGCCCGTCAGCTTTCCGCAGGACAGCGGGCAGCAGCCGTATTTCTACAACCACCCGCGTACCGGCCGTCCCGAGCTCGCCGACCAGCCGCCGGCGTTCAAGTCGCGTTACCGCGAGGTCACGTTCGAGGCGCTTTATCCGTTCGGCCACGGCCTCAGCTACACCACGTTCGGGTATGGCAAGCCAACGGTGAAGGCGCAGGTGGGCTGGAACGAAACCATCATCGTCACTGCTACCGTGACCAACGCCGGCGACGTCGCGGGCGAAGAAGTCGTGCAGCTATACACGCACGACCGCGTCGCCAGCCGCGTGCGGCCCGTGCGCGAACTCAAGGCGTTCCGCAAGATCCTGCTCGCGCCGGGTGCTTCGGAAGAGGTCTCGTTCGAACTGGAGCGCAGCGATCTGGCCTTTACGCACCGCGACGGCCAGACGTTCGAAGCCGAGCCAGGCACGTTCGATGTGTGGATCGCGGGTTCGTCCACGCTCGGCGAGCCTGCATCGTTCGTCCTCGGCAAGCCCTGAGCGCACCGCCATGCAACGCCCCGCCACGTGTCGGGGTGCATACTTCGCAGATCACGCCAGCGGAGTAACGACATGCATGACCTGAATGGCAAGGTGGCCCTGGTCACCGGCGCGGCCAGCGGCATCGGCCGCGCCATCGCCGAAGCCTATGCGAAAGCCGGCGCGCGAATCGCGGTCGCGGACATCGCGGCGGACAAGGCCGGGGAAGCGGCGAAGGCCATGGGCTCGCACGCGATCGGCCTGGCCATGGACGTCACTGACGAAGCCCAGGTCGATGAGGGTTTCGCGCGCACGGCGCGCGAGCTCGGCCCGGTCGATATCCTGGTCAGCAACGCCGGCATCCAGATCATCTCGCCCCTGGTCGACCTCGCCTTCGCCGACTGGAAGCGCATGCTCGCGATCCACCTGGATGGAGCCTTCCTGACCACGCGCGCCGCGATGCGGCAGATGATCGACGCGGGACGCGGTGGCTCCATCATCCTCATGGGCTCGGCGCATTCGCACGTGGCCTCGAAGTTCAAGGCACCTTACGTCACGGCCAAGCACGGCCTGCTCGGCCTGGCCCGCACCATCGCGAAGGAAGGCGCTGCCCATGGCATCCGCGCCAACGTGATCTGCCCTGGCTTCGTCCGTACACCGCTGGTGGAAAAGCAGATCCCCGAACAGGCGAAGGAGCTTGGCATCAGCGAGGATGAAGTGATCCGCAACGTGATGCTGCGCGACACGGTCGATGGCGAATTCACCACGCTCGAGGACATCGCCGATACGGCGCTGTTCCTTGCCGGCTTTGGCTCGAATGCCCTCACGGGCCAGTCACTGCTTGTAAGCCATGGCTGGCACATGCAGTAGTTCGCCTACATAGGTTACCGGGGTAGAACTACACGCGTGCGGTCGTCACGACGACAGGTAAGTTGACGGTACCTCCGTAGTCTTTGTCGTCCACGCGCACCATGACGTGCGCCGCCAACGACCCGTAAAGGACTACAACATGCCGGCTCTTATCGCACACGGCGCCATCGCGCTCGCCGTGGCCCTCTCATCGCCAACGCTCCACGACGCGCAGCGCGCGCAGGTGGCCTGGGCCGCGTGCCCGGAAAGTGCCGGTACCGGTGACTGGCCCGAACTGGGCCATCGCCTTCGCTGCGCACAGGTCGCCATGCCGCTGGATCATCGCCAGCCCGATGGCCGGACGGTCAAGGTCGATGTCGTACGCGTGCTGGCGGCCGATCCGGCGCGTCGCGAGGGCAGCATCTTTTTCAACGTCGGTGGCCCTGGCGGCCATCCGGCCGCCGTGCTTCCGTCGCTGGCCTCGGGGTGGATGGACCCGGGCCCCGGCGGCACACCCGAGCGGGAGAAACAGCGCCTCGCCGAACGTTTCGATCTCGTCGCCGTCGTGCCGCGTGGTCTCGGCGCCGGCTGGCGCTACGACTGCCTTACACCGTTGCAACCCACGGCGCGCTTCCTGCCCACCGACCGCGGTGACGCGAACTGGCAGCGCACGCTCGGCGATGCACAACGAGAGGCCGAGGCGTGCCGTGGCTTGCCCGGCGCCCGCTCGATCAATACCGAACAGCACGTGCGTGACATGGATTACGTGCGCCGCGCCATCGGCGATGAGCGCATCCACTTCTATGGCATATCGCATGGCGCACTGGTCGGCGCCTGGTATGCGGCGACGTTTCCGGCGCACATGGGCCGGATGTTGCTCGATTCTCCGTTCTATTTCCGGGACAGCTACCAGACGGCGACGGTGCTCTCACTGGAAGCCGAGCGGCGCCTGTTCGAGCGTGACGTGCTTGCCCCGGCTATCGCATCGCCTGCCACGTACGGGCTCACCATGGAAAGCGATGACATCAAGCCGATGCTCTGGCGGATGCCCGGCGTGTTGCGCGAAGCCTGGCATGACCGACTCACATCGCCGACGTACCTGGCGGCCGCGCTGACGATGCAGGGCTGGGTGGCCCAGGACGGCTGGGACGGGTGGGAAGCACTTTCTGCCATGGCGGGGCGGAGGCCGTTTGCGAGCACCGCCACGCTCGACGCCTCGCTGCGCACGGCGGCCCGGCAACTGCTCCTCCCTGCCAGCGCGCCCGGTCCGCTACTGCCGCCCTACCGCTTCAGCACCCGGTACCGCGCAACACGGCCCGCGGGTGTACTCATCGGCGCGCCGAGCGATTCCGTCTGGATGGCCACGCTGTGCAACGACGGCCCGTGGTGGGGAACCGATGCGGCGATACGCGCGCGCGCCGATCACTTCGCCCTCAGCTTCTGGGAGGCTGACGGCACCGATATCGCGCCCTACCTGGTGTGTACGCGCTGGGGCGGGCACGCGGTCGACAAGCCCGACCTGGACGTGATTGCAAACGGGCCGCCCTTCCTCATGCTGCAAGCGGAAGACGACGTGCCGACACCCGCGCGTGGCAGCGAAGCGCTGCTTGCGCACTACCCGAATGCCCATCTCGTGATGGCGCGGGGCAGTGACCTCCATGGTCTCTTCAATGCCTCTGGCGTTCCGTGCATCGAGCGCACGGCAGCGCGCTTCCTGCTCACGGGCGAAGTCCCCGATGCGCCCACCCGCCGAACCGATTGCCGCATGGATGCGGTAGCCCCCTGACCTACGCAAGGACGCGACATGAAACGAACTTTATTCCTCTGCTTTTTCAGCGGCGGGCTGCTAGCGCATTCCATCGCATGCCACGCGGCACGCCCCCTGGATGGTCCGGCGCCGCAACTCACCTGGAGTGAATGTGCCGCCACCGACTTCGCCGACACCGACGTCGCCGTGGGCGCCCTGAAAGCGCAACTGCACGCACACCTGGGCGACAGGCTGCAATGCGCGAACATGCCCGTGCCACTGGATCACTACCACCCGGATGGCCCGAAGATCAGCGTAGGGCTGGTACGGGCGAGAGCGCTGGACCCCGCGCAGCGCCAGGGCGCTTACTTCTTCCATATCGGCGGCCCGGGCGGGAATCCGCGCGATTTCATTCTTTCGATCGCGTCCAAGTGGGCCATCGGCGAAGCGGCCGACCCCATCACGGGATGGCAGCGCAAGCTGTCCGACCGGTACGACCTGGTGGCGGTGATTCCGCGTGGACTCGATGGGAGCTACACCTTTCGCTGCGGCAGCATCGAGGATATCCGCATGCCGCCGGACGCGTTCGATGACTGGCCTTCCACCCTGGATGCCGCGCAGTCGATCGCATACGACTGCGCAGGGAACCCGGCGACGCGCTGGATCGGCACGGAGCAGCACGTCTATGACCTGGAGCAGGCTCGACGGGCCATGGGCGAAGACGTGCTCAACTTCGTCGGCTACTCGTATGGCGGGATGGTAGGCGCGTGGCACCGGGCGATGTTCCCGGCCAGGGCGGGTCGCATGCTGCTGGATTCCAGCATCGACTTCACCGCAAGCATCGACGATGCCGACCTCGCCACGTTGCGCGAGCGCGACCGCGCATTCCGCCGCCGCGCGGTGCGCCCCATGCTGGCGAAGCCCGAACGTTACGGTGTCACCCAAAGCGAAGAAGACATGATCCGGGCCGCGTCCGCGATGCACCCGCGGGTGAAGCAGGCATGGCTGCCGAAGATCGACAGCCCCGCCTCGTTGAAGGCCGCGCTGACGCTCGCCCCCGTGGTCGCCGCCTCGCCGTGGATCACGGAGTCGGATTTCCGCGCGGCGTTGGCCGGCCTGCGTTTTGCGCCGGACGACTCCATCGACCGCAAGGTGCGCAAGCGCGCCGGCACGCTGGTCAGCTGGTTCTTTGGCGACGACACGCAGGTGGTCGATGCGGTTGATCCTCTCGACGGCGACGGCGAGGTCATCCATGCACCGGCATGGCCCGTGCGCCTGCTGCCCAACCGCGAATCGGTGATGCTCGCGACGCGGTGCAACGACAATCCGTGGAACCCGGCGGCGACGCATTGGCGCGACGTGGCCCGCCAACGCGCGAGGGACTACCCGGCGAGCCAGCAAGGCATCGAGTTCTTTGCCCTCGTGTGCTCGATGTGGCAAGGGCGCGTTTCGACGCGTCCCTTGCTGGAGCCCATCCAGGGCACGGCGCCTTTCCTCCTCATCCACGCTGAGTACGACGTGCGCACGCCACTCGACGGTGCCTCTCGCATCCTGGAGCGCTTCGGCAATGCGCGCATCGTCGTGGCCCAGGGCGTCTCGGGCCATGGGATCGTGGCTGGCTCGCGAACCCCGTGCATCGAGGAGGCCGCCGGCCGCTTCCTGCTCGACGGCGTGGTGCCCACCCAGAAGCTCAACGGGTGCAAATACGTGCCCACGCCCAAGCCACCGCGCAAGCCGAGGGACGACGGTTCGCTATCGCCCGCCGATGCCGGCGAGCTTATCGAAGCCATGCTTGGCGAGAGCTAGTCGCCGTCAGAACATGACCTGCGCACGCACCTCGAACACATGCGGGTCGATGCGCAGGTCACGCCGGTCGCTGAACGCGCGGACGTAGTTGGCCTGGAGCTTCAGGTACTTCGTGAGGTACCAGTTGGCGCCGAGCGTCCAGTCGTGTTCGTTGCCGCCACGGGTCGTGCCGTCGTCGAGATCCAGGGTGCTGTAGCGCACCAGCACCTCGACGGCGCCCCACGGCCCCTTCGGCACCACGTCGGCCACGTTGCCCGCGCTGTAACTGCGCGACTCGCCAGTGAGCACCCAGCTGCCGAAGGTGTACCAGCCGTGCGCCTTGTAAGCAGGCTTGCCGACCAGCTTTACCTTTGCGTCCAGGTATTCGCCCTGCACGCTGTACGGACCCTCGATCCACAACGCCTCCGCGCCGCGGCGATCGATGTGGCTGGCGGGCGACAGTGCACCGGAGTCGATGAGGCGCTGCGTGATCAGGCCCGCTTCGGGCAAGGCGCGCAGGCGCGCCGAAGGCACGTTGTAGTGGCCGCGGCCATCCCACGTGCCCTTCGGATCTTCGCGTGACACGGAACCGCCAAGGTGCAGCACGTGGCCGGGCGAGTTGTTCGGCGTCCAGGCGGCGCGTGCCGCGACCATGCGGCCATCCAGGTCACCCTGCAGGTTGCCGCCGTTGTAGTAGCCCAGCTGCACGAGGTAGGCCTTGCGGGCGAGCGCCCAATCCACGCCGATGCGACGGTTGGCGTACACGGCCTGCATCGGCAACGAGGTTTCCAGGAACGAGGTCGTACCCGTGCTGGTGTTGCCCTCGAAGCCCACGGGGGTCTTCATGAAGCCCACGCGCACCGCGCCGGCATCGTCGCCCAGCAGCGCCTTGGTCTGCAGGCGGAAGAACACGTCGAGCCAGGTCTTCGAGTGGAAGTCGAAGACCGCCGTGGCGTCGTACACGCCCTTCTTGCGGATGAAGAAGCCGAACTCCTTGCGGCGGTTGGTCTGGGCGTCCTCGTACGTGCCCTGGTCATTGCTGAAGCGATCCAGGTCGAACTGGTATTTCACGGACAGGCCCAGGTCGGTGCCGTCGGCGAACACATAGTGCGTCGGCCAGTTGTTGCGCCAGTCGTATTGGTTGCGCGGCGCATCGTCGGCCATGGCGCAGGCGCTACCGGCCAGCGCCAGCAGCGCAAGGATCGTCTTCTTCACTCAGGTACCCCTTCCTACCCCGCCACCCACTCCGGCGGTTCCAGCAAAAATTAGCAGCCATCGCAGGTTCCTGCGTGGCCAAAAAGGCACAGACGGTCACAAAACTGTCATCTGGCCCTGCTGCATCGGCCGGAAACGGGCAGGCTTGAGGCAAAAAAAGGGGGAGCCGAAGCTCCCCCTCCCTTCCTCACCCCGAGGAATGCGATCAGATCGCGTAGTACATCTGGAATTCCAGCGGGTGGGTGCTCGCACGGTAGCGGGTCACTTCCTGCATCTTCAGCGCGATGTAGCCATCGATGAAATCATCGGTGAACACGCCGCCGGCCTTCAGGAACTCGCGATCCTTATCCAGCGCGGAGAGCGCTTCGTCCAGGCTCGCGCACACCTGCGGGATGTTCTTCTCTTCTTCCGGCGGCAGGTCGTACAGATCCTTGTCGGCCGGAGCACCCGGGTCGATCTTGTTCAGGATACCGTCCAGGCCGGCCATCATCAGCACGGTGAAGGTCAGGTAGCCCGACTGCATCGGATCCGGGAAACGGATTTCGATGCGACGGCCCTTCGGGCTGGCGACGTACGGGATGCGGCACGAAGCCGAACGGTTACGCGCCGAGTAGGCGAGCATCACCGGCGCTTCGAAGCCCGGCACCAGGCGCTTGTAGCTGTTGGTGGTGCTGTTGGCGAACGCGTTGATGGCCTTGGCGTGCTTGAAGATACCGCCGATGTACCACAGCGCCGTCTGCGACAGGCCGCCGTACAGGTCGCCCGCGAACAGGTTCTCGCCGTTCTTCGACAGCGACTGGTGCACGTGCATGCCCGAGCCGTTGTCGCCGACGATCGGCTTCGGCATGAAGGTCACGGTCTTGCCGGCCTGGTGGGCGACGTTCTTGATGACGTACTTCATCGTCATCAGTTCGTCGGCCTTCTTCACCAGCGTGTTGAAGCGGGTGCCGATCTCGCACTGGCCCGCATTGGCCACTTCGTGGTGGTGCACTTCCACCACCTGGCCGAGCGACTCGAGCACCTTGCACATGTCGGCGCGCAGGTCGCCCAGGCTATCCACCGGGCTGACCGGGAAATAGCCGCCCTTTACGCCCGGACGGTGGCCAGTGTTGGTGCCGTCGTACTTGTAACGCGACGACCAGGCGGCTTCTTCCGAGTTGATCTCGTAGAACACGCGGCCCATGTCGTTCTGCCAGCGGATCGAATCGAAGATGAAGAACTCCGGCTCCGGGCCGAAGAAGGCCGTATCGGCGATGCCGGTGGACTTGAGGTACGCCTCGCCGCGCTTGGCGATCGAGCGCGGGTCGCGGCCGTAGGCCTGCATGGTGCTCGGCTCGAGCACGTCGCAATGCAGGATCAGCTGCTTGTGCGCGCTGAACGGATCGAGGTGGGCCGTTTCCGGGTCCGGCATCAGGACCATGTCGGACTCGTTGATGCCCTTCCAGCCGGCGATCGAGGAGCCGTCGAACATCTTGCCGTCTTCGAAGGTGCCTTCGTCGATCTGGTGGGCCGGGAAGGTCACGTGGTGGTGCTTGCCGAGCATGTCGGCGAAACGCAGGTCGACGAACTCGATTTCCTCGTCCTGGATCAGGTTCAGCACTTTCGAAGCGGCGGACATGGGCAAAACCTCGGCAATAGGTGTTGGGGCGCAGGGCTTGTAGCAATCGCTATGCCAGCGGCTCCGCAGCGGAAGACCGGGCTGGATCAAGCTCCGGCATCATAGACC
>NZ_JBQCFT010000049.1:0-13574 GCF_051958795.1 Luteibacter sp. | reverse complement strand
GCACCGATGGCGAGCGTGCCCGCGTTGATCGTGGTGCCGCCGGTATAGCTGTTGGCACCGCTGAGGGTGAGCGTCGCAGCGCCGTTCTTGGTGAGGCTGCCACCTCCCGAAATGGGGCCGGCCAGCGTGGTGTCGTTGCGACCGGCGACGGTGAGCCCCGCGTTGAGTACCACATCGTTGGCGAGTGTCACGGCGGCGCTGGTGTCCAGCGTGGCATCGCCGCCGACGATGAAGGTGCCCGTGCCAAGCGCGGCATCGTCGCCCGCGACGAGCGTGCCGGCGTTGAGCGTGACGCCACCGCTGAAGGTGTTCGCTCCGCCCAGCACCTGCGTGCCAAGGCCGTTCTTCACCAGGCGGCCGGTGCCGCTGATGATGCCGTCGTAGGTCGCGTTGCCTACCCCATTGAGCACCAGGCCGTTGCCGCCAAGGGTGACGGCGCTGCCGGCCACGCCGGCGAGCTGGCCGATCGTGACATCGCCATTCGCACCCGCGATGTCGAAGCCCGTACCCGCGGCGTTAAGTGTCACCGCGCCGGTCGGGGAAAGGCTGCCGCCCGCGCCGATCGCCAGGATACCGGCATCGATGAACGTGCCGCCGGTGTACGTGTTGGTCCCGGTCAGCGTCTCGGTGCCCGTGCCAACCTTGGTCAGGCTACCGGTGCCCGCGATCGAACCACCAAACGTGCCGTCGGTCGGGCCGCCCACCACCAGTGCGTTGTCGCCGAGGTTGACCGTACCGTTACCGATCAGCGTGCCGAACTGCTGCGTCCCGTTGCCCGCCGAAAGATCGAACGTGGCGCCGCTGGCCAGGTTCACGATACCGGTGGAAGCAAGGCTCGCACCTGCGCCCAGCGCCAGGGTGCCGGCGTTGATGTAGGTGCCACCGGTGTACGTGTTGGTGCCATTCAAGGTGAGCGTTGCCGCACCGTCCTTCGACAGGCTGCCCGTGCCACTGAGATTGCCGTTGAGGGTCAGGTCGTCGCTGCCGAGCACATCGAGCCCAGCATTCAGCACCATATTGTTGGCGAGCGTCACGGCGGTATTCGTGTCGAGCGTCGATGCGCCGCCCACCGTGAGCGTGCCCGTGCCCAATGCGGCGTTGTTGCCCAGCACCAGGCCACCATCATTCAGCGTGACGCCACCGGTGAAGGTATTTGCGCCGTTGAGGGTTTGCGTACCGGCGCCGTCCTTGATGAGGCCGCCGCTACCCGTGATGACACCGTCGTACGCGCTATTGCTCGCACCGCCGAGCGTGAGCGAATTGCCACCCAGGGTCACGTTGCTCCCCGCAGTGCCGCCGAGCGAACCGATCGCCTGGTTGCCGCCTGCCGAGATATCGAACGTGCCACCCGCATTGACATTCACCGCGCCGGTCGAAGCGAGGCTGCCGCCAGCACCGATCGCAAGCGTGCCGCCATTGATGGTGGTGCCACCGGTATAGGTGTTCGCGTTGGTGAGCGTGAGCGTGGCCGCGCCATCCTTCGTGAGGCCACCGGCGCCCGACAGCACGCCACCGAGCGTGAGGGCGTTGCTGCCAGCGAAGGTGAGGCCTGCGTTGAGCAGGATGTCGTTATCGATCGTTGTCTGCGTGGAGGCATCCAGCGTGCCTGCGCCCGCCACCGTCAGCGCACCGGTGCCGAGGGCGCCGCTGTTCCCGACGGCAAGCGTGCCCTGGTTGAGGGTGACACCGCCGGAGAACGTGTTCGCGCCGTTCAGCGTCAGCGTGCTCGCGCCATCCTTCACGAGGCCGCCCGTGCCGGTGATGGTGCTCGCGACAGTGCCGTTGGCATTGCCATTGATCGTGAGCGTATTGCCGCCCAGCGAGACGATGCCGCCGGCCACGCCGTTGAGCGACCCCACCGCCTGGTTGCCTGCCGCCGTGATGTCGAAGGCCGCGCCAGGCGCCGCGATCGTCACCGCACCCTGCGGCGAAAGGCTGCCGCCCGCGCCGATGGCAAGCGTCCCCGCGTTGATGAAGGTGCCCCCAGTGTAGGTGTTGGTGCCGGTGAGCGTCTCGGTGCCCGTGCCAAGCTTGGTCAGGCTACCCGTACCGCCGATGGAACCGCTGAACGTGCCGTCCGTCGCCCCACCGACATTGATGTTGTTGCCGCCGACATTGACCATGCCGGAGCCGACGAGCGTGCCGATGGTCTGCGTGCCGTTGCCAGCCGACAGATCGAACAGCGCGCCATCGGCGAGGTACACGACGCCGTTGGCGTAGAGGCTGGCATTCGCTCCCAGGGCGAGCGTGCCGGCGTTGATCTCCGTGCCACCCGTGTACGTGTTCGCGCCGTTCAAGGTCAGCAGCGCGTTACCGTTCTTCACCAGGCCGCCGGTACCGGAGAGGCTGCCATCGAGTGTCAGGTTATTCGCGCCCGGCACGGTCAGGCCGGCGTTGAGCACGATGTTGTTGCCGAGCGTGACCGGGCTGGTGCTATCCAGCGATGCGGCGCCTGCGACGGTCAGCGTACCCGTGCCCAGCGCGCTGTTGTTGCCGACGACGAGGCCGCCGTTGTTGAGCGTGATGCCGCCCGTGAACGTGCTGGCGCCACCCAGTTCCTGGATGCCGGCACCGTTCTTCACCAGGCCGCCCGCACCGGCGATAACGCCATCGAAGGCATGGTTGGCCGCGTTACCGAAGATGAGCGTCTCGGCGCCCAGGTTGAGGTTGGTCCCCGCCACGCCAGATAGCGAACCCACCGTCTGGTTCGCGCCGCTGCCCGAGATATCGAAGCCCGCGCCTGCCGTGGTGAGGTTCACATCGGTACCGGACGCGAGGCTTCCGCCGGCGCCGAGGGCCAGCGTGCCCGCGTTGATCGTCGTACCACCGGTATAGGTGTTGGCACCACTCAATACCTGGGTGCCGGTCCCGTTCTTCACCAGCCCACCAGTACCGCCGATCGTGCCGCCGAACGTGCCGTTTCCATTCCCGTTGCCCAGGATGAGCGTGTTGGAACCCAGCGAGACCGCGGTGCCCGCCACGCCATTCAGCGCGCCGATTGCGGGCGCGGTGGTGGCACTCACGTCGAACACCGTACCCGGCGCGGCGAGGTTCACCGCGCCCGTGGCGGCCAGGCTACCGCCCGCGCCAAGGGCGAGCGTGCCGGCATTGATCGTGGTGCCGCCGGTGAAGGTACTGGCGCCGGTGAGCGTCTGCGTGCCGGCGCCCTGCTTCACCAGGCCGCCCGTGCCGCCGATGCTTCCGCCGAAGGTGCCGTTAGCCGCACCGCCCAGCGCGATGCTGTTCGCACCGAGCGCCACATTGCCGTTACCCGTCAGCGTGCCCACCGTTTGCGTACCGGTGCCGCCGGAAATATCCAGCGTGGCATTGCTCGCCAGGTTCACCGTGCCACTCGCGGCGAGGCTTCCACCGGCGCCGAGGGCCAGCGTGCCGGCGTTGATGTTGGTGCCACCGGTGTAGGTGTTGGCACCCGTCAATGTCAGAGTGGCAGAACCGTCCTTCGTCAGGCTGCCGTTGCCGCTGAGCACACCGTTGAGGGTAAGCGCGTTGTTGCCGAGCACGGTCAGGCCCGCGTTCAGGACCACGTTGTTCGCCAGCGACACCGGGCCGCTGCTATCGAGCGTGGCCGCGCCACCGACGGTGAGCGCGCCCGTGCCGAGGGCACTGTTGTTGCCCACGACCAGGCCGCCTGCATTCAGCGCCGCGCCACCGCTAAAGGTGCTCGCGCCGCCGAGGGTCTCCACGCCTGCGCCGACCTTGACGATGCCACCGGTGCCGGTGATCGCACCGTTGTACGCGCGATCCGTCGCATTGCCAAAGGTGAGCGTCTGCGCACCCAGGCCTACGGTCGTACCGGTCACGCCGCTCAACGAACCAATCGTCTGGTTCGCGCCACTGGCGGAAATGTCGAATGCCGCACCCGCCGTCGTGAGGTTCACATCGCCGGTGGCGGCGAGCTTGCCGCCAGCGCCAAGCGCCAGCGTGCCCGCGTTGATCGTGGTGCCGCCGCTATACGTGTTGGTACCGGTGAGGGTGACCGTCGCGGCGCCATCCTTCACCAGCGCACCGGCACCGGAGATCGTACCGCCGAGGGTCATCGCGTTGCTTCCCGCGAGGTCGAGCGCGGCGCCCGATGCCACGGCAATGGCATTGCCCACCGTCACCGGCGTATTCGCATCGAGCGATGCCGAGCCACCGACCGTCAGCGTGCCCGCGCCGAGCGCGTTGTTATTCCCGAGCAAGAGACCGCCCGCATTGAGCGTGACGCCACCGCTGAACGTATTCGCGCCGCCCAGCTCCTGGATGCCCAGGCCGTTCTTCACCAGGCCGCCGGTGCCGCCGATCACGCCATCGTAGCTGCCATTGCTGACGCCTCCGAGGGTCAGCGTATTGGCACCGAGGGTCACGGTGCTACCCGTGACACCGTTCAGCACGCCGATGGTCTGGTTGCCACCGCCGCTGATGTCGAAGCCCATACCCGCCGCCGTGAGGTTTACCCCGCCGGTGGCCGCGAGGCTGCCGCCGGCACCGAGTGCCAGCGTGCCCGCGTTGATCAGCGTGCCGCCCGTGAAGGTGTTGGCACCCGTGAGCGTTTCCTTGCCCGCGCCCTGCTTGATGAGGCCGCCCGTCCCCGCGATCGCTCCGCTGAACGTGCCGTCGGTCGGGCCGCCGAGGGTGACGGTGTTCGCACCCAGGTTGATGGTGCCACCGCCGATCAGCGTGCCGAAGCTCTGCGTGCCATTGCCGGCCGAGAGATCCAGCGTGCTGCCGGTGACGAGGTTCAGGATGCCGCTGGACGCGAGGCTGGCATTCGCACCGAGTGCCAGCGTACCGGCGTTCTCCGTGGTGCCGCCGGTATACGTGTTCGCGCCGTTCAAGGTGAGCACGGACGAACCGTTCTTCGTCAGGCTACCCGTACCACTCAGCACGCCATTCAACGTGAGAGCGTTGGAGCCAAGCACCGTGAGTCCGGCATTCAGCGCGATGTTGTTGGCCAGGGCCACCGGGCCATTGCTGTCGAGCGTCGAAGCGCCCGCCACCGTGAGCGTGCCGGTACCGAGTGCGCTGTTGTTGCCGACGATCAGCCCACCCGCGTTGAGCGAGGTGCCGCCGCTGAAGGTGCTGGCACCGTTGAGTGTCTCTACGCCGGAACCAACCTTCACGATGCCACCGGTGCCGGTGAAGATACCGCTATAGGTCTGGTTGGTCGCCTTGCCGAACGTCAGCACCTGGCTACCCAGGCTCACGGTGGTACCGCCGACACCGCTGAGCGAGCCGATGGTCTGGTTGGCGCCGCTACCCGAGATATCGAACGAGTCGCCCGCATTGGCGAGGTTCACGTCGCCTGTGTTGACAAGGCTCGCGCCTGCGCCGAGGGCGAGCGTGCCACCCGCGATGGTCGTGCCGCCGGAGTAGGTATTGGCGGCGCCAAGCGTGAGCGTGGCATTGCCACTCTTGGTGAGACCGCCCGTACCCGACACGACGCCACCGAGCGTGAGTGCGTTGCTGCCGAGTACATTGAGGTTGGCGCCCGCGGCGAGGGCCACGTTATTGGTCGTGTTTACCGCCGCCGAGGTCTCGAGCGTGGCGTTGGCACCGACATTGAGTGAGCCGGTACCAAGGGCGCCACTGTTACCGAGCACGAGGCCACCGGCATTGAGGTTCACGCCGCCACTGAAGGTGTTGGCGCCACCGAGCGTGAGCACCGAACCGCCGTTCTTGGTGAGACCGCCCGTGCCGGACACGACGCCACCCAGCGCCACGTTCTGGCTGCTGAGCACGTTGAGCCCCGCGCCGAGGTTCACATTGTTCGCGAGGTTGACGGCGGCTGTGCTGTCGAGCGTGGTCGCACCGCTGACAGTCAAGGCACCGGTACCCAGCGCATTGCTGTTACCGACCACCAGGCCACCGCCGCTGACGTTCAGCCCACCGCTGAAGGTGTTCACGCCATTGAGGGTGAGCAGGCCCGGGCCTGTCTTCGTGAGCGCGCCCGTGCCCGCAACCACGCCGCCGAGTGTCGTGGCGGTGTTGCCGGGCAGCGTCAGGACCGCACCCGTGCCGAGGTTCACCGCATTGTTGAGGTTTAACGCGCCCGTCGAACCCAGCGTGGCGCTACCGCCGACATTCAGCGCACCCGTGCCCAGGGCGCCAGGGTCGCCCAACTGGAGCGTGCCGGCGTTGAGGTTCACGCCACCGGTAAAGGTATTTGCGCTACCCAGCGTCAGCGTGGTGCCCGCTCCATTTTTTGTCAGGCTGCCCGCGCCGGTGATGACGCCACCAAGCGTCGTATCGTTTGTACCGGCCAGAGTCAGCCCGGCGCCCAGGTTGATGTTATTGGTGATCGTGTAAGCGCCAGAGGTACCGAGCGTACTCGCGCCAGTCACGGTGAGCGCACCGCTGCCGAGCGCCCCGGCATTCCCAAGGATGAGGCCACCGGCGTTAAGCGTGACACCACCCGTGAAGGTGTTTGCGCCACCGAGCGTCTGCACGCCGACGCCCGTCTTCACCAGGCCGCCCGAGCCGGAAATGATGCCGTCCATCGTGCGGCTGACGCCGTCACTGCCGAACGTCAGCGTGTTCGCACCGAGCGCCACCGTCGTGCCGGCGACGCCCGCAAGGCCGCCAATGACCTGGTTGCCCGCGGCCGAAATATCGAAGCCCGCGCCCGCAGTGGTGAGGTTCACCAGGCCCGAGGCGGCCAGGCGGCCACCTGCGCCGAGCGCGACGGTACCGGCGTTGACCGTGAGGCCACCGGTGAATGTGTTGGCCCCGCCAAGGGTGAGCGTGGATGCGCCGTTCTTCTGCAACCCACCCGTACCCGCGATCACCCCGTTGAAGGTCAACGGCTGGCCGCCAAGCACATTGAGGGCGGCACCGGCGGCAAGGTTGACGTTATTGCCCAGCGCGATCCCACCCGCCGACGCATCGATGGTCGTATTCGCATTGACGTTCAGCGCACCCGTACCCAGGGCCGCGTTATTGCCGACCAGGAGGCCGCCGCCGAACGTCGTGGTACCACCGCTGTACGTGTTCGCGCCATTCAGCGTCAGCAGCGATGCGCCGTTTTTCACCAGGCTGCCGGTGCCGCTGATGACGCCGGTGTTGAAGACGAGCGGCTGGCCGCCGAGCAGGCTCAGGCTGCTGCCGGCGCCGAGGACCACGTTGTTGGTGAGGGTCAGGGCCGCGTTGGTATCGAGGGTGACCGCGCCGCCAACGGACAGTGCACCGGTACCGAGCGCGTTCGCATTACCCAGTACGAGTCCGCCCGCGTTGAGCGCAACGCCGCCGGTGAGCAACGAGTTGTCTCCATTTAGCGTGAGGATGCCCGACCCTACCTTGACCAGTCCGCCCGACCCCGACAACGTCCCCGCGTAGCTCATGCTCGAGTTGAGGCCGCCCAGGGTAAGCGTCTTGGTACCGAGCGTCACTGTGCCGCCGAGACCCGACAGGGAGCCGATCGTCTGGTTGGCGGCCGCCGAAAGGTTCAGCGTGGTGCCTGCGCTCAGGTTCAACGCCGTGCTAGCGGCGAGCGAGCCACCCGAGCCCAGCGCAACGCTGCCGCCGGTGACATTGAAGGCACCGGTCAATCCATAAGCGCCGCCGAGCGTCAGCGTGCCCGCACCGCCCTTTGTCAGGTTACCCGCACCGGACAGCGTGCCGTTCAGGGCAAGCGGTTGGCTACCGAGCAGGCTCAGCGTGGTGCTGGGGTTAACGATGATGCTGTTGGCGAAATTGAAGTTCGGTGCGTTGGTATCCAGCGTTGCGTTGCCGCCCACCGTCAGCGTGCCGGCGCCCAGCGCACCGGCATTCGTCAGCAGCAAACCGCCGGCGTTGAGGTTCACCCCGCCCGTAAACAGGTTGGCACCGCCCAGGGTGACGACGGCCGTGTTGGTGACGTTGAGGCCGCCCGAGCCGGTGAGCACGCCGTTCAGCGAGAAGGCGTTGCTACCACCCAGTGTCAGCCGCCCGCCGAGCGCCACCGCGTTCGTGAGCGCGAGCGCCGTGCCCGAGCTTGATGCGATGGTGCCGCCGTTCGCGGTGAGCGTGCCCGGGCCGAAGGCGGTAGCGTCGTTGAAATTAACCAGGCCATCGTTGATCCGGGTATCGGCGACTGCCACCGGGCCAAGCAGGTTCCAGGTGCCGCTGTTGACGACCAGGTGGTCGAAGTTCCTGTAGACGGCGCCGTTGATGTCCGTGATCGCGCCCGTGGTGCCGGAGCCCGGACCCGTGGGCGAATTCTTCAGGACCAGAGAATCGTTGCTACCCGTACCGCCGTCGACCGTGCCCGCCGCGGCGATCTTGATCGTAAGGAGGCCGAGCACGTTCAGCTCCACTCCGACGCCGTCGGTGATGACGCGTGACCCCGACACCGCAGTGAAAGTATTTCCCGCGACGGCGTCGCCCAGGGCTACGCTGCCATTGACCGTACCGTTGTTGATGAACGTGTTGCCGCTGCCGACCGCCGCCGAGGTAAGGAAGCCAGTACGGCCGGTGATCGTGCCGTTGTTCACCATGTTGGTCTGCGCACCGCCGTACGACACGATGGCAACCGCATCGGACGCCTTGACCGTGCCGCCGCCCAGCAGCGACATTTCGATCGTGCCACTGTTCGTGATGTTGGTGACGCCGCCGCTGCCGTTCTGCAGCTGCAAGGCCTGTCCACCGAGGCCGAGTAGCGAGCCCACGTTGAACACGCCTCGGATATAGGCGTTGGAAAGGTTGTTGACGTTGATGGTGTTGGCGGTGGCGTTCCCGATGAACACCGACGGGTTCGCCAGGTTGATGCCACCCAGGGACGGATCGATGATGCCCGCGTTATTCAGCGTGAAGCCGTTGCCCGTGAAGTTGATCGGCGGACCAGAACCCAGCAGCGGCACCGTCATCGTCGTGCCGGAGGCGATGTTCACCGTGACGTTATTGCCGGTGAGGGTTGGCGGCACATTGATGACGCCGCCTGAGCAGTTATAGGTACTGCCAGTGAGCGTGCACGACTGCGCCAACGCCACCGCGGGCACGAGCGGCATGGCAAGGAGGGAAGCCAGCGCGAGGTAGATCCCCTTGCGGCGTGGAAGACGATGTACGTGTGCTGCGCGCTGGCTCATTGGATTCACCCCTGCCATGTCCATGGTGGTTGCAGGGGCAGCTTAGGCAGCGGTACCACGGTGGGACTGCACGAAAGAGGCATTGCTATAAGCCAATAAGGCAAGCTTTCGTACGGGGCATCCTCACACGGCACACACGTTGCTTAATCGCGCCGTGCCGTGAACACATAACCTTGGCGCTTATCGCGTTACCAAGGGCGCATATGCACTAATACGGAGAGGGCCAATGCGGCGAGGCAGGAAAATCCTGGCGTGGGTGCTTGGCATCCTTGTGCTGCTGATCGTCGCCGTGATCCTCTTCATCGCGTTCTTCGACTGGAACCGGCTGAAGCCGACGATCAACGAAAAGGTCTCCGAAGCCATCGGCCGCCCGTTCGCCATCCAGGGTGACATCACCGCCCACTGGGCCCGTGAGCCGGGCCAGGGCGGGCTGGTGAGCCTTATCCCATGGCCCCATTTCACGGCCCGCGACATCGTGGTGACCAACCCGAGTTGGGCTAAGAACAACCGTTTCGCCCACCTGGACTCGATCGACTTCCGCCTCGCTCCGTTCCCGCTTATCGCGCACCGCATCGTGGTGCCGGAGATCCGCCTGGGCCAGCCAGCGATAGCCCTGGAACGACAGAAGGACGGCACCAACACCTGGACCTTCAAGCTGCCCGAAAGCAGCGGCCCCTCCGAGTGGCAGCTCGAACTCAATGCCCTCGCCTTCGACAAGGGCCACATCGATTTCGACGATGCGCAGATGCAGATCAAGATGGGCATCGACGTGACGCCGCTCGGCAAGGGCATTCCGTTCGACGAGATCATGGCCCAGCAGGAAAAGGATTCCCGCGCGCAGGCGAACAAGACCACGGGTGCCAGCTCGAAGCAGATGGCGAAGAGCAACGCCGACGAAAACGACCGCAACGACGAGACCAAGCGCAAGCAGGTGTACCAGTTCGCGTGGGATGCGAAGGGCACGTACAAGAAGTCGACCGTCGAAGCCAAGGCGCGCACTGGCGGTGTCCTCGCGCTGCGCGAAGCGAACCGCCCGTTCCCGGTGCAGGCCGATGCGCGCTTCGGCGATACGCATATCGCCTTCGTCGGCACGCTGACCGATCCGATCAACATGGGCGCGCTCGACATCCGCCTTTGGTTCTCCGGCACGAGCATGTCGCACCTGTATGACCTCACCGGCATCACCCTGCCCGATACTCCGCCGTTCGCGACGGAAGGCCACCTGAAGGCCAACCTGAAGAAGAACAACAGCACCTTCGTCTATGAGAACTTCACCGGCAAGGTCGGTGGCAGCGACCTGGGTGGCACGCTCACATTCAATACCGGCGGCAAGCGCCCCAGCCTGACCGGCAACCTGCGTTCGAATCAGCTGCTCTTCAGCGATCTCGCCCCGCTGGTGGGTGGTGGCAGCGACGCGGAGAAAGCCGAGCGCGGCGATGCGAAGAAGCAGCCGGATGGCAAGGTGCTCCCGGTCGAGCCGTTCAAGACCGACCGCTGGAATGCGATGGATGCCGATGTGCGTTTCGTCGGCGCGAAGATTGTGCACGGCGAGCGCCTGCCGATCAGTAATGTCGAGACGCACCTGATCATGAAGGATGCGGTGCTGACCCTGGATCCGCTGAAGTTCGGCGTGGCTGGCGGTACGGTGGGCAGCAACATCCGCCTGGATGGCTCGGCCGAGCCGATGAAGGGCCGCCTGAATCTCGGCGCGCGCCACATGAAACTGAAGGAGCTGTTCCCGACATTCGCGCCGATGCAGACCAGCTTCGGCGAAATGAATGGCGATGCGTCGTTCACTGCCGTGGGCAATTCGCCGGCGGCCCTGCTGGGTAGCTCCAATGGCGAACTGAAGCTGCTGATCAACGATGGCGCAGTGAGCTCGTCACTCCTCGAGCTTGCCGGCCTCAACGTGGGCAGCTATGTCGTCGGTAAGTTCTTCGGCGATGACGTGGTGAAGATCAATTGCATGGCCGCCGACCTGGTCGCGACCGACGGCGACATGGAATCACGCGTGTTTGCGCTGGATACCGAAAAGGCCCTGATCAACGTCAACGGCAATATCAACTTCAAGGACGAGAAGCTCAACCTGGATATCGTGCCGCACACCAAGGGCTTCCGCATCTTCTCGCTGCGCTCGCCGCTGTACGTGCATGGCACGTTCGCCAATCCGTCGCCGGGCGTGCATGCCGGCCCGCTGATCCTGCGTGGGGGTGGCGCCGTGGCATTGTTCTTCGCGGCACCGGTCGCTGCCCTTGCTCCGCTGATGGTGCCGGAGAGCGGCAAGGCCAACGCCGTCACCTGCCAGCCGCTGCTCGACGACCTGAAGAAGGCCCCGCCAAAAGCCCCCCCGCCGGGCAAGACCAACGCAAAGTAAGGCCCGCGATGCCCCTGTGGGAGCACGCGTGCGCGCGATAGGCACTCGCCCCCAACCTCACACCCGTAGGAGCCCACCCTGTGGGCGACATCTTTCGCCTAAAACTACAAGCCCCCGTAGCTCAGTCCGCGAAAGATGTCGCGCGCAAGCGCGCTCCTACAGGGCGGCGGCAAGGAACTCGAGCACGGCCGCGTTGAATAATGCCGGGCGCTGCAATGGTGCGAAGTGGGTGACGTCGGGCAGCAGGCGGAAAGTCGCGTTGGGCAATGCCCGGGCAAGGTACTCGGCATGGTCGAGCCTGATGAACTCATCGGCTTCGCCAAGCGCAACGACCGTCGGCACGTTGATCGTCGCGAGTTGGGCCGACGTGTAGTCCGGCTGCGTCGACTGCATCGCCTGTACCGCCTCGAACACCTCGTCAAAGCGCTCCGGGTGCGGGGACAGACGCGCATACGTGCTTCGGTGGTTTTCGAGGATGCGCCCGATGACCGGCGTGAACTCGAACGGCTTCACGCCACCCGGGTCCACGTTGCACGCGAAGAAGAACAACCGTGACACCCGCTCCGGCGCAATATCCGCAAGGACCAGGCCGGTATCCGCGCCATCGCTCCATCCCACGATCGCGGCACGGGCCATGCCGAGCTCATCCAAGATCGCCATGACCTGATGGGCCATGCCTCGGTAGCTGAAGGGCCCGCCGCCCCAGCGACTGCGGCCCTGGCCGGGACTGTCGATGGCGATGGCCTGGTAGCCGTGGGCGACCAGTTCCGGAATGAGATAAGCCCAGTTCTCGCTGCTGCCCATGCCGCCGTGCAGGAGCACGACGGGCTTGCCGGTACCGAAGACGCCGTACCAGAGCGTGTCGCCGGCGTGTTCCAGCCGTCCCTCGAGGACCGGAACCGGCAGGGGCGGAACCCCGTGCGCTTGCAGCCCGGTCAGGTCGTCATCAGTCAGCGTCATACGCCGGACTGTAACAGTCCCCCCGTAGGAGCGCGCTTGCGCGCGACATCTTTCGCGGACAGAGCCGCAGGGCCTGCTGTGTCTGGGCGAAAGATGTCGCCCACAGGGTGGGCTCCTACGGGGGCGTTCCCGCGCGAGCACCCATCGCGCGCAAGCGCGCTCCCACACGCTCGGGTCCGGTAAAGTGCGCGCATGTCGCCGACCCGCAAAGCCCTTTTCCAGATCCATTTCTGTGTCCTGCTGTGGGGCTTTACGGCCATCCTCGGGAAGCTGATCACCCTGCCCGCCCTGCCGCTGGTCTGGTGGCGCATGCTGCTGGTTTCGGCGGCGCTGCTCTGCGTGCCGCGGGTGTGGCGCGGCTTGCGGGCGTTGCCGCCGCGGCTGCTGTTGATCTACGCAGGTACGGGCGTGGTCGTGGCGTTGCACTGGCTGACCTTTTACGGCGCGATCAAGCTAGCGAATGCCTCCGTGGCCGCGACGTGCATCGCGATGTGCCCGGCGTTTCTTTCGGTGGTGGAGCCGTGGATCGCGAAGCGGCCGTTCGAGGCCCGTGAGCTGTTGCTGGGCGCCGCCGTGGTGCCGGGCGTGGCGCTGGTGGCTGGCGGCCTGCCGGGAGACATGCGGCTGGGCCTGGCGGTCGGTGTGCTTTCCGCCCTCTTCGTGGCGTTCTTCGGCGCGTTGAACAAGCGCTACATCGAACATGCCGATTCGCTGACCGTGACCTGCGTCGAGCTGGGCGCGGGTACGGCATTCCTGACGATCGCGGCGCCGCTCATGCCGGGGGCGGCTTTCGTGCTGCCCAATGCGCACGATGCCGTGCTGATGATCGTGCTGGCGTTCGGCTGCACCTTGCTGCCGTTCGCGCTGGCGCTGTCGGCGCTACGGCACCTCTCGGCGTTCGCCACGCAGATGGTGACGAACCTCGAGCCGGTGTACGCGATCGTCCTGGCCATTCCGTTGCTGGGTGAGCAGCGGGAGCTTGGCTGGGCGTTTTACCTGGGGGTCGCCGTGATTCTGGGGGCGGTGTTTGCGCATCCTTTCCTGCACCGGGGGGAGCGGGCGGCTCCCTCAGACATTGTCGCGCCTTGAATCGCGGGGGACCCCGCCCCCCCCAAAACCACACCCCCCCCCCCGGGGGCCCCGCGGTGCCCCCTGGGGGGGGACCAAAACACACACAC
>NZ_JBQCFT010000048.1:0-7158 GCF_051958795.1 Luteibacter sp. | reverse complement strand
ACCTTGGCCACGACGCAACGCGCCGTAACGAGGCCAGCGAAGCACGGCAGGTGCGTTATCGCATGACGATGCTGATCCCGCAGGTCGCTTCGCTTGCCGACGCGCTGGCGCATGTATCGCTGCGAGACAGCGCTGCCGCGCGCGGGTGCGAACGCGTTCTTGCCGAGGTGATCGCGTGGCTGCGCCAGGGTATCGACGGTACGCCTGACGAGGGCGACGCGCTGCGCCATGCCATTGATGCCTTGCGCGAACGGCACGTGGCAGAGCCCGGCGACGCGTTGCCGGCCATCAACGCGGCCGAGCGCCTGCGTGACCTCGTGGATCTCTGGCAGGATTGCCTCGTCCTGCACCGCGCCTTCATCGTCAAGGCCCCGGGCACGCCTCCGTTGGCCTACCGCGACGCCGTGCCGGACGACAGCCGCCGCTTCCATGACCACGTGATGATGCTCCACGCGGCACTATCGCCAGCGCTCGCGTTCGTCGTGGCGGCCGTGGCGTGGCTGTACAGCGGTTGGCCCGGCGGCGCGTTCGGTGTCGTGCTGGTCGCCGTTTCCACGGCGTTCTTCGCCGCGTCGGATGCCCCCGCCTCCCTGATCGGCCGTTTCCTGTTGTGGCAGACCATCAGCGTCGCCGCAGGGCTCGTCTATCTCTTCTACCTCTTTCCACAGATCACCAGCTTCACCGGCGTGGCGCTGGCACTCGCGCCACCACTCGTGCTGGTCGGCACGCTGACGGGACGCCCGGCCTTCAACATGGGCGTGCTGCTGGTGACCTCGCAAACGATCAGCGGCATCGCCGTGCACAACAACTCCGCCGCCAGCTTCGACGACTACGCGAACAGCAGCCTCGCTGCGTTGGGCGGGCTGGCCTTCGCCGCAGTATGGAGCGCGGTTACCCGTCCGTTCGGTGCGCAGATCGGCGCACGCCGGCTCGCACGGGCCAACTGGCGCGAGCAGATCGCGCTAACGCGTCGCGACCTTCGGCTGGATCGCCGTGCCGCGCTGTCGCTACTTGTCGACCGCACCGCGCAGTGGATGCCGCGCCTCGCGTTGACGACCGGCGGCCCGCTCTCGCACATGGACGCGGTGCGTGACCTGCGCGTCAGCGTCGCGCTGATCGACCTGCGTGAGCAGCGGACGAACGGCGCGACGGCGCTCGACCCCGTGCTAGACGCAAGCCACCGCTATTTCCGCGACTGCCTCACGGCGCACGCCTCGCTCCCGCCACCTGCCGTGTTGCTGGACGCCATCGACGTGGCAACGGCGACACTCGCCGTCACCCACCCCGGCGCCGCTACCGCGCTCCTGCGCTACCGCCTTGCCCTGCTGGCGCTGCCACCCGCGGCAGCCGTCGTATCCCACCCCGCCTCTCCTCCCACACTATCCCCCCTCTCCCAGTGAACATCCCCCTCTACGGCGAGTTCAGCCTCTACGGCGTGTACATCCCGACGCTCCTGGCCGTCCTGGTCGCGGCCTACGTCGTGAAAAGCCTCGTGCGCCTTGTCCTCGGCAAGACGCACTTCTACGCGTGGGTTTGGCACCCCGCGCTATTCAACCTCGCGATCTACGTGCTGGCCGTCGCTGGCGTGCTGGCGCTCATGCCGGAGGTGGCGCATGGCTGAGTTCGCACGCAGGATCCTGCCGACGGTCGTGACCCTCGCCGTCGTAGCTGCCGCGATCGGCGCGGGCATCCACGTATGGCGTGCCTATGACGACCTGCCGTGGACGCGCGACGCGCACATCCGTGCCGATACGGTGCAGGTTGCGCCGGATGTCTCGGGCCTGGTCACCGACGTGTACGTCCACGACAACGACACGGTGAAGCGCGGTCAGCCGTTGTTCGTCGTCGACCGCGCGCGTTTCGAACTCGCGGTACGTCGTGCGGATGCGGCCGTGGAGGAGCAGCGTGCCGTCGTCGCCGAGCTGCGCCGCGAGGAAGCGAGAAACCGTGCGGTCAGCGATCTGGTGGCGCGAGAATCCGCCGAACAGGTCACCGCGAAGCTGGCCGCGGCCGAGGCTCGCCTGCACGCCGACGTGACCGCTGCGGATACCGCACGCCTCGACCTGGAGCGAACCGTGGTGCGGGCGCCCGCGGACGGGACGCTCAACGACCACGTGGTGCGCGCCGGTGACTACGTAAGCGCGGGACACGCGCCGTTCGCGATGGTGGATGGGAATTCATTCCACGTGGATGGCTACTTCGAGGAAACCCGCCTGCACGGTGTGAAGCCTGGCCAGGCCGTGACGATCCAGGTCATGGGCGAACAGGGCGTGCTGCACGGCAAGGTGCAGAGCGTAGCCGCGGGTATCGCCGATCGCGAGCGTGCGAACAGCGCACAGGGCCTTCCCGACATCAACCCGACCTTCAACTGGGTGCGCCTCGCACAGCGTATCCCGGTGCGGATCAGCCTCGACCACGTGTCCCCCGACCTGCTGCTTGTCGCGGGACGCACGGCGACCGTCACGATCCGCATGGAGGATCGGGCGGGGGCGGCGCCATGAATCGGCGGCTTGCCTTCGCATCGCTTGCGTGGCCCCTCCTGCTCGCGGCTTGCACGACCGTCGGCCCGGATTACCGCGTGCCGGATAAGGCGATGGTCAACGACACCAGGGCGAACGGCGCCTTCCTCGCCGAACACGGCGCCGGGACGGATGCAGCAGCACCCGTGCGCGACGACTGGTGGAAGCTCTACAACGACGCGACCCTCGACGGGCTGGAACGTCAGGCCCTGCAAGCCAATGCGAGCCTGCGCGCGGCGGACGCCAACCTCCGCCGCGCTGGCGCGCTGCTGGCCGCGGCGGAAGCCGAGCACGAGGTGACGACGACGGCCAGCGCCACCGCCCAGCGCACCCTGATCTCCGCGCAGTCCTACCTGCAGGAGGAAAAGCTCCCCACCTTCAACGGCGCGGTGACCGGTGTCGAGGCGTCGTACGACTTCGATCTGTTCGGCAAGCTGCGTCGTGGCGTGGAAGCCGCCTCCGCGGACGCTGAAGCGGCGATGGCGGCTCGCGATGTCGTGCGGATCACCGTGGCGGCGCAGGTCGCCGCGAGTTACGTGGGCATCTGCGAGGCCGCGCATGACATGGATGTCGCCAACCGGACGGTACAGGTGCAGCAGCGTGGCGCCGACGTAGCGAAGCGCCTGTTCGACGCCGGCCTGGGCAATCGACTCGACGTGACCCGTGCGTCGGCGCAGCTCGACCTCGCGCGGGCGGCATTACCCCCGCTGCAGCGTCGCCATGAAGCCGCACAGTACGCGCTGGCCGCCTTGCTGGGCCATGTGCCCGGCGATATACCGGACGCGGCTAAATCTTGCACAGCGGCTCCGGCACCGAACCAGCCGATTCCGGTGGGCGATGGCATGGCGTTGCTGAAGCGTCGTCCCGACATCCGCGAAGCCGAGCGCAAGCTTGCTGCAGCGACCGCTCGCATTGGTATCGCCACGGCGGACCTGTATCCCAGCGTATCGCTCGGTGCGTCGGCAGGAACCAATGGCCTGCTGGCCGACTACGGGCAGGCGCCGCAGCGCTACTGGTCCATCGGCCCGTTGATCAGCTGGACGCTACCGACGCGCTCGGCGCGGGAGCGCGTGGAAGTCGCTAAGGCCGGTGCCGATGTCGCGCTTGCATCGTTCGACCAGACCGTCATCCAGGCGTTGAAGGAAACGCAGACCGCGCTCAGTGACTATGCGCATGCGCTGGATCGCGAGGAGACGCTGCGCGAGGCGCTGGCCGACGCGACGACGGCGTCGAAGCAAGCGGCGGACCTGTATCGCGCGGGACGCACACCGTACCTCAGCGCGCTGGATGCGGAACGCACGCGCGTCACCGCCGAAACGGCACTGACGGAGGCCGAATCCGCCGTATCGGACACGCGCATCCACCTGTTCTACGCCTTGGGTGGCGGCTGGCAGGACGGCGGCTGAGCACGTCGCAAAATATTGTCGTATCGCATCACCCGCCGAAGTGCTAAACCATGCGCCGCGGGGACGCTGGATGGGAGCCAGCCATGCTTACGGAGCAACACATGCAACAGGTCATGCGAGTGGCAAGGGCAACGTTCGTTGCCATGCTTTTGATGGTCGGCGTAGCAGCGCATGCCGATGAAACGGCAAACCATGTCACCGACCAGGAACTATCCGATGCAAAGTGCGCCATCGGCATGGAGAAGTTCCTGCCGGGCGATTACTACTATTGCCTCGGCGCGCAGAACTACGGCACGCAGCACACCGAGGCCGCGCAGCGGTTCTTCAAGGAAGCGGCGGGATGGGCGAGCTAGCCCGCGCAGTACGTGCTGGGCATCATGGCGCTCAACGGCGACCACGAACCCATGGACCGGCCGCTCGCCTATGCGTGGTTCAACCTGGCGGCCGAGCGGCAGACACCGCGATTCGTCCAGCCACGCGATGCCTTGAAGGCCACGCTTACTGCCGACGAGCTACGCCGTGCCGAGGCTTACCTGGCCGACATGCGCCGGACGTACGCCGATGCGGTCGCCGCGCCTCGTGCCGAAACCCGCTACCACGATGGCATGGCCGCGCTGAAATCCAGTGGTGGCAACAGCTACTGCATGGCCGGCTCCCAGGATTTCCGTGACCTGGCCGAGGGCAAGGCGCCCACGTCGTGCCCGCCGACGAACACCGTGGTCCAGTTCATCGACAAGCAGTCGAACAACGTGTTCGAGGACTGGACGGGGCATGTGACCGTGGGTGCGCTCCAGGCCGTGCCGGGTGGCACCGCGCAGCCCTAGGGGCGGCCATCGCGGAATTCGTTTAGCCTGACCCACCCGGAGCCTGTCGAATTTGGCCCTGGCCATTCGACGCAGGGATAGAGGGATGTCCTCTGCACACTCAACGAGGTGGAAAACCATGGGTACCGTCACGCTGCACCGCGTCCTCCGCACCACGCCCGAGCGCCTGTTCAAGGCGTTCACCGATGCCGACGCACTGCCTAAGTGGCTGCCGCCGCATGGGTTTACCTGCAAGGTGCATCACGTCGACGCGCAGGTGGGTGGCACCTTCAAGATGTCCTTCACCAACTTCACCACTGGAAACAGCCACGCGTTCGGCGGGAAGTACCTCGAGGTCGTGCCGGGCGAGCGCCTGCGCTACACGGATGTGTTCGATGACCCGAACCTTCCGGGGCAGATGGTGACCACGGTCGTCATGACGAAGCTGGCCATGGGTGTCGACCTGCATATCACCCAGGAAGGTATCCCCGAGGCGATCCCTGTTGAGATGTGCTACCTCGGCTGGCAGGAATCGCTGCAGCTGCTGGCGTTGCTTGTCGAGCCGGAAATTTCCGGCTAACCGACACGTCGGGGCATGGGCTGGAGGCCTTTGTCCTATCCGGCCGGGCCTGCCTTGGCTATCCTGTTGTCACATTGGGTAGCCAGAGAAAGGCCCGTACGCGAGTGAACCAGGTGAGCCACAACGCGAGCGACAGGACGTGCGCGCGCCATGGGTGAGGAAAGGACGGGTTCCTGCCGGGTCACGGCCATCTTCGTGGGCCTTCTGGTTTTGCTGTCGGTCGCGGCGGTATGGGTGCCCCGGTGGCGTGCCGCCGCGCCCCGCGCTTTCCAGTCAGCCACCTTCGTGCGCACCTCCCCCGTGGTGGAGTTCTGGCTCAGCACGGCCGATCACCGGCTGAAGCTCGCGCCGCAGACCGAGATCTCCCTGCTCGACGGAGCAGCGGATGACGCCGACATCACCGTGGATACGGCCACCCGCCACCAGGTCAGGGATGGCTTCGGCGCATCGATGACCGACGCTTCGGCGTGGCTGATCAGGAACCGGATGAGCGCGACGCAACGGCGTGCCCTGCTGGATGAGCTGTACGGCGAGCCGCCGAACCTCAACATGAACATGATGCGCCTGACCATCGGCTCGTCGGACTTCTCGTTGAACGTGTACACGCTGGATGACATGCCGTTCGGGCAGACCGACGAGAAACTGCGCCATTTCAACCTCGCACCGAACCTGGACTACCTGATCCCGGTCGTGAAGCAGGCGCTCTCGATCAACCCGGGCCTGCTCATCGTGTCGTCCTCGTGGACGGCGCCTGCATGGATGAAGGACAACCAGAACCTGCTGGGTGGCGAGCTGCAGGAGCAGTACCACGAGGCCTATGCGGATTACCTCGCGCGCTACGTCGATGCGTTCCGCGGCCAGGGCATCCCGATCTATGCGCTGACCCTGCAGAACGAGCCGCTGTACTCACCGGTGAGCTACCCGGGCATGCTGATGAACCCAGCGACCCGGATCAGCGTCATCAAATACCTGGGCCCCAAGCTGGCCAGCCGCACGCCGCGTACGCGCATCCTCGAGTGGGACCATAACTGGGCCGTGCCGTCGCAGCCCCTGGCCGTGCTCGCTGATCCGGACGCGGCGCGCTACGTCGACGGTGTCGCCTGGCACTGCTACGAAGGCAGCCCGTTCGAGCAGGGCAAGGTGCATCGCGCGCATCCGGACAAGGACACCTACATCACCGAGTGCACAGGTGGTGACTGGCCGCTCGACATGAACGGTGAACTGCTCTGGTTCTCGCGCAACCTGCTGGTGACGGGAACCCGGCAATGGGCGCGCGGCGTGATTTACTGGAACCTCGCGCTCGATGAGAACCACGGCCCGCAGTTCGGCGGCTGCCGCCTGTGCAAGGGGCTTATCACGATCGATTCGGAGACGGGCGATGTCACGCGCAACGACGAGTATTACGCGATCGCGCATTTCAGTCGCTTCGTCGAACCGGGCGCCGTCAGGGTGAAATCCACCGATACCGACGCCGACAAGAAGCTCGCCAATGTCGTCTTCCAGAACGCATCGGATGGCTCGATCGTCATGGTCGTGGTGAACATCAACACGCAGGCGCGGCGCTTCTCGGTGTCCCAGGGCGAACACCATTTCGCAGTCGACATGCCCGCGGAAAGCGTCGGCACCTTCGTCTGGAACCAGGCACCCGCCGCCGCATGGATCAAGCGCGCCCTGAAATGGCTGGCCCCCCGACCCGCCCCTAACCCGTAGGAGCGCGCTTTGAACTGACCCCCAGAAGTTGGACACCCGTCCACCCTCTGGGGGGCCTCATGGCTAAGTACGACAAGCGATTCAAACTCAAGGTAGTAAAGCAACTACTAGCGGGCCCTGATGGCGCCCGGCGACTTGCC
>NZ_JBQCFT010000047.1:0-6315 GCF_051958795.1 Luteibacter sp. | reverse complement strand
GTGGAATGCACGCCCATCAGGAACAGCACGAGCAGCAGCAACGAAATGTGGTGCGTGTGGAAGCCGATCGCCGCGATCGCCATGGCGGCGATCTCGAACAGCTTCACGAAACGGATGATGCGCGTCTTCTCGAACTTCTCGGCCAGCTGCCCCGCCGTCGCGGAGAACAGGAAGTACGGCAGGATGAACAGCGCGGGCGCCAGGTTGGTGTAGAGCGAGACCTGGCTATCGGGCAAGGCCATCTGGAACGCGACGAGCATGACCATCGCGTTACGGACGGCGTTGTCGTTGAACGCACCGAGTGCCTGGGTCCAGAAGAAAGGCGCGAAGCGGCGCTTGCCGAGGAGCGAGAACTGGGACATTCCGTGGTCAGCCTGGTGGTGTGGGCGCAGTGTAGCGCACCACCCAGGCTGCCCCCCGGGAGCCAGCTCAGTGCGGGCTCACGCCTTGCGGGCGAGCGCGCGATGCGCGATGTCGCGGCGGTAGAACACGTCGGCGAACGTGATCGCCCCCGCCGCCTCATAAGCCGCGGCACGCGCCTCGACGAGGTCGCCGCCAAGGGCGCAGACCGTCAGCACGCGGCCGCCAGCGGTCACCGGCTGCCCATCGCCACCGACCGCCGTGCCGGCGTGGAAGACCTTTACGTCGGGACCGAAATCGGCCGCCGAACCGGTGATGACATCGCCAGCGCGAACCTTGCCGGGGTACCCGCCTGCGGCGAGCACCACGCCCAGCGAGGGGCGCGGATCCCACTGCGCCTGGACGCGGCCGACATCCCCATCGAGCGCGGCGTCGACCAGGTCGACCAGATCCGACTGCAGGCGAAGCATGATCGGCTGGGTTTCCGGATCGCCGAAGCGAACGTTGAATTCGATGACCTTCGGCGCGCCGGTCTTATCGATCATCAGGCCCGCGTAGAGGAAACCCGTGAACGGTGCGCCGTCCGCGACCATGCCGGCGAGCGTCGGCTCGATGATCTCGCGCATGACACGCGCCGACACCTCGTCGGTGACGACCGGCGCGGGGGAATACGCACCCATGCCACCCGTGTTCGGGCCCTGGTCGCCATCGTCGCGGCGCTTGTGGTCCTGGCTCGTGGCCATGGGCAGGGCGCGCTTGCCATCGGCGATGACGATGAAGCTGGCTTCCTCGCCGTCGAGGAACTCCTCGACCACCACGCGCGACGACGCATCGCCGAACGCCTTGCCGCCGAGCATGTCGTGCAGCGCGGCTTCGGCCTCGGCGAGGGTCATGGCGACGACCACGCCCTTGCCGGCGGCGAGGCCATCGGCCTTGATGACGATCGGCGCGCCCTTCTCGCGGACGTGCGCCAGCGCCGGCTCGAGGTCGGTGAAGACGGCATAGTGCGCGGTCGGGATAGCGTGGCGGGCGAGGAAATCCTTCGCGAAGGCCTTGCTGCCCTCCAGCTGGGCCGCGGCGGCGCTCGGGCCGAAGCAGCGCAGGCCTTCCGCGGCGAAGCGATCGACCACGCCGGCCACCAGCGGGACTTCCGGCCCGACGACGGTCAGGCCGACGCCTTCCTGCTTCGCCAGGGCGAGCAGGCCATCGATATCGGTGACGGCAACGTTCGCGTTGCGCACGCCCGGCTCGACCGCGGTTCCCGCGTTGCCCGGCGCCACGATCACCTCGTCGACCCGCGGCGACTGGCCGAGCTTCCAGGCCAGGGCGTGTTCGCGGCCGCCGCTGCCGATGACGAGGACTTTCATGGGAATCTCCGGTTCGTGGACCGGTGATTGTAACCCGCCCTAGCGCTGGACCAGGGCCAGCAGGGCGCCGCGCGGCAGCTTGCCGGTCTCGTTGCGCGGGAGCGCCTCCACGACGCGCAGCGGGCGCGGCAGGAAGACGGGATCCATGGCCGCGCGCAGGACGCCCAGCACCGCCTCCGCGGTGAGCCCGGGGGCGACCACGAGGCCGGCGATCCGGCGTACGCCCGAGGCGTCCGGCTCATCCAGCTGGAACAGCACGCCGTCCGTCACGCCTTCGATGGCGAGCAGGCGGCGGTTGAGGTCGCCAAGCGATGCCCGCTTGCCCGCGATCTCCAGCAGATCGGTATTCCGCCCGCAGAGGCGGAAACGGCGGCCGCCACCGTGCAGGGTGACGATATCGGCCAGTGCCATCGGCTCGGCGAGCTGGGGCGCATCCACCAGGGTGCCGTCGGGCTGCGAATGCAGCGTCACCCCGTCATAGAGCGACCACTCCTCCTCGATCGCCGTGCGCCGGCTGGCGAAGACACAGGTCTCGGTGGAGCCGAACACTTCGCACATCGGTGCGCCGAAGCGCTTTTCCGCCTCGATGGCGAGCTCGACCGGCATGGGCGCCGTCGCCGAGACGAAGGCCGCAAGGGAAGGCAGCTGCACGCCCGATTCGACCAGCGCGCGGAGATGCACCGGCGTGGTGACGAGCACGCGGGGCTCAGGCATCGAGGCCAGCGCGCTGGCTACATCCGCCGGGAAGAAGGGGCGCCCGGCGTGCACGCTCACCTCCGACATCAGCGGCATCACGACCGACATCTCCATGCCGTACATGTGCTGCGGCGGGACGGTGGCGACTACGTCGAACGGGCCGCCGATCACACCGTGGAGCATGCGGATGTTGCCAAGGTTGCTGGCGGCGTAGCTGCCCCAGGTCTTGATGTTCGGCTTCGGCTTACCCGTGGAGCCCGAGGTGTAGCCGATGGCGACGATGGCATCGGCTGCGATCGCGGGGACCTCGCCGTACGCCGGCTGCGTCTCGTCGAGCACAGGCATGCGCAGGTAGCCGGCCGGCGCCGGATCGAGCGCCAGCTCGCCGATCGCATAGCAACCGGGGTGATTGGCCATCACCTCGTCGACGGCATGCGGTGCACGCGACGGCGGCAACAGGTTCACCTGGCCGCGCAGGACCAGCGCCGCGAACGCGACCAGGAATGCATAGCGGTCTTCACACAGGTTCACCGCGCCGACCGCCTCGGGAAGCAGCGACGCGACCTGGCGGACATGGGCAAGAAAGGTTGCGGCGGCGACGGCATGGCCGTCGCGCCAGGCGACCGTTCGCGAAGGCGCACCCGCCAGCAGTGGCAACATCGGGACGCTTTCGCGCCCGGTGGATTCGAAAACAGTTGCCACGTGGTGTTTCCCCCTTCCTCAGGCGCGAATCATAGCGCCGGTCAGGGCGTCGCGGATCACGGTGGGACGGTCGAGGCCGCCCAATGGTGCATCGAGTGCCGCCTCGAGGCGGCCTTCGAAATAGCGTTGCAGCGTGGCCACGTCGCGTGCCGGCGGCTCGCCGTGCGGGTTCGCGCTGGTCGATACCAGCGGCGCGCCGAAGGCGCGGCAAAGCGCGGCAGCCGGTTCGTGCGCGGTGACGCGCAAGGCGATGCCGGCATGCGCGCCAGCGACCCAGTCGGGCACACGCGCGCTGCGGGGAAAGACCCACGTATTCGGGCCGGGCCACGTCGCGTGTACCTGGGCCATGACGCCTTCGGGCACGGCCGCGAGATCGATGTAGGGCTCGACCTGCGCGAAGTCTGCGGCGATCAGCAGGACGCCCTGGGTGGGAGGGCGCTCCTTCAGCGCGAACAACCGCTCGAACGCCACGCGGTCGTGCGGGTCGCAGCCCAGGCCAAACACGGCCTCGGTGGGGTAAGCCACCACGCCGCCGGCACGGAGCAGCGCCGCGGCGTCTTCAACCTGGGCCAGTTCGAACCGCCGCACGTCAGGCCGCCGGGGTCTTCTTGGCGGCAGCCTTTCCGATGGCGGTCTTTTTCACGGCGGCTTTCTTGGTCGCGGTCTTCTTGCTGGCCGTCTTCTTCGCCGTGGCTTTCTTTGCCGCCGTCTTCTTCGTCGCGGCCTTCTTCGTGGCGGTCTTCTTCACTGCGGCCTTTTTCGTCGCCGTCTTCTTCGCGGCCTTGCCGCCACGCGGCTTCTTCACCGGGGCAGCGGCCAGCAGTTCGACGCATTCGGCTTCGGTCAGCGTCTTCGGTTCGCGATCCTTGGGGATGCGCGCGTTCTTCTCGCCATCGGTGATGTACGGGCCATAGCGGCCGTTCAACACCTGGATGCCATTGCCGAAATCGAGGATCGTGCGGTTGGCGATCGCCTCGAGCTTTTCCTGGACCAGCTGGAGCGCACGCGGCAGCTCGATGGTGTACGGGTCATCTTCCGCCTTGAGCGAGGCATACGTGCTGCCCTGCTTCACGAACGGTCCGAAGCGGCCGACGCCGACCGTCACGTCCTCGCCCGCTTCGGACTGGCCGAGGTTGCGCGGCAGCTTGAACAGTTCCATCGCCTCTTCGAGGGTGATGGTGTGCATGCTCTGGCCGGGGCGCAGGCTGGCGTAGGTCGGCTTGGCTTCGTCGTCCTTGGTGCCGATCTGCGCATAGGCGCCGTAACGGCCGAGGCGCACCGATACGGGCTTGCCGCTCTTGGGATCAGTACCGAGTTCGCGCGCGCCCGTCGCTTCGCTGCGGTCGACGCTTTCGGTCTTGTCGTCCACGAGCGTCTTGAACGGCTGCCAGAAGCGCTCGAGCAGCGGGACCCACTGTTCCTCACCGCGGCTGACGGCATCAAGCTCGTCTTCGAGGCGCGCGGTGAAGTCGTAGTCGACGTACTGGGTGAAATGGCCCGAAAGGAACTGGCTGACCGCACGGCCCACGTCCGTCGGCCGGAACCGGCGGCTGTCGAGCATGACGTACTCGCGGCTGATCAACACCTGGATGATGCTGGCATACGTCGAGGGGCGGCCGATGCCGTATTCCTCAAGCGCCTTCACCAGGCTGGCTTCGGAGTAACGCGGCGGCGGCTCGGTGAAGTGCTGGTCGGCCACGATGGCGGACACCGGCACGCGATCGCCGGTGGCGAGGCGCGGCAGGCGGCGGTTCTCGTCATCGTCGTCGTTCTTCTGGTCCTTGCCTTCCTCGTACACGGCGAGGAAGCCCGGGTCGATCACGGTGGTGCCCGTCGAACGGAAACCGGAGTCGCCCACCGGGAATTCCACCGAGACGGTGTTCATCGTGGCGTGGATCATCTGGCAGGCGACGGTGCGCTTCCAGATCAGTTCGTACAGCTTGCGCTGGTCGTCGTTGAGGAACGACGCGACGCTACGCGGAATGCGCATGGCCGAGGTGGGGCGCACGGCTTCATGCGCTTCCTGCGCGTTCTTCGATTTCGACTTGTAGACCTGCACGGCATCCGGCAGCGCACCCTTGCCGTACTCGCGGCCGATCAGGTCGCGCAACTCGGCCACTGCATCGTCGGACAGCGCCACCGAGTCGGTACGCATGTAGGTGATCAGGCCGACATTGCCCTCGCTACCCAGCGAGACGCCTTCGTAAAGACCCTGGGCGACGCGCATGGTGCGGCTCGTGGAGAAGCCGAGCTTGCGCGCGGCCTCCTGCTGCAGCGTCGAGGTGGTGAACGGGGGAGCCGGGCGGCGCTTGCGCTCACGGCTGGTGACCTCGCCCACGGTGAACTGGCCGGCAGCGGCCTTCTCCAGCGCGCTGCGCGCCTTCTGCGCATCCGCCTCGTTGGTCAGGTCGAACTGCTCGAACTTCTTGCCATCCAGCTTGACCAGGCGGGCGTCGAAGGCGCCATCGGCGTGGGTCAGGTTGGCCTGGATCGTCCAGTACTCGCGCGCCTTGAAAGCCTCGATCTCTAGCTCGCGCTCGACGATCATGCGCAACGCTGGCGACTGAACGCGGCCGGCGCTGAGCCCGCGCTGCACCTTGCGCCAGAGCACCGGCGAGAGATTGAAGCCGACGAGGTAGTCGAGCGCGCGTCGCGCCTGCTGGGCATCGACCAGGTCGTGCGACAGCTTGCGCGGATTGGCCACGGCCTCCTTGATCGCCTTCGGCGTGATCTCGCTGAAAACGACGCGCTGGACGTCCTTGCCCTCCAGCAGGCCACGCTCCTTCAGGATCTCGCTGATGTGCCAGGAGATGGCCTCACCTTCGCGGTCCAAGTCGGTCGCGAGATAAATGCTGCTGGCCTTGCTGGCGGCCTTGGCGATGGCGTCCACATGCTTTTCGTTGCGGTCGATCACCTCGTAAGCCATGGCGAACCCGTGCTCCGGGTCGACGGCGCCCTCCTTCGGCCGCAGGTCACGGACGTGGCCATACGACGCCAACACCTGGAAGTCGGTGCCCAGGTATTTGTTGATCGTCTTGGCCTTGGCCGGCGATTCGACGATGAGGAGGTTCTTTGCCATGCGTAAGCGATTCCGAAGTCCGCCGGGCCGAGTGAACCCTAGCGTGTGTATATATTTAGTTGGAAACACACCCTCGTGTTGCCTGTCAAGCAGCGCTTCAGCGCACGACCC
>NZ_JBQCFT010000046.1:0-6512 GCF_051958795.1 Luteibacter sp. | reverse complement strand
TAGCCCTCTCGATGCCTTTGCAGTGAACCTCAGTGCGCACTGCGCCGATCCGCAGCCGTCAGTCCAGGGACTGGAGTTGAGCCTTCATCGTTCTAAGCCACGGCTTGAGCCGTTTGAGATCGTCGAACACCTTGAGGTCGTCTTCGAACCACCGCACGTGCTCGTTCAAGTCCCGAATATAGTCGTTGAGGACACGCTTGATGATCTTCGGCGATGTCGATCCTACCGGGGTCATGCCACAACGCATCTGGAAACCCGCGTCCACTTCAAATAGCTCCATCTCGAGGTCCTGTACCTGGTCCTTCAGGATCTTGTTCCACCGCTTAAGACGCTGCTCGCTCGCGCCCTGCAGCGCAGCCTGGTCGATGTGCTCCAGCTCAAGCTGGATCTCGAGGAGATCGAGCAGGCTGCGCTTTGCGTAAGCGCCGTTGACCCGCTGCATCAGCGCGGCCTTGCGCTCGCGCTCGGCCGGATCGGCCTCCCGATCGGGGTGGAGTGCACTCGCCAGCTTGCGGTAGACCTCGCGTAGTGACAGGTGGACTTCCGCCTCCTCCGCGAGAGCACGCTCCTCGGCCTTCGAACGCTTTGGGGCTTTCTTGCGTTCCGCATGGTAAGCCGCCCTCGCCTGGCTGCGCTGCTGTTCAGCCCGCTCCTCCTCGTCGAGCTGCTCCTGGAGATAGCGCATGACATCCTCTGGCGAACGCATGTCGATCTCGGGAGGGATGTCAAAGGCAAACACTTCCTTGAACGAGCTCCTGAGGCTTTCCTGGATTGCGGCCTCGGTAGCCGGGTCAGCCGGATCGGGTGCGTTGTAGCGGTCGAAGATTTCGGCGACCACGGGGTCGTCTGTCGACTCAAGCACCTGGTCGGCGATGTGGCTGATGAGGTCGGCGATGATGTTCCGCTCTGCCTTGGTGAGGCCCTTCATCTCGTGTGATTGATCGAGGCGCAGGATCAGTTGCGTGCGCACCTCGTCGAACTTGCGCCGTTGCGGAATGTACTCACCGTTATACCTGCGGTTGAATTCTTCGCTATAGGCCTCCCACTCGGCCAGCGTTGCCCGGCGCTTCCTGATTTTTTCGACCAGCATGTTGAAGGATTTCTGGCCCTTCGATACCGGCTGCTGGCTTTCGATCACAGGTCTTGCGTCGGTGGCTATCGTTTTCTTGGCCATGGGGCGGTAACGTCATTGGGCGGGTAATGGCAATCATTCTATCGCGCCCTTCACGCGCTCCCTCACTCCTCTTCTCCACCGCGTTCGCGGCGGTGGTGGGTTCGCAAGTGGCGACGGCCCTGACCGGCGCGGTCTTCGGGCCGGCGCTGGTGGCACACCTGATGTACGGCACCGGTCGCGCGAATCTTGCACAAGGCGCGGTGTTCGCATGTCAGGGCCTCGAGGCCGCGCTCAGTCCGGCCCTCGGAGGCTGGATGGCCGAGCTATACGGCTTTACGCCAGCCTTCCTCTGCCTCGGTACGTTCTCCGCCTTCGCCGTTGCCATCTGGCTCTTCGCAAGGCCTGAACTCGCGGGCACGGCGCTCGACAGCTCGACCACTCACGGCAGGTCGCGCTGATCACGTCGCGATTGGATCGATTGAATCCCAGCGCGATATGCGATATGAACTCCAACTGCCTTCCTGGACCCGGGCTTCGTCCCGACCGCTTCCTGATAGCCAAACGGAGATCGCAGCGCATATGTCGGACAAATCGAAGCTCGATAACGAGACGCCGTCCCCAGTCACCGGGGAGGCAACGGACCAGACTCAGGGGAACATCAAACTCTCCCGTCGCAACTTCCTCGCCGGCACGGCCCTTGCCGCCACCGGCCTGCTCATCGTGCCCCGCCATGTGCTGGGCGGAGTGGGCCACACGGCGCCCAGCGATCGCCTGAACATTGCGGGCGTCGGCGTCGGTGGCATGGGCGGCAACAACATCCGCGCCCTGGCGAGCGAGAACATCGTCGCCCTGTGCGACGTGGACTGGGGCTACACAGATAAAAACTTCCGCAAGATGTTCGACGGCATCGGCCAGGCCCAGGCCCGGCTCGACAAGGCGACGACCGCCAAGAGGCGTCTCGAGATCCAGCAGCAGATCGCCCTGACGAAGCAGCTTGCCAAGAAGTACGACTCGATCAAGCGCTACACCGATTTCCGCCGGATGCTCGAGGAGCGGAAGGATATCGACGCGGTGGTCATTGCCACCCCGGATCACCTGCACGCCACGATCGCCAGCGCGGCGATGGCCCTCGGCAAGCACGTCTACGTGCAGAAGCCGCTGACCTGGTCGGTCTTCGAAGCGCGCGAAATGGCCCGCAAGGCCCGGGAAAACCCGAAGCTCGCCACGCAGATGGGCAACCAGGGCCATTCGACCGACGACACCCGCCTGATCCGCGAATACATCGATGCCGGCGCGATCGGCGAAGTGCGCGAAGTCCACGCCTGGACGAACCGCCCGCTGGGCTATTGGCCGCAGGGCATCCCGCGCCCGCAGCCCGTGGCCGCGCCCTCCGCCACGAGCTGGGACATGGATGCGGTGAATGCCCGCCTCGCCAACGCCATGGCGGGCAATTACCCGAAGCCGCAGGGCCTGGAATGGGATCTGTTCCTCGGCCCCGGCCCGGAAATCGACTATCACCCGCTCTATCACCCATTCAACTGGCGTGGCTGGGTCGACTGGGGCATGGGCGCCCTCGGCGACATGGGCGCGCATCTCATCGATTCGCCGTTCTGGTCGCTGGACCTCGGCTTCCCGACCTCCATCGAAACCGTCTCGACGCCGTTCAACAATGCCTCGTACCCCACGGGCACGATGACGTACTACGACTTCCCCGCCCGTGGCGACAAGCCGCCGGTGCGGCTGACCTGGTACGACGGCAACTTGCTGCCGCCGGGGCTGGAAGCGCTGGGCGCCGGCCAGATGCATGATGGCGGCACGCTCTACGTCGGCAGCAAGGGCAAGCTGGTGCACGAAACCTACGGCGACAACCCGCGCCTGCTGCCGCAGTCCCTTCAGGAGTCGGTCGGTACCCCGCCGCAGAAGTACACGCGCATCACGACCTCGCACGAAATGAACTGGGTCGATGCGTGCAAGGGCAAGGGCAAGACCACGTCGCCGTTCGAGTACGCGGCTCAGCTGACGGAAGTGATGCTGCTCGGCATCGTCTCCCTGCGGGCGGGGCATCGCATCGAGTACGATGCGCAGAACATGCAGGTCACCAATATTCCGGAGGCCAACCAGTTCCTGCGTCGCGACTACCGTGCAGGCTGGACGCTCTGAAACCGGAAGACCTCAAGAGCCTGGTGACGGTCGCCATGCCGTACGGGAAGTACAAGGGTCGGCTTATCGCCGACCTTCCCGGTGCCTATCTCGCGTGGTATGCCCGAAAGGGCTTTCCGAAAGGGCAGCTGGGCACCCTGCTCGCCCTGGCGCTCGAGCTCGACCATAACGGGCTGAAGGGTTTGCTGGATCCGTTGCGCACGGGGCGATTCCCCGCGCGCTGACACCGACAGCGCGAAGCTAAGCAGCTCGGTCCCTGCGCGGCCCTGTGGAGCCACGCACGACCAGCTCGGCCGACAGCACCCGCTTGCGCGGCGGTACCTCGGGGTCGTTGAGCAGCTCGATCAGCATGGTCATCGCTTCGCGCCCCAGCGCGTTCTTCGGCTGCGCCACGGTCGTCAGCGAGGGCGAGGTGTAGCGCGAGAAGCGGATATCGTCGAAGCCGACTACCGAGACGTCTTCTGGCACGCGCAGGCCCCGCGAGATCAGGGCTCGCATCGCGCCGATCGCCATCTCGTCGTTGGAGCAGAACACCGCGCTGAACGGATGGCCCTGCGAGAGGAACAGTTCGATCGCGCGTTCGCCCGCTTCGATCGAGAAATCGCCCACGGCGCTCAGCGCCGGATTGAAGATCAACCCTGCCCGCTCCAGGGCAAGGTGATAGCCCTGTTCGCGATCCACGCAGATCGGGCTGGAGGCGGGCCCTGCGATGAAAGCGATATCGCGGTGGCCGAGGGTCACGAGGTAGTCCACAGCGTTGGTGGCCGCGGCGACATTGTCGATGTAGACGCTGGAGATCGCGCTGTCCTTGACGTATTCGCAGGCGTTCACCACCGGCAACCGGCCCTCGAACGGGATGGACGGTATGCGGTGGAACATCGTGACGATGCCATCCGCCTGGCGGGCGGCGACCATGACGGCATACGCCTGCTCGCGGACCAGGTTGCTCTGGGTCTCGCCCAGCAGCACCGAGTAGCCAGTCTCGTAGGCGACCTGCTCGATGCCGCGGATGACCTCGGAAAAGAACGGGTTGGAGATGTCGGGCACCAGGGCCACGATCAGCCGGGTGCGCGCCGTGCGCAGGTTGCGCGCCAGCGCGTTTGGCGTGTAGCCCAGGCGCTTGACCACCTCGTGGATGCGCAGACGCGTTTCTTCGCTGACGATCTCGGGACGCTGGAGGGCGCGCGACACGGTCGCGACCGACACGTTGGCGATTGCGGCGATCTCCTTCACCGTTCGCACGCGTACAGGCTGCGGCGCAGCATTCGCCGGAACGCCTTTCTTTTTCCGCTTGCCGCCCTCCGAACTCACGTGATCCATCCCTCTCTTTTGTGCAGCGCAATGTAATGGATTACATGAAATCGTTGCGTAGGCGTTTATCCATCTGTTACATATCTTTGCATGTTCGGACCGCCCTGCGACAGCGCGGTCCATGGGGCTATACCTTTCCAACCATGTGACACGATCCAACGCCGATGCCCTGCGAAATGTAATCGAATACATTTGCGGGCGGAGGTACATCGGGGGATAAATGGCAGGCCAGTCGACCACGACAAGCGCCAGGACGGTAAACCGATGAAATCACTCGGCATGGGGCTCGTAGGCCCCGGCTTCATCGCCGCGCACCACCTCGACGCCGTACGCCGCCTGGGCAACGTCCAGATCGTCGGCATCGCCGGCTCCAGCCTTGAATCCGCGCGCAAGCGCGCACGGGAACTCGGAGTCGCGCAGGCCTACGGCAGTTACCAGGAGTTGCTGGCCGATCCCGCCGTCCAGGTGATCCACAACACCACGCCCAACCATCTCCACCGCGAGGTGTCACTGGCGGCACTGCGCGCCGGCAAGCACGTCATCTCCGACAAGCCGCTGGCCGCCATGATGCCGGAGGCCCGCGAGCTTTACGAAGCCGCGCGCGACGCCAGGCTGGCCCACGTGGTGACCTTCAACTACCGCGGCTATCCGCTCGTGCAACAGGCGCGCGCGATGATCGCCAAGGGCAAGATCGGCCCCAGCGTGTTCGTGCACGGCTGCTACCTGCAGGATTGGCTGACCGATGAGCGCGCGTATACCTGGCGCCTCGACCCCAAGCTCGGCGGTGCCAGCTCCGCGCTCGGTGACATCGGCTCGCACTGGTGCGACCTGGCGGAGCACGTCACCGGCGCGCGTATCACCGCCGTGCTGGCCGACCTGCACACCGTGGTCCCCGTGCGCGAAGTGCCCGCCACCTCGGCCAAGGCCTTTGCGGGTGCGACGAAGAAAGCCACGCAGAAGCGCAAGATCACCAGCGAAGACCTCGCCACCGTGCTGCTGCGTTTCGACAACGGTGCGCGCGGCTGCGTCACGGTCGGCCAGGTGCTTCCCGGCCACAAGAACGACCTGCGCCTGGAAGTGAACGGCCGCGAGGCCTCACTCGCCTGGCGGCAGGAACAACCCAACGAGTTGTGGATAGGGAACGCGGCGAAGCCGAACACCGTGCTGACCCGCGACCCGTCGCTGCTCGATCCCGCCGCACGCGGCTACGCGCACCTGCCGGCGGGCCATCCGGAAGCCTGGGCGGACGCGTTCCGCAACGTGATCGCCGACGCCTACGACTGGATCCGTCGCGGCGCGACCGCGTCGACGAAGCCAGCCGCACTGCCCACGTTCGCCGACGGCTACCGCAATAGCCTGGTCGTGGACGCAATGCTCAAGAGCCATGCCGCCGGCGGCGTCTGGCAGTCGATCGAAGACCCTCTCGAATCCACCCGTACCACGAGGAAACGCGGATGAAATGGCGCCTTAGAATCATGATGCTGTTCGAGTTCGGGATCTGGGGCGCGTGGTACGTCACGGTCGGTACCTGGCTCGGCAAGACGCTGCATTTCACGGGTACGGAGATCGGTGCCGTCGCCGGCACCACCGCCATCGGCGCGATCATCTCGCCGCTGTTCGTGGGCCTGCTCGCCGATCGCCTGTTCGATACGCGCCGCGTGCTCACCCTGCTGCACCTGCTCGGTGCCGTCCTCCTCGCGGTCGCGGCGCAGCAGACCACGTTCGCGATGGTCTACGTGCCGCTGCTGGCCTACAGCCTCTGCTACATGCCGACACTGGCCCTCACCGCCTCGCTGGCCATGCGCCACATCCGTGATCCGCAGGAAGAGTTCGGTGCGATCCGCGTGTTCGGCAGCATCGGCTGGATCCTGGTCGGCCTGGCGGTCGGCGCATGGGGCGTGGAAGCCACGGCATCGCCGCTGCTCCT
>NZ_JBQCFT010000045.1:0-2409 GCF_051958795.1 Luteibacter sp. | reverse complement strand
CCGACGCTCCGCGGCATCACGGGCGATGCGAGCAACACGTACTCGCCGGCTATGGGCACGACCTTCCGCATCGTCGAAGCAGACGGCGGCGTTACCGGTCACTTCGCTTCGATCGACCAGCCGGCTACCGGCCTCGCCGCGAACACGCGCTTCCTCGCCTTCTACGGCGTGGATGGTGGCCATGCCATCGACCTGCGCGTGGCACCGGTGTCGTACGCGGAACTGCTGGGCGCCTCGGCTAAGCGTAATGGCCTGGCCGCGGCCGGCGCCCTCGACGGTGCTGTCATCGCACAGGATGCCGGAACGGCCACGGCCGCCCAGAGCACGCTCCTGTACGCCGTGTCATCGCTCGGCCCGGACCAGGTGGGCACGCTCGTGAGCAGCCTGTCGGGTGAAGTGCACGCGGATGCGGCAGCGGCGGCGCGTAACGCCGGCCTCGGCATGCAGCGCGATGTCACCGGCCATCTGGGTACGGATGTCGAATCCGCCGATGCGGCGCACCGCGTGTGGGCGAACCTCACCCGCGACGGCAACCGCTCCATCGCTGACGGCCAGGGTAGCGGCTTCGAGACCGGCACCGATCGCAGCATCGTCGGCGTCGACGTCTATGCCGAAAACGGCACGGTCATCGGTGTCGCCGGCACGCACCACGATACCAACGTGATCGCGAAGGGTGGCTCGGCCACGATCCGCGGCAACTCGGGCATCGTGTACGCGCAGCAGGCCGTCGGCGGCTTCGTGATCGACGGCATGGCATCGCGCGGCAGCACCGACTGGTCGACGCGTCGCGCCGATCCGATGGGTGGCGCTTCGCTCGAGTCGCGTACGTCCGGTAAGGACACGATGGTCAGCGCCGCGCTGCGCATGCCGATGCAGACCGCCGCAGGCAACCGCATCGAACCGTACGTCAGCGCTACCTGGCAGAAGGTGGAGCGTGACGACACGGCTGAACGCGGCACCTCGGTCGCTGCGCTCTCGCTGGACAAGCTGTCGGAAACCGGCACGCGCGTCCTCGCGGGCGTGATGCTCGGTTCCAAGGCCGCCGATCCGCTGGCCAGCACGCTGACCTGGCGCGCCGGTGTCGCCGTGGGTGCCGACACCGGCAACCTGCTCGACCCGACCGTGCATGACACGATGGCGGGCCAGCGCTTCGACACCGCGGCACCGGGTGTCGGTCGTGGCTTCGTGCAGGTGAATGCGAACGGCACGATGCGCCTCGCGAAGAGCACGTACCTCTACGGCGGCCTGACCGCCGAGCAGGGTTCGGGCCGTGCGGCGTATGGCGTGACGGCAGGCGTTCGCGTCGCGTTCTGATCGTTGTAGTACGTGGAAAGGAAAAGGCCCGCCAGGATCTGGCGGGCCTTTTTTTTGTGCCCCTTTCGCGGCGTGTATCGCCTGCAAGCAAGCTCCCACAAGAGCGCTGTGGGAGCGCGCTTGCGCGCGATGTTCTCGCCTCAGTGTTCCAGCGGCAAGTCCTTAGTCTCCCGCACAAAGAACAACCCAACCACGAAGGTCATCAACGCCACGATCACCGGATACCACAGCCCGTAGTAGATATCGCCCTTCCAGGCCACGAGCATGAAACCGATGGTCGGCACGAACCCGCCGAACCAGCCATTACCAATGTGGTACGGCAGGCTCATCGACGTGTAGCGGATGCGGGTCGGGAACATCTCGACCAGCCAGGCGGCGATCGGGCCGTAGACCATGGTCACGTAGATCACCAGGATCGCGAGCAGCACCACGAGCATCGGGTAGTTCGTCTGCGATGGGTCGGCCTTCGCCGGGTAGCCGGCGGTCTTGAGCTGGCCATCCACCTTCTCGGTGAACGCCTTGCTCTGCCCGGTGAAGGTCGCCTTGTCCATGCCAGCACCCTCGAACGATTCGATCACCTCATCGCCGATCTTCACCGTCGCCAGCGTGCCCGCGGAGGCGGCTGCATTGCTGTACGGGATGCCCTTCTTCGCCAGCACGCTCTTCGCCACGTCGCACGAGCTGGTGAAGGTGTGCTTGCCCACAGGATCGAACTGGAAGCTGCACGCGTTCGGGTCGGCGGTGACCACCACCGGAGCGTTGGCCGCGGCGGCTTCGATCGCCGGGTTACCGAAGTGGGTGAGGCCCTTGAAGATCGGGAACATGGTGAGCGCGGCGATCAGGCAACCGCTGAGCACGACGGTCTTGCGCCCGATGCGGTCCGACAACCAGCCGAAGAACACGAAGAACGGTGTGCCGATGAACAACGCCGCGGCGATCAGCAGGTTCGCGGTGGTGGCATCGATCTTCAGGCTCTGGGTCAGGAAGTACAGCGAGTAGAACTGGCCCGTGTACCAGACCACGGCCTGGCCGGCAGTAGCGCCGAGCAGGGCGAGGATCACGAGGCGCAGGTTCTTCCACTGGCCAAAGGCTTCG
>NZ_JBQCFT010000044.1:0-5101 GCF_051958795.1 Luteibacter sp. | reverse complement strand
GGCGGCGGGGGGGCCGCGGGCCCCCCCCCCGCGGCGGCCCTCCCCCCCCCCGTGGGGTGGCGGGGGCTGGCGGGCGCCGTCGGGCCCCCCCCCCCCCCCCCCCCCCCCCCCCCCCCCCGCTCCCACAGGACCTGTCTGAGCAGCGAGGGTGGGCCTCAAGGCCTCTTTCCAGAGACGTCGGAGCGCGAGGCGGCGCAAGCCGCTGGTTACATGCATTCGCGCCCAGCGAATGAACTGGTTCGAGAGCGTGAAGGCGAGCCCGGCCGTACCGGGCATCGCCTAAAGCATCGCGCGCAAGCGCGCTCCCACAGTGAAACTTAAGGGAGGTTCTTCTGCTGCTTCAGCAGGTCGCGGATTTCCTGAAGCAGCACCACGTCGGCGGGCGTGGCGGCGGGCTTGTCTTCGTGGCGGGTCAGTTTGTTGATCGCCTTGACCACCAGGAAGATCGCGAACGCGATGATGATGAACTGGATGAGCACGTTGATGAACACGCCGTACTGGATGGCGACTTCAGCTGTCTTCGATGCCGCGTCCGCGGGTTTCAACACCCACTTCCAGTCCGAGAAATCGATACCGCCGATCAGCATGCCGATCGGGGGCATGATGATGTTGTCCACCAGCGACGTCACGATCTTGCCGAACGCCGCGCCGATGACCACACCGACCGCCAGGTCGATCACGTTGCCGCGCAGGGCGAATTTCTTGAATTCTTCCATCATGCTCATCGCATGGACTCCTCGTTGCGTCGTGTCGAAATTCCCAACCTAGCGATCCCGATGTAGGGATCGCGCGAATTCACACTACCTTGCCCTCGAAAGAAACGATGTCCCCGAGCGTCGCGCGGAACCGGTCACCCTTTTGCAATGCCGAGACCCCCGCGGGCGTGCCGGTGAAGACCAGGTCCCCTGCCTTCAGTTCGAACAGGGTGGATAGTGCCGCGAGGATCTCGCCGACGTCGAGCACCATATCGCCGAGCGTTGCCTGCTGGCGTACCTGGCCGTTGATCTCCAGGGTGATCGTCGTGGCGGCGGTGGGCGTGGCCTCGCTGGCAGGGACCAGCGCGGATACCGGTGCCGAATGGTCGAATGCCTTGGCCACGTCCCAGGGGGCGCCCTTCGCCTTGGCCTGCGCCTGCAGGTCGCGGCGGGTGAGGTCCAGGCCCACGCCATAGCCCCAGACGAGCTTGCGTGCGTCGTCCGCGCTAAGGTGGGAGCCACCGGCGCCCAGGGCCACGACCATCTCCACCTCGTGGTGGAGATCGCTGGTGGCGCTGGGGTAGGGCACGTCGGCGCCATCCGTCACCACGGCATCGGCCGGCTTGGTGAAGAACATGGGGTTCGCCTTGTCGACGCTGGCGCCCATTTCCTTCGCATGGTCCGCGTAGTTGCGGCCGATGCAGAAAATGCGGCGGACGGGGAAACGACCGGCCTGGCCGGTGACGGGGAGGCTCGGCTGGGCCGGCATGGGGATGACGGTATTCATGCTGCCAAGCCTAGCAGGTGACACCTGTCACGGCAGATGACTGATGGGCCTGAATAGCGCACGGTCGCCCAGGTTCGCATGATCTTGTACGAACACCGTGAGGGGATGTGAGGGGACATGAACTCGAACGCCGAGCTGCTGAAGCAGCTGAAGATCGATAAATCGCACAAGGAAGCGCCCGGTGGCGGCCCGCCCTGGGGCCGGATCGCCGCGATCGCCGGCATCGTGCTCATCCTGCTGGCGGCCGGCCTGGGTGCCTGGGCCTTCTTCGGCCGCCGTGCCGTGGAGGTGCAGACAGCCACCGCCGTGGCCCCGGCTTCGGCGGGCGACGCGGGCGCGGTGCTGCAGGCCACCGGTTATGTGACAGCGCGCAGGCAAGCGACGGTCTCGGCGCAGATCACCGGCTCGCTCACCGAGGTGCTGATCGAAGAAGGCGACCGGGTAACGAAGGGCCAGGTACTGGCCCGCCTCGAAGACAACGCCTTGCGCGCCAGCCTCGCCTCGGCGCAGGCCAATGCCGCGGCGGCGCATGCCAACGTCACCCAGAACGAGGCGCAGCTAGACCAGGCGCTGCGCGACGCCACGCGCCAGGAAGCCCTCGTCGGCCGTGGGCTGGTGTCGAAGCAGATCGCCGAGCAGACCCGCACGCAGGCCAATACCTTCCGTGCCCAGCTCAATACCTCGCGCCGCCAGGCGCAGGCCGCGGATTCGCAGGTGGGCGTGGCACAGGTCAACCTCGATTACACCGTGGTGCGCGCGCCGTTCGACGGCGTGATCACCGACAAGGCGGCCCAGGTGGGCGAGATCGTCTCGCCGCTTTCGGCCGGCGGCGGGTTCACCCGTACCGGCGTGGGCACCATCGTTGACATGGATTCGCTGGAGATCGACGTGGACGTCAATGAGGCCTATATCGGCCGCGTGCAGCCGGACATGGCCGCGGAAGCGGTGCTCGACGCGTACCCCGACTGGCGCATCCCTGCGCATGTGATCGCGATCGTGCCGGCGGCCGATCGCGGCAAGGCGACGGTGAAAGTCCGCGTCGCGCTGGAGCAGAAGGATGGGCGCATCGTGCCGGACATGGGCGTTCGTGTTTCGTTCCTGGAAAAGCGCGCCGCCGCGCACGCCGAACCGCCCAAGGGCGTGATGGTGCCCGCCAATGCCATCGTGCAGCGCGATGGCCATGACGTGGCGTTCGTCGTCACCGACGAAAAGGCCCGCCGTCGCGACATCACGGCTGCCAAGCCCGTGAACAACGATCTCCGCCTGGTTACCGCTGGCCTCGCCGCTGGCGAAACCGTCATCACCACGCCACCCGACACCGTCGTCGATGGCACCTCCGTCCACGTCACCCAGTCCGCTCCCTGAGCGTCCAAGGAGATTACCCGCATGGCTACCCTGATCGACATCCAGGACCTGTCCAAGGTGTATGAGCGCGGCCGGCAGAAGGTCGAGGTGCTACATGGCGTCGACCTGAAAATCGAGGAGGGTGACTTCCTCGCGTTGATGGGCCCTTCGGGCTCGGGCAAGACGACGCTGCTGAACCTGATCGGCGGCCTCGATACGCCGAGCGGCGGCAGCATCACCGTGGCGGGCGAGCGCATCGACACGCTTGGCGCGGGTCAGCTGGCGCGGTGGCGCGCGGCGCACGTCGGCTTCGTGTTCCAGTTCTACAACCTCATGCCGATGCTCAGCGCCCAGCGTAATGTCGAGCTCCCGCTGCTGCTGACCAAGCTCTCCGGCAAGCAGCGCGCGCAGAACGCGGCCATCGCGCTGCAACTGGTGGGCCTGGCCGATCGTGCCTCGCACAAGCCTTCGGAGCTATCGGGTGGACAGCAGCAACGCGTGGCGATCGCGCGCGCGATCGTCTCCGATCCCACCCTGCTGGTCTGCGACGAGCCCACGGGTGACCTGGATCGCCAGTCGGCCGAAGAGATCCTTGGCCTGCTGCGTGAGCTCAACCGCGAGCACGGCAAGACCATCGTCATGGTGACCCATGACCCCAAGGCCGCCGAGTACGCCAACCATACGCTGCACCTCGACAAGGGCACCCTTGTCGAGCAGGCCTCGGCCTAAGGGAGCGGCGCGATGAAATACTTCCATCTCATATGGGCCGCGCTGTTCCGGCGGAAGGCGCGCACGTTCTTCACGCTCGTTTCCATCCTAGCCGCCTTCCTGCTGTTCGGCATGCTGGATGCCACGCGGTCGGCGTTCGATTCCGGCGACAACGTGATCGGCGTCGACCGCCTGATCACCACCTCGCGCTATTCGATCATCCAGTCACTGCCGGTGAGCCTGGGCAACCAGATCAAGGCGGTGCCGGGCGTGCGTGACGTCGGCGCCTCCAACTGGTTCGGCGGGATCTACCAGGATCCGAAGAATTTCGTGTTGAGTTTCGCGGTGAGCGATAACTACTTCGATATCTTCCACGAGATCCAGATCAGCCCCGAAGAGCGCAAGACGTACGCCAGTACCCGCACCGGCGCGATCGTCGGCGAGGCACTGGCCAAGCGTTTCGGCTGGAAGGTGGGTGACAAGATCCCGCTCCAGTCGACGATCTTCCCGCAGCGCAATGGCGACAAGACCTGGCCGTTCGACATCGTAGCCATTTACAAGGTCGCCCCGGGCGCGGCGAACGGTACGGACCAGCAGTTCTTCTTTCACCACAAGTATTTCGAGGATGCCAACGCCTTCCAGAGCATCGGCACGACGGTGGGCTGGTATGTCATCCGCCTGAACTCGGCGAACGATGCCGACCGCGTCGCGAAGGCAGTGGATGCGCTCTCCGCCAACTCCGACCACGAAACGAAGACCCAGACCGAGCAGGCGTTCAACGCCTCGTTCGCCAAGCAGATCGGCGACATCGGCCTGATCGTCAGCGCGATCATGGGTGCGGTCTTCTTCACGCTGATCCTGCTTACCGGCAACACCATGGCACAGGCCGTGCGTGAACGGACCAGCGAGCTGGCGGTGCTGAAGACCATCGGCTTCTCCAGCCACAGCGTGCTCTACATGGTGCTGGCGGAGAGCATCTTGCTGCTGGTGATAGGCGGCGTGCTGGGCCTCGGCCTCGCGGGCGTGATCGTACCGATCGTGGCCAAGGGCAGCGGTGGCATGCTCAACCTCCCACCCGTGGGTTCGCAGACGTGGCTGCTCGGCCTCGTGCTGATGGTGGTGATCGGCGCGATCGTCGGTGCCTTGCCCGCCCTGCGCGCCATGCGCCTCAACATTGTCGACGCCCTGGCAGGGCGCTGAGGAACGGCCATGAAGACATTCAAGAAGTTCCTTGGCGGCGTGCTGCTGCTCGCGATCATCGCGCTGTTCCTGGTCGTGTGGACGATGCTGCCGTGGCAGGGCGTCGTCGTGCTGGCGATCCTGCTGGCCGTGTGGATGGTCGCGACGCGGCGTGGCCGGCAGACGTGGCAAGTGACCCGCGTGGGCCTTTCCACGGTGACCCAGCGGCTCGGTTCCTCGTCTGTCGGGGTCGTCGGTATCGCCGGCGTGGTCGGCGTGCTCGTCGCGATGCTGGCGATGAGTGAAGGCTTTGCACAGACCTTGCGCGCCTCGGGTAACGACCACACCGCCATCGTCCTGCGCGGCGGTTCGCAGGCGGAGCTCAATT
>NZ_JBQCFT010000043.1:0-6418 GCF_051958795.1 Luteibacter sp. | reverse complement strand
TGCACGCTGTGGATGTCGAACTCGGGCTTCTCGTAGGCCTTGCCCAGGCGGTACATCAGCTCGTACCCGGCAGCGGCGCGGTCGGCGCCCGGCATGCGGGCAAACGGGCTGGCCAGGTCGCCAAACATCTTGGCGCCGGCTTCAGCCCAGTACGACAACGGGCTGAGCATGGAGCGCTGCCATTCGTGCATCAAATAGAGCATGCCGCTGCAATCCGGGAACGGGGGAGGTGGCGCATCATAACCAGTTGCGCCGCGCCATGTGTAAAGCCCCTGTTTTTGCTCGATTTAAGCGTCGGCCTTGCGGCAGACCAGCAGGACTTCGTCCACCCCGGGGGCCGGGTCGAAGCCGGGCTGGAAGTCCAGCGGCTTCTGGAAACGCATGCCCAGCGGCATGAACACCCGGTTGTACCACCACATGGCGCGGGCCCGGTGGTGGGTCAGGAAATACTGGCCCAGGTCCAGTAGCTTCGACGACTTGGGCTGCATGCCATAGACCGCGCTGCGCTCGATCGTGAACCCGTGGCGGGCGAGCAGGTCGCGGATGGCATCGGGCTCGTAACGGCGGTAATGCCCCACGAAATCATCGAATGCCGTCCAGGCTTCCGGGTGCAGCGGGGTCGAGAGCAGCAGGCTCGCGCCGGGCGCCGCCACGCGGGCCAGTTCGCCCAGGGCGCCCTCGTCATCGACGACGTGCTCCAGGATGTCGAAAGCGCAGACAAAATCGAAGCTGCCGTCACGGAACGGCAGGGCGCCGATCATGGCGTTGGCCACGCGCGCGCCGGCCCGGCGCAGCTCGGCGAGGGCGGGGCGCGAAAGATCGACGAACTGGGTATCGGCCAGCGGCAGGCGCGGCCGCAGGCCGGGCGCCACCTCGAGGCGTCGCGTCGTCCGCGCGGCCAGCTCGGCCACCAGCGGCCATGTATTGAACCGCTCGGGCGCGCAAAGCTGCGCATCGGCCCACAACGCGTCGTAAAAGCGCTTGTTGCCGGCGATCAGGTCGGCGTCGGTACGGGCAGGCGTGCCTTCCGAGGTGAACGATGCAATGGACATACGGAGCCTCGGGGACGTTGGAGAGGATTAACGCAGGCGAGCCAGTTCGCGCAGCAGGGGTAGCCTGCGCACGCGGACCGCGGTGGCCCGGAACACGGCGTTAGCCAGTGCCGGGGCGGCGGACGGCACGCCGATGACGCTGGCGCCCGTGGGTTCGGCGACCGACGGGACGATGATCGTCTCGACCTCGTAAGGCATCGGCTGCGTGGGCGACACGGGGTAATCCTTGAAGCCGGTCTGCTGCACCTTACCGTCCCTGACCGTGATGGCCAGGTTGAGGGCCGTTGAAAGGGCGTCGATGGTAGCGCCTTCCAGCTGGGCGGCGAGACCCAGCGGATTCACGGCGCGGCCGACATCGGCGACGCAGACGACCCGGTGGATATCGATGCCATCGGCCGTGGGAGCCACCTCGATGGCATGCGCGACGTAAGCGCCGAACACGTACGCGCAGGCAATGCCTAGGCCATTCTCGCTGCGCAGCCAGCGGCTCCAGTCGAGCTTGTCGGCGGCGAGCTTGAGTACGTTGGCCATGCGCGCGGTATCGATCGGCCCGCCGCGCCCGTTGTAGGGCAGCTGGCGTGCCTCGCCGAGCACTTTCAGGCGGTAGTCGAGCGGGTTGGCCTTCACCGCGTGCGCGAGCTCGTCGATGAAGCTCTCGCTGGCGAAGGTCGGCGTCACATGCGGCGAACCGCGCCACTCGCCGCGCGACAGCAGCGAGTCGAGCGCGTAGTAATCGCTGCGGAAGTTGGGCACGAGGCCGGCCGGCAACGCGTCGGCGACGAGCTCCGACTGCCAGAGGCGATCGGCGTTCGTTCCACGGCCCGCGAGCGCGGAGGGGCTGGCCATGCGCTGGTGCCAGCCGACGATGCCCTGCTTGCGGTCGAGCGACGCATTAAGGCGGTGCACCGCGAACGGGCGGTAGTAGTCGCGGGTGAGATCGTCGTCGCGGGTCCAGAGCACGCGGATGGCGCGACTCTGGATCTCCTTCGGCTTGTTGGCCATGGCGATGGCCACCGCCTCCGCGATGTAATCCTGCTCGAGCCGGCGGCCGAATCCACCACCACCACGCGGCACGCGGATATCGATCTTGTCCGGGCCGAAGCCGGTCATGCGCTGCACGACGGTGTAAGCCTGGCGCGGCGACTGCGAGGCGGCGACAAGCGTGATGCGTGTGTCGGGGTCCAGGCGGATGAGGCAGTTCGGCGTCTCGGCGGTGGCGTGCGCCACCCACGGCTGCACGTAGGTCGCTTCGAGCGCACGCGCCGCCTTCTTGCGTGCCGCCGCGACGTCGCCATCTTCACGGACCGTCGTAGGCGTGGCCGTGTCGTTGTCGAACAGCTCGAGCGCCTTTTTTTCGAGGTCGCCGCTGCTGGGCTCGGTCGTATCGCCCGGCTTCCACGTGGCCTTCAGCGCCTCGCGGCCCTTGAGCGCCGACCATGTGTCCGTGGCGATCACCGCCACGGCGCGCGCCTGCGCGGCCATGCCGGCCACCTGACCCTGTTCCGGGGTGATATCGACGACGGCGAATACACCAGGCACCTTGCCTGCGGCGTCACGATCCGCGGTATCGAGCGTGCCGCCCGGGTAGGGGCAGCGTGCGAGCACGGCGACCACGGGGTCGCCGATGTTTTCGTCGGCGGCGTAGCGCAGCGTGCCGGTCACGACAGCGCGGGCGTCGATGTCGCCGGCGGGCTGGCCGATCAGCTTGTAGCGCTCGGCCGCCTTCAACGGCGGCGGGCTGGACGGCGCATCGATGCTTGCGGCGGCGCTGGCCAGGTCGCCATAGGCGATGCGGCGGCCATCGGCGGCGATGGCCATGCCGGATTCGCCGCGGAGCTGTTCCGCCGGCACGCCGAGGCGGCGCGCGGCGGCCTGCAGCAGCAGCCAGCGCGCCAGCGCACCGGCCTGGCGCAGGTCGGCCCACGCGGCGGGAATGCTGGTGGCATCGCCGCTGTGCTGGCGGCCGTAGATGAATTTCGGTTCCCCGTTGCCCGGCTCGACACCCAGGCCCAGGTATTCGACGACGACCTTGTCCCAATCGGCATCGAGCTCTTCGGCGATGATGCGGGCCAGTGACGTCCCGGTGCCTTCGCCGTTATCCGGATCGCGCACGCCGATGAAAATGCGGCCATCCTGCGCGACGCGCACGTACGGCCCGACCTGCGACCACGCATCGCCCAGCAGGCTGAGCGGCGCGGGGCGATCGGCGGCCTGCACGGTGCCGATGCCGACGACGAGGGCGCCCGCGGTGCCAGCGGCGTATTTCAGGAACCGGCGGCGCGAAAGGCGGATCTCGCCACTCATGCCTTGGCATCCTTCAGTGTGACCGCGGCGCGCTTGATCGCCTTGCGGATGCGGCCGTAGCTGCCACACCGGCAGAGGTTGCCGATCTTGTCGATGTCCGCGTCGGAGGGATTCTTCTGGCGGTTGAGCAGATCCACGGCCGCCATGATCTGGCCTGGCTGGCAGAAGCCGCACATGATCGCGTCCTCGTCGATCCAGGCCTGCTGCACCGGGTGCAGGGAGCCGTCCTTGCCGGAAAGCCCTTCCACCGTCGTCACGCGCTTGCCCGCCATGCCTTCCATCTTCGTCTGGCAGCTGGCCACGGCCTTGCCATCGACGATGACGGTGCAGAAGCCGCAGTTGCCCTGGTCGCAGCCGTACTTGGCGCCGGTGAGGCGGAGCACGTCGCGCAGGTACCACAGCAGCGGCATGCCCTTGTCACCGGTGTGGCGGTAGCGCTCGTCGTTGACGATCAGGTCGATGCCTTCGCGTACGGGCTTGGGCGGCACCTCGGCGGCGCCCTGGGTGGGGACGGGTACGGGAGACGTCGGACCTTGCTGTGCCATCTGCTTTCCTCAGCTGAACCGGGCCATTGTGGCATCCGGGCCCTCGTTCAGCGAGCGACTTTACTGAACAGGCGCCGCCACACGGCGTACACGGGGAGCCCGGCAAGCACGACGGCGCAGACCACGGCGGCGCTGAGCGGCTTGGACCACGCATAGGCCACGACCACCGCGATGACGGTGGCGAGGAAGACCAGCGGCAGCAGCGGGTAGGCCGGCGTGACGAAGCTGGGGCGCTCCTTCACATGCCGGCGGTACCAGAACAGCGTGGCAATGGTGACGGCGTAGGCCGCCCAGTCGCCGAAGGTGGCGAAATCCAGCAGCTGCCCGTAGTTGGCGGCGAACACAAGGAAGATGGCCCAGAGCGAGAGCGCGACCAGGGCGACGTTGGGCGTGCGGTGCACCGGGTGCAGGCGGGCGACGCTCGCGAAGAAAAGGCCATCCTCGCCCATCACCTGGAGCACGCGGGCACCCGCGACGAGCGTGATGTTGCAGAAGCCGAGGGTCGAGATGGCGATGCCGACCGCGATGATCTTTGCCCCGGCGCTGCCAAACACGCGGCTCATGACATCGGCCGCGGGGGCGTTGCTGGCGGCCAAGCCGGCGTGGCCGAGGACGGCGAGATAGGCATAGTTGGTCAGCACGTATGCCGCGATCACGACCAGCATGCCCAGCACCAGCGCACGCGGCAGCGTCCGCTGCGGGTCACGGACCTCGCCGGCGTGATTGTTGAGGTAGCTGAAGCCGGAGAAGGCGAACAGGACCGGCAGGAGCGCGCCGGCGATGTTGCCGTCGGCCACGGGAGCCGCGCTGCCGGCCAGTGCCTGCGTGGTGCCCGCGCCTGCGAAGGCGAGTCCGGTGACGACCAGCACGGCGATCGCCACCAGCTTCAGGATGGCGAAGACGTTCTGGATGCGCGCACCGAGCTTGATGCCGAAGAGGTTGATGCCGGTCACGAAAACCAGCGCGCCGACGGCGAGCGGTTTGACCAGGTGCTCAGGCAGGCCGAATACCGAGGTCGCGTAGGTGCCGAAGATCGTGGCCACGGCGGCGGCGCTGCCGCTGTAGATCACCAGCAGCATGGTCCAGCCGAACAGGAACCCGGCGACCCGGCCGAAGGCTTCGCGCAGGTACACGTAGCTGCCGCCCGCCTGGGGCCGGCGCGCGCCGAGTTCCGAGTAGCAGAGGCAACCCACCAGCGTGAGCAGGCCGGCGGCGACCCAGAGCGCCAGCAGCTCCCAGCCCGAGGAGGTGCGCTGCGCCGCGATGCCCGGGTTGAGGAAGATGCCGCCGCCAATGATCCCGCCCACGACGATGAGCGCGGCGTCCATAAGGTTGATGCGGCGGGCGTAACCGGGGTTTTCCATGGGAGCGTGAGATCGGGATGGGCCCGCAGGATCGCACATCCCGGCGGGAGCGAGGTCGCGGGCGAGGCATTCGCCGGCTCGTTGCCTTTTTGACGTTGCGGCGCAACACTCCGGGGATTCATTTCCCCACCACCGCAAAAGAGAACCGTGAGCGAAAACGCAAACGCGCCGTTGCCTGTCAACGCGCCCTGGATCGTCATGAAGTTCGGCGGCACCTCGGTAGCCACCGCCGCACGCTGGCGCAATATCCTCGAGCTGGCCGCCAGCCGCCGCGCCGAAGGCGCCCGCGTGCTGATCGTGGTCTCGGCCCTGTCCGGTATCACGGATGGCCTGAAACAGCTTTGCACGCACACGGAACCCAAACGCCGCTCGGATGCGGCCTCCGCACTGGCCGATCGCCACCACGCCCTGCTGGGCGAGATGTCGCTGGCACTCCCGGAAACCCTGGGTGCGCGCCTGGCCGACCTGGCGGGCCTGGCCGAGGGCGGGCCGACCGAACTGGGCGAACTGGCCTGGCAGGCCGCCGTGCAGGCGCATGGCGAGCTGTTGTCCAGTGCGCTCGGCGCCGCGTTCCTCAGCGCCAATGGCCTGCCCACCGAATGGGTGGACGCCCGTGGATGCCTGAACGCCGTGGCGTTGCCGAACCAGAACGAGCGCACCCGCGTGCTCTCGGCCATGGTCGAGCCGCGCCCGGATCCGGCACTGGCGGCGGCGCTTGCCGCGCGTGGCGAAGTGTTCATCACGCAGGGCTTCATCGCCCGCGACGAGGGCGGCCGCACCGTGCTGCTCGGCCGTGGCGGCTCGGATACCTCGGCCGCCTATTTCGGCGCGCTGCTCAAGGCCTCGCGCGTGGAAATCTGGACCGACGTCGCCGGCATGTTCACCGCCAACCCGCGCCAGGTCGCCGGTGCGCGCTTGCTCCAGCGGCTGGATTACGAAGAAGCACAGGAAATCGCCTCCACGGGCGCGAAGGTGCTCCACCCGCGTTGTCTCTCGCCGTTGCGCGAACCGCGCGTGCCGTTGCTGGTGAAAGACACCAACCGGCCGGAGCTGGAAGGCACGGTGATCGGCCCCGAGGTCCGCGAGCACGCGCCGAGCATCAAGGCGATCAGTGCGCGCAAGGGCATCACGCTCGTGTCGATGGAATCCGTCG
>NZ_JBQCFT010000042.1:0-6031 GCF_051958795.1 Luteibacter sp. | reverse complement strand
CCGCCTACCGCCATGACCAGTCCGGCGAGCCCACCGCTGAGACCGATGATCCCCGCCTCGGTGAGCAACTGCGCGAACACGGCGACACGCGACGCCCCGAGGGCACGGCGAACACCGATTTCCCCGGAACGGCGCAGGAATTTCGCGAGCATGAGGCCCACGGTGTTCACCAGGCACACGACGAAGAAGCCGAGGGCCAGCCAGACCTGCAGGTGAACATCGCTCGGGACGACCTGGTTGTAATCCAGCCACTGGGTCACGTTGCGCAGGCGCACGTTCACCGGGAGCTTGAAACGGCCGGCGGCGCGCTGCTCTTCCGAATAGTGAGTCAGGAACGCCTTGTATTCGGCGACTTTCGCCGGGTCGTCGATCTCCACCCACAGCTGCATCCAGGTGCAATTCGCCGTCTCGAGCACATCTTCCTGCACCTTGCCGCCCTGCCCCCAGCAATCGCGTGAGCCATTGCGCGGGCCATGCAGGTCGCGAGACGTGCTGAGCGGCATGAACAGCTCTTCCGTGTCCGCATAGCTATCGGCGTTCAGGTCGTAGAAATGCGGATGCGGCCGCCAGGGTTTCATCACCCCGACGATCTGCAGGGTCACGCCGTTGTAGCGCAGCGTGCGGCCGGTGCTGTCCTCGCCGTGGAACAGGCGGTTGTTGAGCACACTACTGATGACGACGATGCGAGAGCGGGCCTCATCCTCGGCCCTGGACCAAGCGTGCCCATAGCGAAGCGGCACCTCGAACATGGGGAAGAAGTCGGCGGTGGTATAGCGCGCCCGGGCAAAAAAGGGCTCCGCCTGGCTCCCATCCTGCTGCACCGGCGCCGTACCACCGGTCATCAGGGCCTGGCGGTCGGCACGGCCCGCCTTGAGCAACGCCATGCCGTCCTGCCACGAGACCTGCGACGGCGGCTCGCCCTTGCTATAGAACCCGTTGTCCGTGTCGCGCGGCTCGAGCTGCGGATAGAACAGCCGCTGGCTCTTGCTGGGAATGGGGTCGCCCGACACCACGTGCAGCACCGTGACCGTGGTCATGCAGGCGCCGATGCCCATGGCCACCGCCAGCACCATCAGCGCCGTCAGGGCCTTGCTTCGCTTGAGGCTACGCAGGGCCAGCTCGAGGTAATAACCGAACATCACTACTCCTGGTGTTCCGGATCAGACGCTGCGGGTCGCTTCGACCGGCGACACTTTCGATGCGCGCAGGGCGGGTGCAAAGACGGCGGCCTGGCCCAGCACGAGCAGGAGCACCACGCCGACGGCGACATAGGTCACGGAAACGCGCGGCATCTCGAAGTACTTCAGCATCCACTGGCTGAGGCCCAGCGCGAGGACGGTACCGACGATCACGCCGCCCAGTGCGATCAGGAAGTTTTCGGTCATGAAGTAGCTGAGGATGTCCGAGCGACGGGCGCCGAGCGCGCGGCGCACGCCGATCTGCTTGCGGCGCTGGCCCACCCAGAAGCTCGACAGGCCGACGATGCCCGCCGCGGTGATCGCGAGCAGCACGGCGCACACCACCGTCATCAGGATCGCCATGCCGCGGTCGGCCTCGTAAGCATTGGCCCGCACCACATCGAACGTACGCAGGCCGTACTTCTCCGGCAGCACGCGCATGCGGCTCACCTTGTACAGCGCATTGGGGATCGCCTTGTAGACGGCATCCTGCTGGCCCGGGCGGGCGCGCACGAGGAAGTGCTGGTAGCCGCTGTCGAACCGGATCGGCATCAGCGTCACGTTATCCATGTGCTCGAACTCGATCCAGGGCACCGTGAGTTTCTCGACGATGCCGATAACCGTGGATGGCTTGTTCTTCGCGTAGTAGATCGACTTGCCGAGCGCATCGCCGTTGGGGAACAGCTTGTCGGCGATAGCCTTGGTGATGATGACCTGTGCGGGTGCCGGCGTGCTCTGCGGGGCAAGGTTCACGATTTCCGAGGGCGTGAAGTTGCGCCCGGCGATCAGCTTGACGCCGAGCGTCTTCAACGCCTGCTCGTCCACGAAGTACAGGGCGCTCGGCAGGCTGTCCTTGGTCTTGGTCGGGTCGGTCTGCATGCCGGTCGACCAGCCACCGCGGCGCAGCGGATACGCATTGGTCACATAGGCCGACTCGACACCCGGGATATTGCGCAGCGCCGCCACATCGGTCTGCATCAGCGGGAGGAACGAATCCGGCTTGCCGACGTAGCGGTTCTGCACGGCGATGACGTTGCTCTCGTCCATGCCGGTCAGGCGGTTCGACCGCTCAATGCGCTGGTGCACGATGAACAGCGCGTTGCAGACGATGGCCAGGGTGAGCGCGATCTGCAGCGCGATGAGGATGGTGCCCGCCTTGTGCCGGCGCAGCGCGGAGAGGATGGGTTTGATCTGGAGGTTCATGCCAGCGTGCCCTTAGTTGGACTTCAGCTGCCACGCCGGCTGCACCTGAGCGGCGCGCCACGTGGGATAGAAAGCGGCGATCACCGTGGCTGCGATGGAGGTCAGCAGCGTCAGGAGGATCAGCGTGGGATCGAGCGTTGCCAGGCGGGCGATATCGGACGGGAAAACCAGCGTGGTGCCCAGCATGCCCAGCCCGGTCAGGATCAACCCGAGCACGCCGCCGGCGATGCCGACCGCGCCCGCTTCGATCAGGAACTGCGCGTAGATCGTGGCGCGCGAGGCACCCAGTGCGCGACGCACGCCGATCTCCTGGGAGCGGCGCATGAACTTCGCGAGCAGCAGGCCGATGGTGTTCACCAGGCAGATCGCGAGGAAACCCAGCGACACGACCAGCGAGATGGTCGACTCCTTCGGCACGACCTTCTGGAAGTCGAGCCAGTCGGTGACGTTGCGGACCTTGACGTTCGGTGCCCAGCTCCAGCGCCCTGCGCGCTGCTGCTCCGCCGCGTAGCCGTTGAGGTAGTTGCGATATGCATCGACTTCGGCCTGGCTATCCAGCTGCGTCCAGAGCGCGAGCCATACGCATTCGGAGCGCAGGTAGCCATCCCAGCCCTGCTCGGGCTCCTTGACGCAGTTGTTGTTGCCGTTGGTGCCGAGCTGCAGGTCGATGGCGCGGGTGAAGGGGATATACACCGACGCCCCTTCGTCGACGAAACCGCCCGTATTGGGTGCATCGAAGAAGAGCGGCTGCGGCGCCCAGTTATCCATGACGCCCACGACGGTGAACAGGCGCCCATCGAGGTTGAGCTGCTTGCCGACGCTCTGGCCGCCGTTGAACACCTTGTCGTTGAGGTCCTTGGTGATCACCACGACGCTCGCATGCTTCTCGTCGTCATCACGGGTCCACGCGCGCCCCTGCAGGAAGGGCATGTCGAACATGCCGAACATGTCGGCACCGTTGGCGTAGGCCGTCTGCCGCATCGGCAGGCGGGCCGCGTCATCCGGGATCACGGAGACGTTTACCGGGTAGATGATCGCCTGGTGCGCGGCCTTGTGCGCCCGCAGGATGGCGGTGGCATCCGTGTACGTCAGCGCGGGCGCCGGTTCGCCGTTCTCGATGTTCTCCGGGCCGAACGCGTCGACCTGCGTGTTGAACAGCACGCTGGATTTCTGCGGGATCGGGTCGCGTGACGTGGCCCGGTAGACCGAGTACGTCGTCATCGAGGCGGCCACGCCGAAGCCGATGGCCATCACCATGAGGGCGGTGAGCATCGGGTTCTTGCGCAGGCTGCGAAGGCCCAGCTGGAGGTAATAGGCGAACATGGGTGCCACCTTCGGCGCGGGGCCAGCGATCAGGAGCGGACGGTGTGGGCGTGCGTGTGCGCGTGGAAGCGCGGCTCTTCGGACAGGTCGACCACCTGGCCATCGATCACGTGGACGTTGCGCTGTGCGCGCGCCGCCAGTTCGGGATCGTGGGTGACCATGACGATGGTGGCGCCCTCGCGGTGGATCTCTTCCAGCAGTTCCATCACGCCGCGTGCCATCTGCGTATCCAGGTTACCGGTCGGTTCGTCGGCCAGGAGCAGGCGCGGCGAGCCGGCGAGCGCACGGGCGATGGCAACGCGCTGCTGCTGGCCGCCCGAGAGTTCCGCCGGGTAGTGGCGGGCACGCGCGGCCAGGCCGACGCGCTCGAGGGCGTCCATGATCCGCTGCTTGCGCTCCGGGCCCTTCATGCCGCGGTAGCGCAGCGGCACTTCCACGTTGTCGTACACGTTGAGGTCGGGAATCAGGTTGAACGCCTGGAAGATGAAGCCGATCTTCTCGTTGCGGATCTTCGAGCGCGCGTTGTCGTTGAGCTGGCTCACCTCGATACCGTCGAGGTGGTACTCGCCGCCGGTGAAGGTCTCGAGCAAGCCGGCGATGGTGAGGAAGGTGGTCTTGCCCGAGCCCGACGGACCGGTGACGGCGACGAACTCGCCTTCCTTCACGTCGATGTTGAAATCGCGCAGCGCGTAGGTCTCGACGACTTCCGTGCGGTAGACCTTGGCGAGGTGGTTCATCTTCAGCATGGCGGTTCCCTCTTGGATGATGGTTTGAACGGTCAGCGTGCGATGGCGACGTGCTTGGCGTCGCCGAAGGTGTCGGCACCGGAGATGACGATCTTGTCGCCCTCTTTCAGGCCGTCCAGGATTTCTACCTTGTCGATGCTGCTGGCACCGACGCGGATGTCACGGCGGTCGGCCATGCCGTCGTTGACGACATAGGCGTAGCGGCCGGCGCTTTCATCGACGAACGAGCCACGCTGCACGGTGAGCACGTTGTCGCGGCGATCGAGCAGGATGCGGACGGAAAGGCGCTGGCTCTGGCGCAGCTGCTGCGGCGACTGGCCATCGAAGCGCAGGCGGGCGGCGACTTCGCCGTTCACCACCTCGGGCGAGATGGCGCTCACCTTGCCCTTCCATTCCTTGCCGTTGCCGGTGATTTCGCCCGGCATGCCGATCGCGAGGTCGCGGGCGAAGCTTTCCGGCACCTTCATCTCGACTTCCAGCGCGGTGAGGTCGATGACGCTGACCAGCTGCGCATCCTTCGCGACCGTGGCGCGTTCGGCGATGAAGAGCTGGCCGACCTGGCCATCCACCGGCGACTTCACGTTGAGGTCGTCCACCTGGCGCTGCAGGTCCTTCACCAGGAGCACCTGGCGATCGTGGGCGAGTTTCTTGGCCTGGATGTCGAACGTAAGGCTGTCGTTGTCGACGCGAAGGTCGCTCTGCGCGTGTTTCTGCGTGATGCCGGCCTTCTCGAGCGCCGACTTGGCCTTGTCGACGTCGGCGACGGGCACCGCGCCCTTTTCGTACGCGCCCTGGTAACGCTTCAGGTCACGATCCGCGGCGGTCTGGTCGACCACCGCATTGTCGTACGCCTTCTGCAGTTCAGAGCGCTTCTTCTGCGCATCGACCTGCGCGCGGAGGTATTCAACCTGCATCGCATCGGCGGCCGACTGTTCCTGCGCCAGCTTGTTGGTCAGCTCCGGGCTGGTCACGACAGCGAGCACCTGGCCCTTCTTCACCACGTCGCCGGCGTGGACCTGAAGCACGACCGCGCCACCGTAGGGGGCGTACATGGTCGGGCTGACGGCAGCGACGACCTTGCCTTCCGCCGCGATATCGCGGACGAAGGGGCCGCGCGTCACGGTGCCGAACGAAAGACGCGAAGCGCTCACGGACGAATCGGCCGAGAACATCGTCCCGATCTTCGGGATGGCGAAGCCAATGGCCACCAGGACGGCCACCGCGCCGCCGGCGATCAGCAGCTTGCGGTGACGGTTCGGGCCAGCCACGACAAGGCGGTCCTGGGCGGAGGTATCTCGGATCATGTGGGCTTCCCTGAAGAACTTGATGAAGTCTTCAGCAAGCCGCGTGCCAACCAGATAAATGGCTTTATTTCAGCGAGTTACCCGCGCGCGTCCGGTTGGGAGCGGTGTCCGCGGACAGGTGTCCGGACAGTGACCGCGTGCAGCGTACGGCCCATCGAACTACTGTCGAACCACCCTAAAGCCACTGTGGGAGCGGGGGGGGGCGGGGGGGGGGGGTGGGGGGCGACCCAAACACGGCCACACCGGGACAACAAGAACAGGGGTTAGCGGTAGTGGG
>NZ_JBQCFT010000041.1:0-8957 GCF_051958795.1 Luteibacter sp. | reverse complement strand
GCCGCGGGCGGACCTGATCCGCCCGCACGCAACCCCAACCGAACATCGCCCGGGCGCCCGCGCCCGGCCGATGCCGTGAACTTACTTGATGCGATACATCACGGTCGCATGCGGCTCCAGCGCCACCTTGATCGACCCATCACCCTTGGCATCCGTGTGCGCCCAGAGGTCGCGCATGGTGTAGCTGCCACCGGCCTTGAGGCCGATCTCGGCAGGCGCCACCGTCACGTCCTTCGCCGCATCGCCTTCGTTGAAGACGGCCACGGCACGCCCGCCATCCTTGAGCGGCTTGACGATCACATGGATCCCGTCGGCATCGCGCACCTGCTTGCCCTGGACACCCAGCGGATCCTGGTCGATGGCGATCACATCCTTGTTGAGAAGGATCTTCAACGCCTCCGGCTTGATCGTCCGCAGGTCGGTGCCGATGAGCAACGGCGAGGCCATGATCGACCACAGGCTGAAGTGGCTGCGGTACTCGACATCCGTCATGCCGCCGTTGCCCACTTCGAGCATGTCAGGGTCGTTCCAGTGACCAAGCCGGGCGTATTTATCGAGAACGACGTTCTCCTTGAAGATCTTCAGCATCGAGGCGTACGTATCGGTGATATCGCCCGTGGTACGCCACGAACCCGCATCGACCGGCGGCTTGCTCGCCCAGAGCCAGGGCTTGTTCTCGCCCCACTCGCACATGCTGAAGAAGATCTGCCGGCCGCTGTTGCGCAGCGCATTGGCCATGTCCGTATAGCGCTTGTGCGCATCGAGCTTCTGGTTGTTGCAGTTGTCGTACTTCAGGTAATCGACTTTCCACGAGGCGAAGCTCTTCGCATCGTCCTTTTCGTGGCCGAGGCCACCCGGGAAGCCGCGATCCTCCTGGAGCGGCTCGCACGTCGACGTACCGGCGCTGGAGTACAGGCCGAACTTCAGCCCACGCTGGTGGATGTAGTCGGCAAGCGCGGCGATGCCGCTCGGGAAGCGCTTCGGATTGGGCTGGAGGTGCCCATCCTTGTCGCGCTGCCAGTTGGCCCAGCAATCATCGATGTTGACGTAGCGGTAGCCGGCGTCCTTTAGCCCGAGGCTGATGAACTTGTCGGCGATGCCGCGGATCATGGCTTCATCGAATTCCGGACGGCAGTGCGTCGAGTTCCAGTTGTTGAAGCCCATCTGCGGTAGCAGGTCGGCGGTGTCGGCGGCTTTCGCAGGCGCGGTAGCGACACCCACGGCGCACATCAGCGTGCCGAGAGCCACGCCCCGGAGAAGGCTGGGAAGGCTTTCACTCATCATGGAACCTCGTTTCTTCAGCAAGGAAAGTCGCACCATCAGAACGTACCCCGGAAGCCCACCGTGTAGACGGTGCCGTCGGCTTCCGCGTACAGGAAGCGGTTGCGGTAGACCGAGTAGTCGTACAGATGCTCATGGGTCAGGTTCGTGCCCGAGACGAAGACCGACACGAACTTGTTCACCTGGTAGCTCGCACTCAGGTCCAGCTGGCCGTAGGCGCTACGCGTGGCCGGCTGGGCGCCGCCGCCGTACGAGATGCTCTCGAGGTATTTGCCACGCCAGTTGTAAGCGGCGCGCACCTGCACGGGGCCCTTCTCGTAATACAAGCTGGCGTTGGCCGAGTCGCCGATGCCGGGGACGGCGAACTTGCCGGAAGCGGCGATCACACCCGGGCTCAGCGACGTGCTGCTCTTCACATGGGTGTAGTTCAGCGCGACGCCCAGGCCGTCGAACGGATCGGGCAGCACGTTCTTGAACTGGTAGTTGAAGGTCAGCTCTTCGCCGTAGATGTTCGACGAGTTCAGGTTCACCGGCTGCGTGAGCGACCAGGTCAGGGGCTGCCCGCTGTTGTGGTCGGTCAGGAACTGCACCGGCGAGCTGACCAGCGTGCTGAAGTTGCTGACCTTCTTGTAGAAGCCTTCCAGCGCGATATAGCTGGCGTCATCGATGTACCACTCCAGGCCCATGTCGTAGTTCCGCGAGGAATACGGCTGGAGCTGCGGATTACCGCGCGAAATGGTCAGCGAGTTCGGGCGTACGCCGTAGCTCGTGTTGTAGTAGAGGTTGCTGAGCTGCGGCGGCGTCAGGGTCTTGGAAAGCGAGAAACGGTAGACCAGGTTATCCAGCAGGCTCCACTTGAAGTTCATCGACGGCAACCACTTGTGGTAACCGCCATCCGCCGACTGCGGCGCCAGCGGGCCATACGACACCTGGGCATTGCTGGTGTCGTTCGGGTCGACGTAGTACGTGACCGGTGGCTGGTTCACTGCCGTGGACGTCGACGCGACGTGGAGGTAACGCACGCCCACGTCGACCGCCCAGGGCATGTTCCACGCGGTGCCTTCGAAGAGCGCCTTGGCGAAGAACGCCTTCTGGTCCTCACCCACATTGTTGTAGCTACCGGGGTTGGGCGCGGCATCCAGGGTGCCACCGTTCGCAGCCAGGCCGGCAAGCAGGGCGTTGCGCTTGTCGTCCGGAAGCTGGTTGTACGCCGCCGGCGACGCCAGCCAGGCCAGGTACGCGCGCGGGTCGTACTGGATCCACTCCGACGGAGCCCCCGGCGACGACACGCCATGGACTTTCGACGGCGCTTCGTAGACATACGCACCGACCGCTTCCGGCGGCACGTTGAGGGAATAGCCGCAGTAGGCGTTGCAGAGGATACCGTTCGGCGTTCCCCAGCTGTCGGACTTCATCCACTGCTTGGTGTACTGCACGCCCGCCTGCAACCGCGTGAGCGTGCCGTCGAAGGCCTTGTCCAGCTTGAGCTGGTAGTTGTTCACCTTGTTGGTGATGTTGTTGCCCGAACCTGCGTTACAGCAGTGTGCCGCAAGGTTAGACATGTCGGTGGTCGACAGGATGTTCGAGTAGCTCGGCGGCTCGCTGTTACCGCCGTTGGTCCAGGTGGGATTGGTGCCGAAGTTCTTTGCACCGATCACGAGGAAGTAACCGTTCGGGCTTTCCTTGTTCCAGGCCTTGGAGCTGGACACGTCCAGGCTCAGCTTGGTGTCCTGGTCGATATCGAAGCCCAGGTTCAGGCCGTTCTGGTAGCTCTTTTCGTAGCTGGGCGCGTAGGACATGACGTAGTCGTTCGCCATGACGTTGGGACCGGAGCTATTGCGTACGAAGTTGAGCGCGGTGCCATTCGGATCCAGCGTCATCGACTGGATATCGCCCGTGTTGCCGTACTCGCCGAATTCATGCTCGAGGCCGTCGACCTTGTAGCTCGAGAACAGCGTGTCGAACTGCACGGTCAGTTGGTCGATCGGCTTCCAGTCGATGGCGCCGCTGACGCCCTTGCGGGTGCGAGTCTCGTCCAGCACGTTGGTGGCCAGGGTCTCCGGCACCGCGACGCCGGTGTACGTCGGCACCGTCTGGTCCGGCGAGGTCTTGATGCTCTGGTCCGCGTACCAGGAGTTGGCCTGCGTATTGAGCTGGGTATCCTTGCGCTTGTAGTACGTGGCGTTGGCCATCCAGCCGAACGTGTGGTCCGAGTTCGTCCAGCCGAGCAGGCCCGAGGCCTTGGGCGTGGTCTTGCCCTTCCAGGAACCGGTCAGGTTGCTGTTGACGCCCGCCCCGCTCCACGCGCCGTGGTAGCCGCTGAAGTCGAGCGGCCGCGCGGTCTGGATATCCACGACGCCGCCGATGTCGACTTCGGAGATATCCGCCGACGAGGTCTTGTTGACCTGGGCGACGCTGATGATTTCGGAAGGCAGCACGTCGAAGTTGAACGCGCGCGAGCCCGAGGCCGTGGCCATGGGGCGGCCGTTGATCGTGACGGCGACGAAATCCGGGCCGAAGCCGCGGATGGCGATCTGGCTGGATTCACCACCGCTACGGTTCACCGAGACGCCCGGTACGCGCTGCAGCGCGTCGGCCACGTTCGGATCCGGGAACTTGCCCGCCTCTTCGGCGGAGATCGAGTCGACGACGTTGACGGCGTCCTGCTTGATCGCCTGCGCGCGCTGGAGCGCCGCGAGCTGGCCGGTGACGGCGACAGCGCCGAGCTCCGTGACCTTCTTCTCATCCTCGGCCGTGGTGCCGGGTTTCGCCGGCTTCGCCGGTTTGGCGGGTTTCGCCTGCGGCGCGGGCGCTGCCGCGCCGGTCGATGCTGCATCGGGCGTGGCCGCCGCCTGGGCGAAGCCCGGCGCGCCGTAACCCATCATCCAGACAACACCCGTTGCTACGAGCGAACGCCGCACGGCGACCGCAAGCTTCGTCAACTGCATGGTTACCCTCCCCAACACTGTGGAAAACCCCAATGAGCACACGTGGCTTGCTAACCGACGCACATCGGACCCGTCCCCCGAGACGGAACCTTGAAGCTTGATGTTCCCCGTCATCCCACAACACCTGACAGAGCCGCCAGCTGCTACCGCGCATTTGTAGTACTTATTAATCGTTGCCCAAATTCGGCTTTCCCAACAAGCTGCGGCGCAACATGACAAGTCCGCGACAGGGGTCTACATTCATTTGTCTTACAAATCGATTCGGCAGGGGCGTCGGCGAACGATGGGGACGGGCGGAGATCCGCGGAGGGATCCAGCAGGCCGGCGGCACTTCCTGAAACTGACCTGCGCTACGGCGGCCGTGCTGCCGTGGCTAGCGCTGCCCCGCTTTGCCGAGGGCAAGCCCGTGGTGCGCCCTGCGGGGGCCTTGCCCGCCACACTGGGCACGCACATCCTTTGGTACGACACGCCCGCCGCGGAATCCAACGTGCTGCGTGAAGCGCTGCCTGTCGGCAATGGACGCCTCGGCGCGCTGGTCGGCGGCGACCCCGCAGCCTCGTTCCTCTACCTCACCGACGCCTCGATGTGGCTGGGCACGGGCGATGTCGTGCTTGGTGGGGACGGCCAGTTCGACTACACCACCGGGCACTTCGGCAGCCTGGTGATGCTGGCGAAGCTGTACCTGTCGATTCCGGGACACGATGCGGCCCACATCACCGATTACCGTCGCGAGCTGTACCTTGAACAGGGCTATCTTCGCGTGTCCTAACGGAAGGACGGCATCGGGTACAACTGGAACGTTTTCGCCAGCCACCCCGACGACATGATCGCCATCCAGTTGTCCCAGACGGGTGGTGGCAGCTACAGCGGCTCGCTCGCGTTGCACGGCATGCATGGCGACACGTCGCACGCCGGAGGTCTGCCGGAGCCCCTTCACGCCGCGACGTGCCACTTCGAAGGGGCGCTGCCGAACGGCCTGAAGTACGCGGCGAATGTGCTGGCGTTGGGCGGTTCCGGTGAGGTTCGCAGCGATGCCAACGGGCTTCGTTTTGCGAACTGCGACACACTTTCGATCATCGTCTGCGGCGGAACGAACTACACGCCGGAGTCGGCGAAGCACTTCATGGATTCGTCGCTGGATCCCCTGGTGCTCGCGACCCGGAAGACCCTCGTCGCGGCCGGGCAGACGCCGGCCACGCTTCTTCACACCCACGTGGCCGACTACCGGTCGCTCTTCGATACCATGCGTGTCGACCTTGGCCCGTCGACGAAGGCGCAGCGCGCGATGGATACGTGGACCCGCCTCAAGGCGCGCGCGGCTGCCGGGGCCGCACCGGATCCTGAACTCGAGGCCACGTATCTGCAGTATGGCCGCTATCTCACGATCGCCGGCTCCCGCGACAGCCTGCCCACCGGGCTGCAAGGCCTTTGGCTCGAGAGCAACATCTCGCCGTGGATGGCCGATTACCACAACGACATCAATATCCAGATGAACTACTGGCTGCCCGATCGTGCCGGGCTGCCGTCTTGCTTCGAACCGTTCACGGATTACTGCATCAGCCAGGTCGATGCCTGGACCACTGCAACCCGGGAGCATTTCAACGATCCGCGCAGCAGCTACCGCAACAGCTCCGGAAAGATCGCCGGCTGGACCGTCGGTATCTCGACGAATATTTACGGCGGTGGCGGCTGGCGCTGGCACCCGGCTGGGAATGCCTGGCTGTGCAACAACCTGTGGCAGCACTACCAGTACACGCTGGACCGGGCCTATCTCGCGCGCGTCTATCCCTTGATGAAGGGGGCTTGCGAGTTCTGGGAATCGCGCCTGCTGGAAGTCAGCGTGAAGGACCCTGCGACGGCTCAAACGAGCAAGGTCCTGGTCGACGATGCCGACTGGTCCCCCGAGCACGGCCCGACCGATGCCAGGGGGAATACATATTCGCAGGAATGGGTCTGGGACCTGTTCGAGAACTACCGCCAGGCCAGCGCCCTGCTCGGCAAGGACCGCGACTACGCCGCGACGATCACGCAGCTGCAGGCTCGGCTCTACCTCCCGCAGGTCAGCCCCAAAACCGGTTGGCTGGAAGAGTGGATGACGCCGGACGACCTTGGCGAACACGAGCACCGGCACCTGTCGCCGCTCGTGGGTTTCTTCCCCGGCGACCGTATCCGCGCCGAAAGTAGCCCGCCGGCACTGATCGAAAGCGTAACCCGCCTCCTCGAAGCACGCGGCACGGGCGGCTACGGCTGGGCATGCGCCTGGCGCGCCATGTGCTGGGCTCGGCTAGGTAACGCGGCGAAAGCCTACGACTTGATCGTCACCAACCTGACGCCGTCCGAGCACCTGACCAACGGCACCGCGAAGAACCTCTTCGACATGTACAACCTGGACGCGAAGAACGACGCCTTCCAGATCGACGCGAACTTTGGCACGCCCACGGCCATGCTGGAAATGTTGATGTCCTCACGCCCCGGGGAGATAACGCTTCTCCCTGCACTGCCAACGGCATGGGCGGCATCGGGAACGGTTACCGGCATGGCTGCGCGTGGTGGATTCCAGGTCGACCTGTCGTGGAAACAGGGCAAGGTCACGTCGGTGACGGTACGCAGCGTGGGCGGCGAACAGACTGTGTTGAAGGCCGGGACATGGACCAGGCCCGTCAGGCTTGGATCCGGGGAATCGATCACGCTGACGCCATGATCCGGCCGGCCGGGCGCTCCGGGCGCGGCGATCAAACCTTCAATGGCGTTACCATGGGCGGCCTGCCCCACCCCTTCCCGGAGCCACCCCATGAACGTTTCCATCGCCCCCGGCGTCGAAGTCGGTAACCGCCTGCCCTTCGTGCTCTTTGGCGGCATCAACGTGCTGGAGGACATGGATTCGACGCTCAATGCGGCGGCTCACTATGTCGCCGTGACCCGGAAGCTGGGCATCCCCTACGTCTTCAAGGCCAGCTTCGACAAGGCCAACCGCTCCTCGATCCATTCCTACCGCGGTGTGGGCCTGGAAGAAGGGATGCGCATCTTCGAGAAGGTGAAGGCCGAATTTGGTATCCCGGTCATTACCGACGTCCACGAGATCTTCCAGGCGCCGATCGTCGCTGAAGTGGTCGACGTGCTGCAGATCCCCGCGTTCCTGGCTCGCCAGACCGACCTGGTCGAGGCGATCGCGAAGACGGGCCGTGCCGTGAACATCAAGAAGCCGCAGTTCATGAGCCCGACGCAGATGAAGCACGTGACGGACAAGATCAAGGAAGCCGGCAACGAGCGGATCATCCTCTGCGAGCGCGGCGCCCAGTTCGGCTACGACAACCTCGTGGTCGACATGCTCGGTTTCCGCGAGATGATCGAAGCGACCGGCGGTTACCCGGCCATTTTCGACGTGACCCACAGCCTGCAGCGTCGTGATTCCGGCAGCGAGGCCAGCGGTGGCCGCCGTCGCCAGGTCGTTGAACTGGCGCGTGCCGGCATGGCCGTGGGCATCGGCGGCCTGTTCCTCGAGGCCCATGCCGATCCGGACAACGCCCGCTGTGACGGCCCTAGCGCGCTACCCCTGGCCGCGCTCGAACCCTTCCTGGCCCAGATCAAGGCACTGGATGAGCTGGTGAAGGGCTTCGCACCGCTCGACATTCGCTAAGCCGCAAGGCGATCGGGGCTGACCTAAGCGTGCCAGCTGATATGCGTGCCAATAATGGCCCATAGGCTGGCGGCGGCAGCGAAAAGCCCGCCGGCGAGAACGACCATGCCCCATATCCTTTCCTTCCAGCGCCCGAGATCACGCACGCTGCCAGCGAGGTTCACGACCTCGCTGTCCAGCTTGGCAATGGCGCAATCGAGGCCATCGAACTTCTGATCGTGACGGGCCAGCGTTCCCATGATCTGGACCAACATCGTGTCGACGCTCATCTGGCTGCCCGCGGTGAGCGATGCGCCCGACGGCGAATGACCCGCGGTGCCCATGACCGGCTGGGAATGTCGTACTTTCGGGCTCATCTACCTTCTCCATTGGGGCGGATTGCACGGCGCACATCCACGCGTGAGGAAAGTAAAGCAGGAGGCATCCCACGTATGTAGGCGAATGACGCGGCCTGGTGCCATCCCTTCATCGATCTGCTAAAGAACCATCACGACCTTCCCGATCGCGTGACGGCTCTCGAGGAATTCATGTGCCCTTGCGCCCTCGTATAGAGGGAAACTCGCTGCGATCGTTGGCCTGAGCGAACCGTCACGAATCTGGTCAAACAGAGCCGCGGCGCGCTCGCGCCGAATCGTTGCGCTGGTCAGCACGTTCCACAGATCGCCGCCCGTCAGCGTGAGGGAGCGATCCATCAGGGTCCGCGGATCCACGAAGTCCGGATCACCCGCAGCCATCCCGTAGAACACTACCGTCCCGCCCGTGCGAGTGGCCGCGAGGCTCTCGCCCAGCGTGCGCCCCACGGAATCATAGACAACGTCGACGCCATGACCTTGCGTCGCTTCGTGCACACGCTTTACCAGATGATCGTAGCCGAGGACGACATCGGCGCCCGCCTTGCGCGCGGCCTCGCGCTTCTCCTCCGACGAAGCGATGCCAATCACCCGAACGCCTTTCGCGCGAAGCATCTGCACGAGCAACAAGCCCACGCCTCCGGCCGCCGCATGAACCAGTGCGACCTGCCCCGCTTTCGGCTGCGAACTGTCCGTGACCAGATACTGCGCCGTCAGCCCCTGCAGCAGCACGGCCGCGGC
>NZ_JBQCFT010000040.1:0-17242 GCF_051958795.1 Luteibacter sp. | reverse complement strand
ATGCGAGACCACCTGCGTGGGCGCGACATTACCCGCCTGGAGCATGCCCTTGCTGCCCAGCACTTCGAAACGCTGGTCGTACCCGTAGGCGGCGCGGCGCGAGGTGTTGATCTGACAGAGCCGGCCGCTCTTCGTCCGGATCGTCACCGCGGTCGTATCGATATCGCCGGCACCTTCGATCGCAGGATCGGTGAGGCAGCTGCCGGCGGCATGCACGCTCACCGCTTCCTCGCCCAGGATCCAGCGGAAGATGTCGAAGTCGTGGATCAGCATGTCCTTGAACACGCCGCCAGAGCTCTTGATGTAGTTCACCGGCGGCGCGCCCGGGTCGCGGCTCGTGACGATGAGTACCTCGGGCGTACCGATTTCGCCGTCGTCCAGGCGCTTCTTGAGCGAGGAGAACGTCGGATCGAAGCGACGCTGGAATGCGATCATGCAGACCACGCCCGCCTTCTCGACCGCGGCCTGGCAGGAGCGTGCGCGCTCCACGTCCAGGTCGACGGGCTTCTCGCAGAAGATCGCCTTGCCAGCGGCGGCGGCGCGATGGATCAGGTCCGCGTGCGTGTCGGTGCTCGAGCCGATCACGACGGCGCCTACCGCGGGATCGTTCAGGGCCTCGTCGATACTGGCCACCTTCGCGCCATGCTTGCCTGCCAGCTCCTTCGCCGACGGCTCGTGCACATCGACCACGTAGCGCAGGTGCGCCTCGGGATGGCGCGCGACATTGCCTGCGTGGATCTTGCCGATGCGACCGGCGCCAAAGACCGCGACTTCAATCATCGTATTCTCCTCGGGGAAGGGTTTCTTCAACGGTAAGTTCAAGCTTGTAGGCGAGCGCGACGAACAGGGCCTGGCACAGGCACATCGTGCTGGTGAGGCCGCGGAAGGCGAACGCGCTGCCCTCCTTCACCTTCAGCAGGACATCCGAGTGGCGGGCCAGCGGCCCCAGGTCGCTTTCGGTAATGGCCAGCACCTTCGCGTGGTGTTGCTGCGCGACGCGCATGGCATAAAGCGTCTCGTTCCCGAACGGCGGGAAACTGATGGCGATGAGGGCATCGTTCTTCCCGATGCTGCGCAGCTGCTCGCGGAACATGCCGCCCAGCCCACTGACCAGGTGCACGCGCTTCTGCGTGTGCTGCAGGGCGTAGGCGATGTACGTGGCGATGGCGAAGGAACGGCGCACGCCGATCACGTAGATGTTCTCGGCGGCGGCAAGCGTATCCACTGCCTTCTCGAAGCGCGTTTCGTCGATTTCCGCGGCCAGTTCGTCGAGGCCCATGCGGCTCGCGTCAATGAAGCGCGACGCGATCTCCGCCGCGGGCACGCCGCCCGAGCGGTTCTCGATGACGGTACGGATGCGTTGCTTGTAGCTGCGCGATGGCGAGGCCTGCGCGGTGAACGCATCGCGGAACACGGCCTGCATCTCGCTGAAGCCGGAATAGCCGAAGCGCTGGGCGAAGCGGACCACGGCCGATGCATGGACCCCGGCGCCCTCGGCGATCTCGCCAACGCGCTGGACCATGATCGAACTCCGATGTTCCTCAAGGTACCGGGCTACCCCCTGCAACTGGCGCGGGAGGGCCTCGAATTCCTCGGCGATACGGCTCATCAGGGTATCGGCTTCGCTGCGTTTGGCCATCGGTGGCTCCAACAGGGGTCCGACCGGATTGAAGCACGGCATGGAACATATTTTCCATTTATTTCGATGTTGCAATGCAAGTTGCAACCGTGGAACGGCAGGTCCATGCTCGGTCCGCTTTTCGGCAAAACAGCGGCCGCAGGGCCGCTATCGCTCAGACCGTCCCCGATCCCGACCGGCCGCGCCGGTCCCAAAGTGGAGGCAATATGCGATTCAAACCGTTCCACGCCACGCTGGCAGCCGCCCTCGCCCCGGGCCTCGGCCTTGCCGCCCCGGCCTCCCGGGCGGCCCCCGGCGACCGCTACGTCCTCGTCACCCACGCCGCCGATTCCGATTCCTGGTGGAACACCATCAAGAACTCGATCAAGCAGGCGGGCGAAGACTTTGGTGTCGCCGTCGATTACCGGGGTTCCGGCAACGGCGATCTCGCCGAGATGGCCCGGCAGCTCGAATCCGCCGCGGCGCGCAACTACAAGGGCGTCGCCTTCGACATCGCCAACTTCGACCAGCTCAAGGGCCCCGCCGCGAAAGTCTCGGCCAAGGGTATCCCCATCGTCACGATCAATTCGGGCACACCGCAGGAAAGCGCGAAGATTGGCGCGATCATGCATGTCGGCCAGGGCGAATACGACGCGGGCAAGGCCGCGGGTGAACGGGCGAAGGCCGCCGGCATCAAGAGCTTCGTCTGCGTGAACCACTACGCCACCAACAACGCCTCGTTCGAGCGTTGCCAGGGCTATGCCGATGCCATCGGCGTGAAGGACTGGCGTTCCACCTCCATGATCGATACCGGCATGGACCCGACCGTGGTCTCGTCCAAGCTCACCGCCTACCTGCGCGCCCACCCCAAGACCCAGGCCATCCTGGCACTCGGCCCGAACGCCGCCGAGCCCGCCATCAAGGTCGTGGAAGACCTGCACCTGAAGGGCGCGATCAACTTCGGCACCTTCGATCTCTCGCCCGCGATCATCGCCGGCATCAAGTCCGGCACGATCCAGTACGCGATCGACCAGCAGCCCTACCTGCAGGGCTACATGGGCATCGCCGCGCTGGTCATCGCGCACGACCAGAACACCAAGGACCCGGCAAAGATCATCGCCGCACTCAAGGCCAACCCGAAGTTCCAGGCGCGCCTCAAGGAGTACGACCTCAAGCCCATCTACACCGCCAACGGCGTGAGTTCGGGCCCGGCCTTCGTCACGAAGGAGAACGTCGCCACTGTCGAGAAGTACGCCGGCCAGTACCGCTGACCGACGGGAGAACCCCATGAGCGCCATCAACGAGAGCGTTACCCACATGATCCAGCGTCAGCGCGCGAATGCGCAGGAAGCCGCCAAACCCACGGATGAACGCGTACGGAAGATATCCCCGTGGCGCGTACTGCTCGATCGGCCCGAACTGGGCTCCATCGCCGGCACCGTGCTGGTCTTCGTCTTCTTCGCCTTCACCGCGGGCGACTCGGGCATGTTCGCGCTCGATGGCGTCATCAATTGGGCCAAGGTGGCGGCGTACCTCGGCATCCTCGCCGTGGGCGCCTGCCTGCTGATGATCGCCGGCGAATTCGACCTTTCCATCGGCTCCATGATCGGTTTCGCCGGCGTCGTCGTCGCCATTCCACCCATGTACCTGGGCTGGCCGCTATGGGCCTCGGTCATCGCGGCCTTCCTGGTGTGCATGGCGCTGGGCTGGCTCAACGGCTACCTGGTGGTACGTACGAAGCTGCCGTCGTTCATCGTCACCCTCGCTTTCATGTTCGTGCTGCGCGGGCTCACCCTCGTGCTTTCCACGACGTTCGCGAACAGCACCATCGTGAGCGGCGTCGGCAGCAAGTTCGATGAATCCCCCTTCGTCTCCGCGCTGTTCTCGGGCACGACGATGCACGGCCTGTTCGCGTTCCTCGCCTCGCACGGCGTCATCGATTCGTTCCCCAATGGTGAACCGGTCGTCGGCGGCATCCCCAAGGTGCTGCTGTGGTGGATCGCACTCGCCGTCGTCGCCGGCTTCGTGCTCGCCCGCACCCGCTTCGGTAACTGGATCTACACCGTGGGCGGCGATGCCAATGCCGCCAAGAACGTCGGCGTACCCGTACGCAGGGTGAAGATCTCGCTGTTCGTGCTCACCGCCTTCTGCGCCTGCCTGTTCGGCGTGCTGCAGGTGGCCGAGTTCGGCTCTGCCGCTTCGGATCGCGGCCTGCAGAAGGAGTTCGAGGCGATCATCGCCGTCGTCATCGGCGGCACGCTGCTCACCGGCGGCTTCGGCTCGGTCATCGGTGCCTGCTTCGGCGCCATCATCTTCGGCGTCGTGCAGATCGGCATCTCGTACACCAACATCGATTCGGATTGGTACCGCGTCTTCCTCGGCGGCATGCTGCTGATCGCGGTGCTGTTCAACCACTACATCCGCAGCCGCGCTGCGAGCACGAAGTGAGGGCGGCTCCCATGGCCAGTGATTACATCCTCGAACTCGATAACGTCAGCAAATTCTTCGGCACGGTCATCGCCCTGCAGGGCGTCACGCTGAAGCTGAAGCGCGGCGAGGTCCATTGCCTGCTCGGCGATAACGGCGCCGGCAAGTCCACGCTGATCAAGACCCTGGCCGGCGTGCACCAGCCCAGCAGCGGCGATTACCGGGTCGACGGCGAGTCGGTGAAGTTCAAGTCGCCGCGCGAAGCGCTCGATCGCGGCATCGCGACCGTTTACCAGGACCTCGCGCTGGTCCCGCTGATGAGCGTCGCGCGGAATTTCTTCGCCGGCCGCGAGCCCCGCCGCCGCATGTTCGGCGTGCTGAACGTGCTGGACATGAAGTACGCGAACGAAACCGCACGCGACAAGCTGGCCGAGATGGGCATCCACGTGCGCGATGCCAGCCAGCCGGTCGGCACCATGTCCGGCGGCGAGCGGCAGTGCCTCGCCATCGCGCGCGCCATCCACTTCGGCGCCAAGGTGCTCATCCTCGACGAGCCCACCGCGGCGCTCGGCGTCAAGCAGAGCTGCAACGTACTCAAGCTGATCCACAAGGCCCGCGAACGCGGCATCTCGGTGATCTTCATCACCCATAACGTGCACCACGCCTACCCCATCGCGGACAGCTTCACGCTGCTCAACCGCGGCCAGTCCATGGGCACCTTCGCGAAGACCGACATCACGAAGGAAGAAGTGCTCGACATGATGGCCGGCGGTACCGAGATCCAGAGCCTGGTCGATGAACTGGAAGGCCGCGCGGCCTGAAGACCCCTATACCTATGCGTAGTCCTCTCCCCCGCTCCACCTCCCGCCCCATCGATGTCGCCTGCCTCGGCCGGCTCGCGGTGGATCTCTATGCCCAACAGATCGGCGCGCGCCTCGAGGATGTCACCAGCTTCGCCAAGTACCTCGGCGGCTCGTCGGCCAACGTGGCGTTCGGCACTGCACGGCTCGGGCTGCGCTCGGCCATGCTCTCGCGCGTCGGCGACGACCAGATGGGCACGTTCCTCCTGGAAACGCTCGCCGGCGAAGGCTGCGATGTCAGTCAGGTCAGGGTCGATCCCGAGCGGCTCACGGCGCTCGCCATCCTCGGCATCAAGGACAGCACTACCTTCCCGCTGCTGTTCTATCGCGAAAACTGCGCGGACATGGCCCTGCAGGCCGATGACATCCACGAGGACTTCATCGCGGGCTGCCGCGCGCTCGCGATCACCGGCACCCATCTCTCGCAGCCGGGCGTGCTGGCGGCCAGCCAGCGGGCGCTCGAGCTCGCGCGGAAGCATGACGTGCGCACGGTGCTCGATATCGACTACCGCCCGGTGCTGTGGGGCCTGACCGGCCGCGGCAACGGCGAGCAGCGTTTCGTCGCCGCGGAACATGTCACGAAGCATCTCCAGGCCAACCTGCCCTTGTTCGACCTGATCGTCGGTACGGAGGAAGAGTTCCACATCGCCGGCGGCAGCGAGGACCTGCTCAGCGCGCTGCGTGCCGTGCGCAGCGTCTCCGATGCAACGCTCGTGGTGAAGCGCGGGCCGCTCGGCTGCTCGATCGTCGAGGGCGCCATTCCCACGGATATCGACGAGGCACCGACCTATCGTGGCGCGCGCGTAGAGGTCCTCAACGTGCTCGGCGCGGGCGACGCCTTCCTTTCCGGCTTCCTGGCGGGCTGGCTCAGCGGCGAAACGGTGGAAAAGGCCTGCGCGTGGGCGAACGCCAGCGGCGCGATCGTGGTCTCGCGCCATGCGTGCGCACCTGCGATGCCGTGCCGCGCCGAGCTCGACGCGTTCCTCTCGCGCGAAGGCGGCATTCCACGCCCCGACCTCGATGCCGAGCTGTCGCACCTGCATCGCGCCGCGGTGCCGCGAAAGGCCTGGCAGGAACTCTACGTATTCGCGTTCGATCACCGCACGCCCTTCTTCGAACTCGCGCGCGAGGCCGGTGCGGACGAGTCGCGCCTGCCGAGGCTGAAGACCCTGCTCGTCGAGGCCGTGGCCGCGACCGAACGCGAGAACGGCCTGGCCGGCCATATCGGCCTGTTGATCGACGATCGCTACGGGCAGGATGCGTTGAACGCCGCCACCGGCCGCGGCTGGTGGATCGGGCGCCCCGTCGAGGTCCCGGGTTCGAACCCGCTGGAGTTCGAGCGTGGCCGCTCCATCGGCAGCCAGCTGGTGAGCTGGCCGCGCGAGCACGTGATCAAGTGCCTCGTGCAGTTCGATCCGGATGCAGACCCGCTGCACCGCGTCGAGCAGGAAACCCAGTTGCTCTCGCTGTACGACGCTGCGAAGACGAGCGGCCACGAGCTGCTGCTCGAGGTCATACCGCCGGGCTGCACCAGCCAGGCCCAGCGTGACGACCTCGTCCTGCGTTCCATGAAGCGCATCTACAACCTCGGCATCCGGCCCGACTGGTGGAAGCTCTGCCCGCCCCAGGGCGAAGCATGGGCGGCTATCGATGCGCTGATCGCCGAGCGCGATCCGTTCTGCCGCGGCGTGCTGCTGCTTGGCCTCAACGCGCCGGCGGACTCCCTCGCCGCCGGCTTCGCGGAAGCGGCTGGCAGCAGCACCTGCCGCGGCTTCGCGGTCGGCCGCACGCTGTTCTGTGAGCCGGCGAAGGCCTGGCTGGCGGGCAAGATCGACGACGCCGCGTTGATCGACCAGGCGCGCGCCGCGTTCGAAGCGATGATCCGCGCATGGCGGCAAGGTGCCCGCCGCGATGCGTCCCAGCCGGTGAAGGAAGGCGCAACCGCATGACCGACACGATCCGCCTGACCACCGCCCAGGCGTTGGTGCGCTACCTCCAGGCGCTCTATGCCCGCGATGCGGATGCCGAGGAGGCTGAACCGCTCTTCGCCGGTGTCTTCGCCATCTTTGGCCACGGCAACGTGGCAGGCCTCGGCGAGGCGCTATACGAGGTGCGCGAGAGCTTCCCCACGTTCCGCGCCCACAACGAACAGGCGATGGCGCACGCCGCCATCGCCTACGCGAAAGCCAGCATGCGGCGGCAGATGATGGCGGTCACCACATCGCTCGGCCCCGGCGCGACCAACCTGGTCACGGCCGCGGCGCTGGCCCATGTGAACCGCCTGCCCGTCCTGCTCCTGCCGGGTGATATCTTCGTCTCGCGCGCACCGGATCCCGTGCTCCAGCAGCTGGAGGACTTCGGCGACGGCACGGTATCGGTGAACGACTGTTTCCGGCCGGTCTCCCGCTACTTCGACCGGATCGTGCGGCCCGAGCAGTTGCTCACCGCACTCCCCCGTGCCGTGCGCGCCCTGACGGATCCCGCCTTGTGCGGGCCGGTCACGCTAGCGTTGCCGCAGGATGTCCAGGCCGAGGCCTACGATTTCCCGCTGTCCTTCTTCGAACCGCGCGAGATCGTGTTCCGCGCACCGCAGCCCACCGATGACGAGCTCATGGTGGCGCTGGACGCGATTGAAGCTTCGGAGCGGCCGGTGATCATCGCCGGCGGCGGCGCGCTGTACGCGAAAGCCACGCCGGAGCTCCTCGCCTTCGCCGACAGGCACGGCGTGCCGGTATGCGAAACGCAGGCCGGCAAGGGTGCGATGCCGTGGAACCATCCGCTCCAGCTGGGCCCCGCGGGCGTCTGCGGCTCCACCGCGGCCAATGCACTGCTTCGCGATGCCGACCTGATCATCGCCGTCGGCACCCGCCTGCAGGATTTTACGACCGGGTCCAATGCGCTGTTCCGGCATATCCCGATCCTTTCGGTCAACGTCAACGCCTTCGATTCGCTCAAGGGCGATGGCATCGAGGTGATCGGCGATGCCGCCCAGGTCCTCGACGACCTGAGCTTCGGACTGGAAGACTGGGCCGCCCCCGAGGGCTGGACCCAGCGGGCCAGCGAGGCCGCCCGCGAATGGGTGGACATCGTCGACCGCATCACCGGCCAGCGCGCCCCCCCTCCGGGTCGCCTGCCCTATGACGGTGAAGTCATCGGGGCGGTCCAGCGTTCCTCCACCACCTCGGCCATGAGCGACATCGTCGTCTGCGCGGCCGGCACGCTACCGGCGGAACTGGAGAAGCTGTGGCGCACCGAAACGCCCGGCGGTTACCACATGGAATACGGCTACTCGTGCATGGGTTACGAGATCGCCGGCGGCCTGGGCGTCAAGATGGCCGAGCCCGACCGAGAGGTCATCGTCATGGTGGGTGACGGTAGCTACCTCATGATGAACTCCGAGATCGCCACCTCGGTGATGCTCGATGCCAAGCTCATCATCGTGCTGCTCGACAACCGCGGCTACGGCTGCATCAACCGGTTGCAGCAAGCAACGGGCGGTGCCCCGTTCAACAACATGTTCGATAACTGCCTGCAAGGGCCGCACGGCGCACCACCCATCGATTTCGCGGCGCACGCCCGCGCGCTCGGAGCCATCGCCGAGCACGTCGCGGACATCGCCGGGCTCGAAGCGGCGCTGCAACGCGCACGCGCCGCCGACCGCACCTATCTCATCAGCATCGATACGGACCACACGCGCACCACCGAGGAAGGCGGCGTATGGTGGGACGTGGCGGTGCCGGAAGTCTCCACGCGGGATGCCGTACGCGATGCGCGTAGCGGCTACGAGACCGCCACCGTGGCCCGCAAGGCCAGGAACACGCCAGCATGAAGAACGATCCCATCCGCATCGGCATCAACCCGATCTCGTGGAGCAACGACGACCTGCCCTCCCTGGGCGGCGAGACGCCGTTGTCCACCGCGCTCAGCGAAGGCACGGCGATCGGCTACGAAGGCTTCGAGCTCGGCAACAAGTTCCCGCGGGAACCGGCGGCACTTCGCGAGCTCATGGCCGGGTACGGCCTCGACGTGGTCAGCGGCTGGTACTCCGGACGCGCCGCGGTGCGCCCCGCGAAGGACGAGATCGTGGCGGTGGAGCAACACCTGCGCCTCCTCGCCGAGAACGGCTGCCAGGTCATGGTCTACGGCGAGGTGGCGAATGCGATCCAGGGCGAGCCGCATCCGCTGTACAAGCGCCCGCGCTTCCGCACGGCCGATGAGTGGAAACGCTACGGCGATAACCTGACCGAGTTCGCGAAGTTCACGCTCTCGCGCGGCGTGCGCCTGGCGTACCACCACCACATGGGTGCGTACGTCGAATCACCCGATGATGTCGACCAGCTCATGGCGCATACCGGTGACGAAGTCGGGCTGCTGTTCGATAGCGGGCATACGTATTTCGGCGGCGGCGATCCGGTCAAGGTGCTCGAGAAGCACATCGCGCGCATCTGCCACGTGCACTGCAAGGATGTGCGTCCCGGCGTCGTGCGGCTCGCCCGCAACCGTCACTGGACCTTCCTGGAATCGGTGCTCAATGGCGCCTTTACCGTGCCCGGTGATGGCGTCATCGATTTCGCCGGCATCATCCAGCGACTGAAGGCGCACGGCTACAAGGGATGGCTCGTCGTCGAGGCCGAGCAGGATCCGTCCGTGGCTCCGAGCTATGCCTATGCGGAAAAGGGCTACCAGACCCTGCGCTCGCTGCTCGATGGCGAGCCCATGAAGGAGGTCGCATGAGCCTCCTCGTCAAGGCTTCCCCGCAGGGCGAAGCAATCGTCACTGTCACGCCGGAGTCGGCGCACTGGAAGCACGTGGGATTCGCGGCCCGCCGGATGAAGCGTGGCGAGACGACCACGCTGAAGCTGCCGGCCGATCGCGAGGGGTGTCTCGTCGTGTTGACGGGAACCGTCGACATTACCGTCGGTGAGCAAGCCTGGTCCAACCTCGGTGGACGCGCCAGCGTCTTCGATGAGCAATCGACCCACGCCGTCTACGCGCCTCCTTCGTCGACATATACGGTGCACGCGCACGACGATGCCGAGCTAGCCCTCGCCAGCGCACCCGCATCCGGCCGGTTCAAGGCGCGCCTGATCGAGCCCTCCACCATGAAGCGTTCGGTGCGCGGCACCGGCGCCAACACGCGCTATGTCTGCGACATCCTTCCCGAAACCGAACAGGCCGAGTCGCTGCTCGTGGTGGAAGTGCTGACGCCTGCCGGCCACTCCTCGAGTTACCCACCGCACAAGCACGACACCGACAACCTGCCGGAAGAGAGCGTGCTCGAGGAAACCTACTACCACCGCATCGACCCGCCGCAGGGCTTCGCGTTCCAGCGCGTGTACACCGATGAGCGCGATATCGATGAATCGATGGCCGTCGGCGACCACGATGTCGTCATGGTGCCGCGCGGCTACCACCCCGTCGTCATGCCGCACGGGTACCGCGGCTACTACCTCAATGTCATGGCCGGTCCCCGCCGCGAATGGCACTTCCGCAATGACCCCGCCCACGAATGGATGATCGCGCGCTAGAGCGCGCGATTGGAGAAGCACGAACCATGTCCGCCCAGCCTGAAACGAACAGCACCCTGTACCGCATCGGCCACTTCATCGCCGGCACGACCTACGCCGGATCCCCCGCCGGCACCGCCCCCGTCTACAACCCGGCAAACGGCCGCGTCGCCGCCGAAGTCGATCTTGCCTCCGTGGCGGATGTCGACACCGCGGTGCAGGCCGCGCACGCCGCGTTCCGCGCATGGGCCGAAACACCGCCTCTGAAGCGTGCGCGCGTGATGTTCCGCTTCAAGGAACTGATTGAACGCGACATGGACAAGCTCGCACGCATCATCGTCGCCGAGCACGGCAAGGTGCTCTCCGATGCGAAGGGCGAAATCATCCGCGGCCTCGAGGTGGTCGAATACGCTTGTGGTATCCCCGAGCTGCTCAAGGGTGAGTACACCGAGCAGATCGCCAACGGCATCGATGCGTGGACGATGCGCCAGGCGGTCGGTGTCTGCGCAGGCATCACGCCGTTCAACTTCCCCGCCATGGTGCCCATGTGGATGTTCCCCATGGCGATCGCCTGCGGCAACACGTTCGTGCTGAAGCCTTCCGAGCGCGACCCTTCTCTCGCCGTGGAACTCGCGGTACTGCTGAAGGAGGCCGGACTCCCCGACGGTGTCTTCAACGTGGTGCACGGTGACAAGACGGCAGTCGACGCACTGCTCGACCATCCGCTCGTGCAGGCCGTGAGTTTTGTCGGTTCCACACCCATCGCCGAGTACATCTATGCGCGCGGCACCGCAAAGGGCAAGCGCGTCCAAGCCTTGGGTGGGGCCAAGAATCATATGATTGTGATGCCCGACGCGGATCTCGATCGCACCACGGATGCCCTGATGGGCGCGGGATACGGCGCGGCTGGTGAACGCTGCATGGCCATTTCGGTCGTCGTTGCCGTGGGCGATGCCACGGCGGACGCGCTGGTGGCGCGACTCAAGCCGCGCGTCGAATCGCTGCGCATCGGCCAGGGACTGGACGAAACCGTCGAGATGGGTCCCGTGGTCACGGCGGTGCATCGCGACCGGATCACGGGCTACATCGACGATGGCGAAGCCGCCGGCGCCGAGCTCGTCGTCGACGGTCGCGGCTACCAGGTTGCCGGCTGTGAACAAGGCTTCTTTGTTGGCGGAACATTGTTCGATCACGTCACGCCGACCATGCGAATTTACAAGGAAGAGATATTTGGACCGGTACTCTGCGTGGTGCGCGTTGCCGATTTCGCGACTGCGCTGAAGCTGGTCAACGAGCACGAATTTGGCAACGGCACGTCGATCTTCACGCGGGATGGACAAGTCGCGCGCGAATTTTCTCACCGCGTCCAGGTCGGAATGATCGGCATCAACGTACCCATTCCCGTACCGATGGCGTTCCACAGTTTTGGTGGGTGGAAGAAGAGCCTGATGGGCGATCACCATGCGCACGGCCCGGAATCCGTACGTTTCTACACGCGACAGAAGGCCGTTACACAGCGTTGGCTGAACCACGATGAAAGCGCTGGCGCAGAATTCGCGATGCCCACCCTTTAGTATGACAAAACGTATATATTGCGTCGGTTGTGTGCACTGAAAATGTTGTGCAACGCAACTGGAATAAACAAAAAGCAAGTACGAAAAAGCGTAACTTTTTTGGTTTTTTAGTTTCAGGGAGAAGGGTTCATGCTTACGAATCTGATCAAGCGTCCACTCGCGGCAATGATGCTGGCGGGTCTCGCGTTCGCCAGCACCGCCCATGCAGACGACGCATCCAGCAGCAAATATCTCTTCGGCGACTGGGGTGGCGAGCGCACCCGGCTCGCTGACAAGGGCATCACGTTCGACTTCGGCTACGGCTTCGAAGCCGCGCACAACTACTCCGGCGGCGATCGCAACATCACCCGCTACACCGACCAGTGGAAGTTCGGCGCCTCGTTCGACCTGCAGAAGCTGTGGGGCTGGGACGGCGCCAAATTCAACGTCATGGTCACCGACCGTAACGGCCGCGACATCGGTGCCGATGCGAACATCGGCAACAACCAGCTGATCCAGGAAGTGTATGGCCGCGGCCAGACCTGGCATCTCACCATCCTGTCGCTCGAACAGAAGTTCTTCGATGGCAGGCTGAGCTGGAAGCTGGGCCGCCTGCCCGTCGGCGAGGACATCAACAACTTCTCGTGCGACTTCATGAACCTGTCGTTCTGCGGCGCGCAGCCGGGTAACGTGGTCGGCGACTACTGGATCAACTGGCCGACCAGCCAGTGGGCCACCGTACTGAAGTACAACACCAGCGACGAAACCTTCGTGCAGCTGGCCGCGTACCAGATGAACCCGAAGTACCCGGATGATGGCTACGCCCGCCGCAACGGCTGGAAGCCCGGCTTCCCGAGTGGCACCACGGGCGCACTCATTCCGCTGGAGTTCGGCTGGAAGCCCACGATCAACGGCCTGCCCGGCTCGTACCGCGTCGGCGTCTGGTACAACAACGCGGGCGGTGACGACCTGTACCTCAATGACCAGCACCAGCCGCTCGTCGAGTTTGGCGGCACACCACTGCAGCACTCGTCACGCCAGGGTGCGTGGATCACGTTCCAGCAGCAGGTGTCGGGCGTTGCCGGTGGCAAGGGCACCACGGTGTTCCTCAACGTCACCGCGGCCGACCATTCGACCTCCGCGACCCAGAACCAGGTCTCGCTCGGCATGGAGTACAAGGGCATCTTCGATCGCCCGAACGACTTCATCGGCGCCGCGTTCGCTGCGACGCATGCCAACGGCCTCACGGCACGCAACCAGCGCCTGCAGAACGAGCTGTACCCGGATAACCCGGTGTTCGTGAACAGCGGTTCCGAGAAAGTGGCTGAAGTGTTCTACAGCTGGTCGCCGATCCCGTCGATCGCGATCCGCCCGAACCTCCAGTACATCAAGGATCCAGGCGGCAGCAAGGACCGCGATGACGCGTTCATCCTGGGCCTGAAGACCAGCGTCGCGTTCTAAACGCGACGCGCGTAGGAGCCCACCCTGTGGGCGACATCTTTCGCGATACCGCCACAGATCCTGTGGCGCATTGGCGAACGGCGTCGCTCACAGGGTGAGCTCCTACGAAGTTTTCGATTACCCGTCGTTCTCAGCCGACGCCGTCAGGTCGTAGGTGTCATCACCCTCGTCCACCACCAGCCGCATCACGATCGGCCTGCAGCACACCTGGCAGTCCTCGGTATAGGTCTGGCTGCCGGCCGAGGTATCCACGGCCACCTCGATGGTCTCCCCGCAGTACGGGCAAGCGATATCAGTGAATTCGTACATGGCGCTATCCTAGCGCGGTACGTTCCACGAGATACCCCCATGATCGAACTGATCGGCTTCGACGGCGACGATACCCTCTGGCACAGCCAGGAGTTCTACGACCGCGCCCAGGACGCCTTCGAGGCCATCCTCGGCAAGTACATCGACCTTGAAAGCGGCGGCCTGCGCGATAGCCTGCTGGCCACGGAGCGCGGCAACATCGCCCTGTTCGGCTACGGCGCCAAGGGCATGACGCTCTCGATGATCGAGTCCGCGATCGAGCTCACCGACGGCCGGATCGAGGCCCGCGACATCCACAAGATCGTACGGCTGGGCAAGGACGTACTCGCCCATCCCGTCGAACTCCTGCCCGGCATCCGCGAGGCGGTAGAGCGCGTGGCGAAGACCCACCGGGTGGTGCTGATCACCAAGGGCGACCTGTTCCACCAGGAATACAAGGTAGCCCGCTGCGGCCTGGCCGACGTCTTCCACCGCATTGAGATTGTCTCCGAGAAGGATCCGGCGGCGTACGAACGCCTGTTCCGCGAGTTCGAGATCACCCCGGCCCGCTTCGCCATGGTGGGCAACTCCCTGAAATCCGACATCGCCCCGGTCATTGAGCTCGGCGGTTGGGGCGTTTACATGCCCTACCACAGCACCTGGGCCCACGAGGTGGTCGCTGGCTTCACCATGACCGACCGGGTCATCGAGGTGCACGGGGCCGAGGGCATCCCGGCGGCTATCGATCGTATGGATCTCGCGGCCTGATAGCGCGGGTCCACGTTTTTTTCGCGCGCCAACACCCACCCTGTGGGCGGACCGACGAAAGGAGCCCCGGTGGACCGCAGGATCAACCTCGGCTGGCAAGTGGTACGCACGACGGCGAAGGGTTTCAGCGACGACGAGCTGATGACCCGCGCGGCGGCCCTCGCCTTCTATTCCGCGCTGTCATTCGCCCCGCTGCTGGTGCTCTTGCTGTGGGTCGTGGCGTCGTTGCGCCCCGAGTGGCAGGCCCAGCTGATCGATAGCCTGAACGGCCTGGTCGGGCCGCGCGCATCCGACGCGGTCAAGCTGGTGATCGAGAACGCCAAGCAGCGGCCCAGCGTCGGCAGCATGGCCGGCCTGGTCGGCCTCGGCGTGACCCTGGTCGGCGCCTCGGCGGTGTTCGCCCAGTTACAGGGCGCCCTGAACCGGGTCTGGAGCCTGCAGCCGCGGCCGGGCAACACCAGCCGCGCCATCCTTGGCTGGCTGCGCGCCCGCCTGCATGCGCTGGGCCTGCTGCTGTCCCTGGCCTTCCTGCTGGTCATCTCGTTCTCGGCAAGCGCCATGATCGCGGTGTTCGTGCGCGGCGGTACCGTGGGCTGGCACGTGCTGGAGATGGTCATCTCCTTCGGGGTCTTCATCCTGATCTTCGGCGCGATCTACAAGGTGCTGCCCGATGCCATCATCGAATGGCGCGACGCCTTCATCGGCGCATCGCTTACCGCCCTGCTCTTCGTGGTCGGCAAATATGCCATCGGCATTTATCTCGAGCGCAGCAATGTCGGTGGCCCTTATGGCCCCGCCGGTGGCGTGGTCGTGCTGCTCGTCTGGGTCTATTACTCCGCCTTGATCCTGCTGCTCGGCGCGGAGCTCACCGAGGCCGTCGCGGAGGCACGCGGAACGCCGATTAAACCGCGGCCGTACGCGATGTCGACGCGACCCGCATATACAGGACCTGTTGACCCCTCCGTCACGACACCGGCGGTATCCCTGAAATCCGTTGACACACCGGTTCAGAAGGAGGACCCGACATGAAGAAGCCCCTCATTGCCCTGGCCACCCTCGCCGTCGCCCTCGGCGCCGCCGCGCCCGCCATGGCCCGCCACCAGGTCTGCAGGGACGTCGAGGTGAAGCAGATCAATTCGAAGGATGACAACCGCCTGTTCGGTACCGGCGTAGGTGCCGTAGCCGGCGGCCTGCTCGGCCACCAGGTCGGTGGCGGCAAGGGCAAGACCCTGGCGACGGTGGGCGGCGCAGTCGCTGGCGGCTACGTGGGTAACCAGGTGCAGAAGAACCACCAGGACAAGAACGCGTCGTACCACACCGAGCGGCAGTGCCACTGGGTCGACGACTGAGCGTGTAAGGTAAACCCAACACGGCCGGTCTTTCGGAAAGGGTGCCCCTCGGCGCCCTTTCCTGCTTCCGGAGGTCTCATGCGTAGCAACGATCCCGATCGCCGCCGGTTCCTGGGCGTGTTCGCCACCGCCGCGGCCGCGGCGATCCCCCTGCCGTTCATCTTCAAGGCGACGCGCCCGGCCATGGCGGTCGAGGCACCGAAGCCGTTCCAGCCGGGCAACGTGACGCTGGATTGCTTCGCGCCGGACAAGAAGCCGCTTGGGACGTGCGTCGAGGCCAAGGTGGTGCTTACCGACGAACAGTGGCGGGCGAAGCTGGACAGCCGCTCGTACTACGTCACCCGCCACGAAGGCACCGAGCCGCCGTATACCGGCCCCGGCTGGGATCGCCACGATAACGGCCTGTACCGCTGCATCGGCTGCGATACCGCCCTGTTCGATTCGGCCACGAAGTTCGACTCGGGCACGGGCTGGCCCAGCTTCTGGCAGCCGATCTCGAAGCGGAACATCGTGCAGAGCGATGACCGGAGCTTGGTGGAAGATCGCACCGCGGTGAACTGCGCCCGTTGCGGTGCGCACCTGGGCCACGTCTTCGATGACGGCCCGGACCCGACAGGGCTGCGTTACTGCATGAACGCGGTGGCGATGCACTTTGTGCCGATCCCCGGCGTGCACATCACCCTTTCATAAAACCACTGCGCTGCCAAAACGTCGTAGGAGCCCACCCTGTGGGCGACGCCCTTCGCTAAAGAGCCACATGACTTGCGGCGTGATCGCGAAAGACGTCGCCCACTGGGTGGGCTCCTACGATAGCGGCGCGCCTTAGCGCGTCGCTTCCATCGGCGTCAGCTTGAATTCCTTCGGCGGGGTTTCACCCTTGAGGTAACGCACGAAGTAATCCCAGCGGCGGCGTGTCATGTACTGCGTGGCGGCGCCGTAGCCGTGGTGGGCGTTGGGGATCATGACCAGGTCAAAATCCTTGTTCGCCTTGATCAGCGCATCGACGACCAGCAGGGTCTCGTACGGCGGGACGTTATCGTCTGACGTGCCGTGCGCCATCATCAGGTGGCCCTTCAGGCCGTCCACCCACTTCTGGTTCGCCTGGTCGTCGTAGTTCGACTTGCCGTCCTTGTCCTTGACCAGCAGGCCCTGCCACTTCTCAGCCCAGTCGTCCTCGTAGTTGCGGTTGTCGTGGTTGCCCGACTCCGAGATGCCGACCTTGAAGGTATCCGCGTAGCGGAACATCGCCGTCGCCGTGGCGTTGCCGCCGCCGGAATGGCCCCAGATACCGACGCGCTCACCATCGATCCACGGGTTCTGCTTCACCAGCTGCTTCACCGCCGCCACCTGGTCGGGCAGCGTGTTGTCGCCGATGTTCTGGAAGTACGCATCGTGGAACGCCTTCGAGCGC
>NZ_JBQCFT010000039.1:0-10267 GCF_051958795.1 Luteibacter sp. | reverse complement strand
GGGTCGAGCACCTGCACGGCGAGGGTGCGGCCACCCGACCACGCGCGCACCTGGCGGGTCGCCCAGGCGGCGGCGCGGCCGCAGCCGATCACCAGGGTCGGCCAGGGCGGGTCCAGGCTTTCCGCGCGGCGCGATAGCGCCATGCGCCCGCCGGGCAGGAGCCGCGGCGCGGCCCATGCCCACGGCGTGCGCAGCTCCACGACGAGCTCGCGGATCGACGGGGTCAGCGCCTCGGCGAGTGCGAGTGCCTGCCGGCGGTTCCCGGCGGCACCGTCGGTGATCACCCAGCATGAACCACGGGGCAGCATCGCGGCACTCACCGCGACCCCTCGTACCGGATTGTTGTCGAATTCGACACAGTTCGTTCCTGCCAGATGGGTCCACGAGGCAGGCCGCGACCCTTACACTGTTGGCCTTGCCGGTTAGACCGGCGCCCGTTCACTGTACAAGGAATCCCATGAGCGCTCCGCTTTCCGATGCCACGCTTGACCAGTTGTTCCGCCACGCCCGCACCTTCAACGCCTGGCAGGACAAGGACGTGACGGATGGGCAGCTCAAGGAACTCTACGACCTGATGAAGATGGGCCCGACCTCGGCGAACTCGTCGCCGGTCCGCGTCATCTTCATCAAGTCGAAGGACGCCAAGGCGCGCCTCAAGCCGTTCCTTTCGGAGAACAATGCCGAGAAGACGATGCAGGCACCGGTCACTGCGATCATCGCCACGGACTTCGCCTTCTACGACCACCTGCCGAAGCTGTTCCCGCACGCCCCGGCACGCGACTGGTTCGTCGGCAACGACGCGCTGATCGAAGCGACGGCGTTCCGCAACAGCACGCTGCAGGGCGGCTACCTGATCATGGCGGCCCGCTCGCTGGGCCTCGATTGCGGCCCGATGTCGGGTTACGACCAGGCTGGCCTGGATGCGGAGTTCTTCCCGGGCACCCACGTCAAGTCGAACTTCCTCGTGAACATCGGCTACGGCAATCCCGACAAGAACCTGTTCGGCCGCCTGCCGCGCTTCGATTTCGACGAAGTGGCCCAGATCCTCTGATCCTTTCCCGCGGTGACCTCGTGGTCCCGCTGTCCACTGGCAGTACCCACCCCACTGCAGGAGTTCTACCGATGCGCGCTCTCCGTTACGTTGCCCTCGCGGGCCTGCTCGCCGCCGCCGGCGCCGCCAACGCTGCCCCGGTCACCTACAAGCTCGACCCGGGCCACACCATGGTCCTGTTCAGCTGGAACCACTTCGGCTTCTCGAACCCGTCGGCCAACCTGGGCCAGGTCGATGGCACGCTCGTTTATGACGAAGCCAAGCCGGCCGATTCCACCGTCGAAGCGACCCTGCCGCTCGCCGGCCTGGATACCTTCGTGCCGAAGCTCGACGAGCACCTGAAGTCCGCCGACTTCCTGGATGCCGCCAAGTACCCGAACGTGACCTTCAAGAGCACCAAGGTCACCGCGGCCGGCAAGGGCAAGCTGAAGGTCACCGGCGACCTGACCGTGCACGGCGTGACCAAGCCGGTCACCCTGGACGTCACCCTGAACAAGGTCGGCCCGCACCCGATGATGAAGGTGCAGACCGTCGGCTTCGACGCCACCGCCACCATCAAGCGCTCGGACTTCGGCGTCGGCGCCTACGTCCCGAACGTCTCGGACGAGATCAAGATCCGCATCACCACCGAAGCCCACGACGCCTCGGCGAAGTAAGCCGCCAGCGGCTTACTTGTAGGAGCTCACCCTGTGAGCGACATCTTTCGCCAAAATGCTGCCAGCGTGTAGCATCCCGCGAACGGCGTCGCCCACAGGGTGGGCTCCTACACATTCCTGAAGGGCCCGCGTAAGCGGGCCCTTTTTGTTACCATCGCCCCATCCCCGGTTTCATCGCATCGCCCGGAGTTTTACCCATGCGTCCCAATCCCGCGGCCGCGCCGCTTATCCCGGCGAATGCCGAAAACCGCTACGACGTCACCCGCGCCGACCTGCCGCTGTCGTGCCCCATGCCGGGCATGTACCTGTGGAACTCGCACCCCAAGGTGTACCTCCCCATCGAAGACGATGGCGGCACCTCCACGTGCTCGTACTGCGGCGCCACCTACGTACTGAAAGACTGACCGGCCCGGGCGGGCTCGCTGCACGCATCGCCCGCCACCCCAACGCCACCGGACCGCGCCATGGCCACCGTCTTCCCACCCCGGACGATGACCGTTGTACAACTCGTACCCGCCCTTCATTCGGGTGGCGCCGAGCGCTCGACCCTGGAAATCGCCCGCGCCCTCGTGGAGGCCGGCCACCGCTCGGTGGTGGTCTCCGCCGGTGGCCGCCTGGTGGAGCAGCTCGAGGCGGAAGGCAGCGAGCACATCACCCTGCCGATCGGGCGCAAATCCCTGGGCACCCTGTTCACGGTTGGCAAGCTCCGCCGTGCCCTGCGTGAGCTCAAGCCGGATGTCGTCCACGCCCGCTCGCGCCTGCCGGCCTGGGTGGGCTGGTGGGCCATGAAGGGCGTGAAGCCCCGCCCGCACTTCGTCACCACGGTGCACGGGCTCAACACGCCCGGCCACTACAGCAGCATCCTGCTGCGCGGTGAGCGGGTCATCGTGGTATCGCAGACGCTGCGTGATTACGTCCTGCGCCACTATCCCGAGGACATCTCCAGCGCGCGCATTTCGGTCGTACCGCGGGGTATCGATACCGAGGCGTTCCCCTATGGGTACCGCCCGGATGATTCCTGGCAGCGGGCCTTCTTCGAGGAATACCCCCAGCTCGAGGGCGCGCCGCTGCTGACGCTGCCCGGGCGTGGCACGCGGTTGAAGGGCCACCACGATGCGATCGAGCTGATCGCCGACCTGCAGAGTCGCGCCATCGACGCGCGCCTGCTCCTGCTGGGTGCCGACGAGCCGGGCCGCGAGGCCTACGTCGAGGAACTGCGCACGCTGATCCGCGAGCGCGGACTCGAGGCCAAGGTGGTGATCTCGACGCCGCGCTCGGATATCCGCGATGTGTACGCCATCTCCAGCCTGGTGCTGCAGCTGTCGCAGCGGCCGGAGTCGTTCGGGCGTACGGTCGTGGAAGCGCTCGCGATGTGCCGCCCGGTCCTCGGCTATGCGCATGGTGGCGTCGGTGAGTTGCTGTCGGAACTCTATCCGGCCGGCCGCGTGCCGCTCAACGATCGCGAGCGGCTGGTGGAGCGCGCCGCCGAGCTCCTGCGTTTCGCACCGCCGATCCCGCCGCCGCGCAGCTACCGGCTGGTGGATATGCAGACGGCCACGCTGGCGCTCTATGCCGAGGTGGTCGAAGGCGTCCCCGCCGCGTGAGCACGCCCGGCTTCAAGGCAGCCCTGCGCGCCGGGCTGCGTTCGCCGCTTCTCCCTGTGTGGCTGGTGCCGGCCTTGCTCCCGTTCGGGCGCAGCGCCGAGCTCGGCGTCTTCCTCGCGCTGGTCGGCGCCATCCTGTTGCTGGTGCGCGAGCCGCAGGCGCTGCGTTTCCACCCGGGTGCGCGGCTGTTCCTCTGCTTGTTCGCCGCCTACGCGGGCGCCGCGCTCGTGTCGGCGGTGGATGCCGTCGCGCCGGGCAAGAGCTGGGGCACGGTCGCCGGCATCCTGCGCTTCGCGCCGCTCGGCGTGTACACCTGTTTCGCGATGCGCCGCCCCGGCAAGGTGAGAGCGCTGTATATGGCGACCGCGGTCGTCGTCGCCGTGTGGGTCGTGGATGCCTGGGTCCAGGCGCTAACCGGCATCGGCCTCGCCGGCCATTCGAACGCGGAGCGGCTCTCCGGCATCTTCGGCAGCGATAACCTCAAGCTCGGCCCGGCGCTGGCGGCGTGCGCGCCGTTCCTGCTGTGGGCGGCGCGCGAGCGCTGGGGTCGCGCGGGCCTGGTTGGTGCGTACCTCCTGGCGCTCGGCCCCGTGCTGCTCTCCGGCTCCCGCGCATCGTGGCTCTGCTACGGGCTGGTCGGGCTCGCCTTCCTCTGGCGTGAAGCCGGCAACCTCAGGCGCTTCCTCGCGGCGTGTGCGGCGGCGGGCGTCGTCCTGGTCCTGGCCGGGCTGCTGGCGTGGCAGGTTTCGCCGCGCTTCCGCGAACGCATCGCCCACACCCTGCCGGCCCTGAGCGGCACGGCGCAGGGCATGGATAGCGCGCTGACCGGTCGCCTCGATATCTGGCGCACCTCGTTGCGCCTGTACGCCGCACACCCGGTGAACGGTGTCGGCGTGCGCGGTTTCCGCGTGGCGTACCCGACGTATGCGGCGCCGGGTGATCACTTCCTCACCCTCGAGAAGTGCGGCGATGGCGAAGGTGCGTGCCATGCGCACCAGGTGGTGCTCGAGGTGGCCACCGAAACCGGCACGCTGGGCCTGCTGGCCTGGCTTGCGGCGAGCGTGCTCGCGATGCGCGCCTGGTGGCGCGCGGGTGCGGTCGCGCGTGCGCGGGCATTCCCGCCCGCCGTGGCCCTCGCATCGATCCTGTTCCCGCTGAACACGCACATGGCGTTTTACTCGGCGTGGTGGGGCCTGCTCGCCGCGTGGTTGTTCGCGGTGGCCTGCGCCGCGCTGTATGCCGACCTGCCTGACGCGGAGTCGCCGCATGCCGGGTGAGCGGCTCTCCGTCGTCGTCACCACGTACAACAACGCCGACACGATCGGCGCCTGCCTCGCTTCGGTCGCCTTCGCCGACGACATCGTCGTGCTGGATTCCGGTTCCACCGATGACACGCGCGATATTGCCGAGCGTGCTGGCGCGCGGGTGCACGTGCAGCCGTTCGCGGGCTACAGCGCGCAGAAGCAGGCGGCGATCGACCTGGCCGCGCACCGCTGGGTGCTGCTGCTGGATTCGGACGAGAGCGTGCCGGCCGAGGCCGCGGCACGCATCCGCGATGCGCTGGTTGCGCCCGATGTCGCGGGCTTCGAACTGCTCCGGCGCGAGTGGGTGTTCTGGCGCTGGCAGCCCGATCGCGCACGGCTCAACCACTACGTGCGCCTGTTCGATCGCGAGCACGCGCGCATGAGCGGGCACGAAGTGCACGAAAGCGTCGTGGTGGATGGTCCGGTACAGCGGCTGGCGGCGATCCTCGACCACTACGGCGAGCGCGACATCGAGGGTCGCGTCGACAAGGCCAACCGCTATTCCTCGCTGCAGGTGCGCGACCGGCATACGCGTGAACCGAACGCGCTGCGCCTGCGCATGGTGGTCTACCCGACGGTCGCCTTCGCGCGCTATTACTTCCTGCGCGGGCACTGGCGTGGTGGGTGGGCAGGCTTCATCGCCGCCCGCGTGCACGCGTTCTACGCGTTCCTCAAGTACGCCAAGCTCTACGAGCGGCGCATCTCACGCGGCGGCGGCAAGCAGCGGGCGGTGGAAGCCGAACGGCTGGACGATTAGCTCGCACGCCTCGCGGCGTAGCGCTTCACGGCGGCGGAACTCGCTGCGGCGCTTGCTCTCCACCTCCGACTCCAGGCGCAGCGGATCACGCGGCGGCAGCCGGTAGAAGCCCGCATCGACCGCCTCGCCACCCGCTTCCAGCCAGAACGCGTCGTAGTCGGCCTTGACCTTGTTCGCGATGCCAGCGAAAACGTGGCGCCCGTTGCCCACGCCCAGCACTTTGTCGATGCCGTAGGCCGTGGCGATCGCGCGGACCATCGACAACAGCAGGTTCTTCGGGCGCAGACCATGGCACTGCTTCGTCAGCTCACGGACCGCCTCGCGGCCCGCGTTGTTGGCGGCACCCTGCAGGCAGCCGATGACGATGGTACGGCCACCGTTGATGATGGAGAACTGCGCATACGAAAGCTGCAGCCCCGTGGCATCCGTGAGCGAGAGGCTCAGCTCACCCTCGCGCCCACGACGGATCGGGGCCTTGAGCAGCAACGAGAGTTCGCTGCCATCGCGCAGGGCCAGCTTGCCGGCAAGCACCTGGCGCTCTCGGTAGAGCATGTGGAACATCTCGCGGGGGAAGTGGGCCAGGGCGAACTCGTAGTGCCCGCGCACGGCGGCGAGGCGCTGCTCCGGACTCCATGCCTTGCTGATATAGCGATGTTGGTAGCGCTCGATCAGTACCGCATCCGACTCGGTGATGCCTGCCATCGCGGGCGATTCGAGGAAGGCGAGCCATGCATCGTGTTCGCGCCAGCGCTTCAGCGAACGGCCACAGTAGGTAAGCACGGCGCCGATCGCATGCGAGCGCGTGCTGTGCCAACCGGCGCGGCCGTGCAGCGAGCGCACGAAGCGGAAGAGCGATTGCATGGGAAGGTCCGTCTCGATGGGAATGACGGACGTTCTACGCTGTGAAATTTTCACCTGACTTTCGTGAGAACGAACGATTTATCCATCGTTGCCGCGTAGAAAGTTTCGGGAAAGCCCGGCGAAAGCATCGCGGTAGGAGCCCACCCTGTGGGCGACATCTTTCGCGATGACGTGGCCGACCCCGTGGCGTTATCGCGAACGGCGTCGCCCACAGGGTGGGCTCCTACGCGCGCGATGCCTTCAATAGATCTTCGGCTCGCCCGGCGGCCGCGTCTTGAAACGCTTGTGTACCCAGAGGTACTGCTCCGGTGCCTCGCGCACCATCGCCTCGATCTCGCCATTCACCCGCTCGGTATCGAGCGCCGCATCCTTCGACGGGAAATCCGCCATCGGTTCGCCCAGGCGCATCACGTACCCGGAATCATCCGGCAGGCGGCGGTGGTAAAACGGGATGACCACGGCATTCGACATGCGCGCCAGGTGGTGCGTCGCCGTGATGGTCGCCGCGCGCACGCCGAAGAACCGCGCGAACACGTTGTCCTTGCTGCGCATGTCCTGGTCGGGCGCGTACCAGAGCGTCCCGCCGGCCTTCAGGTATTTCACCGTGCCGCGGATATCGTCTTTCTCGAACATGGCCGCCGCGTAGTGCAGGCGCGAGCGCAACACGGCGAACTCGAACACATCCGAATCCATGCGCCGGTACATGCCGGCGATGCGGATACGCTGCGACACCAGCCGCGCGCATAGCTCCAGATGGGAGAAGTGGCCGCCGACGAGGAGCACGCCACGGCCGGCCGCACGCGCCGTCTCCAGGTGTTCGAGACCCTCGATGGTGACCGGTACGTTCGCGATCGCCTTGTCGGAACCCATCCAGCCGAGCGCGAACTCCGCGAGCATCATGCCGACGTCGCACAGGTTGGCGCGCACGAGCGCCTTCTGTTCGTCGGGGGAGAGCTCCGGGAAGCACAGCGCGATGTTCGTAGCCGCGATGCGCCGGCGCTCCTTGTTCAGGTGCAGGGCCAGACGGCCGGCGGTGCGGCCCAGGCCCATGAGCCAGCGGAACGGCAGGTGGGCGATGAGCCAGATCACGCCCACGCCCAGCCAGGCCGCCCAGTTGCGGGGCGCCAGCAGCGAACGGGTGAGGGTGGGGCGGGGCATTCCGGGCATGGCCGGCCATTGTAGCGGACTGGGGCGGCTATACTGCCCGGCCAACCCTCCACCCCGGGGATAGCGTGTTCCTGCGCCTGCTCTACAACCTGGCCATGTACCTGTTCACGCCGCTGGTCATGCTCCGGCTCATGGCGCGTGGCATGCGCTACGGGGATTACCACGTGCGCTGGCGCGAACGGTTCGGCCGGTTCAGGGAGCCACGCCTGGCAGGGTGCCTGTGGGTGCATGCCGTCTCGGTGGGCGAGGTCAACGCCGCGGAGCCGCTGGTGAAGGCCCTGATGGAGGCCTACCCGCGTGCGCCGATGCTGGTGACCACGGTGACCCCGACCGGCTCCGAGCGCGTGCGCCAGCTGTTCGGCGATACCGTGCACAGCGTGTACCTGCCCTACGACCTGCCGTTCGCGGTGAAGCGCTTCCTGCGCAGCGTGCGGCCGCGGCTGGCGGTGATCGTGGAAACCGAGATCTGGCCCAACCTGTATTTCGCCTGCCGCCGGCACGGCATCCCGCTGCTGATCGCCAACGCGCGCCTCTCCGAGCGCTCGCTCCGGGGCTATGCGCGGATGAGCTCGCTGGTGCGCCGCGCGCTCCGCTGCGTGAGCCATATCGCCGCGCAGTCGCGCACCGATGCGGCGCGTTACCGCCTGCTCGGCGCGGAACCCAGCCAGCTCACGGTGTGCGGCAACCTGAAGTTCGATATGCCGGTGCCTGATGCGGCGCTCGATGCCGGCAAGGCCATGCGTGAAGCGTGGGGCAGCGGGCGCCCGGTGTGGATCGCCGCGAGCACGCACGAAGGCGAGGAGATGTGCGTCTTCGAGGCGCATACCGAGGTCATGCGGCGCCTGCCCGATGCGCTGCTGCTCATTGCGCCGCGCCATCCAGAGCGCTTCAAGGCGGTCGAGGCTTCCGTCCGCAGCCTGGGTTTCAACGTCGCCACGCGCAGCGCCGACGGCATGCCGGGCCACGCGACGCAATGCTTCGTCATCGATTCCATGGGCGAGCTGCTGCGCTTCTTCGCGGCATCCGACGTGGCGTTCGTCGGTGGCAGCCTGGTCTCCATCGGCGGCCACAACGTGCTCGAGCCCGCGGCGTTGGGCAAGCCGGTGCTGGTCGGCCCGTACACCTACAACTTCGAAGAGATCACCCAGGCGCTGCTCGACGAACACGGCGGCCAGCGCGTGCAGGACGGTACGGAACTGGGTACCGAAGTGCTCGCGCTGTTGCGCGACGAAGCGCGCCGCACGGCCATGGGCCACGCGGCGCGCCAGGTCTTCGAGAGCGAACGCGGTTCGGTCGGGAAGGTCATGAAGCTGGTGGACAGGTTGCTTCAGGAATAGCCCGTCTTCCTCCCCTTCTGTGGGAGCGCGCTTGCGCGCGATGGAGGGTGCGGCAAGCACCCATCGCGTGCAAGCACGCTCCCACAGCACGCTCCCACAGCAAGCTCCCACAGAACGCCCGTTACATCGCCGGGGCGCAGGCCAGGTGGGCGGTGACGCTGTACACGCCGTCACGCTGCAGTTCCTTCGACATACCGATGCCCAGCTGCTCCACGTGCTCGCCGCGCGTCGCGCAGTGCGCCACGGCCTTGTTGCGCACGGCCAGATAGGCGCCGCGCTGGCTGCCGGTCGCCGATACCGTGAGGCGCGGCGCGCCGGTCACGCTTGCCGCCGGCAGCGCGTCATCGAAGATGATGCCTTCGCCGCGCGCGGCCGGCTGGTCGGTGCGGCACGTGGCGTAGGCCTCCTGGCGCGTGCCGTAGGGCATGCCGATGATCGTGGTGGTGGCGCCGGCATGGAACTCGGTCATGTAGCCGCCGCGGATGTCGCATTCATTCACAGCCTTCGCCCACGCTTCCTTGCGTGCGTTGTCACGGTTGAACGAGGCGTCCGTGGCCACCGTGTGGTAGCGGATACCGCTGATCGTTTCAGCCTGGATCGTGCTGTCGCGGGCGATGGCCGGTGCGGTGGCGAGGGTGAGGGCCACGGCGGTGAGGAGGGTCTTCATGGGATGTCCTTATCGATGAGGGGTTGGTTACGAGATCAGCGGTGCTGGCGGCAGGTGGCATTGGCGACGACGAAGTGCATGCCTTGCGCCGCGCCCCAGCCTTCGAGGAACTGGAAGTTCAGCGTATCGATGTAGCCGCCATCGAGGTCGCACTGGCCGAGGACCTCCTTGCGGACTTCGAAGTAGGTCTTTTCCTTGTCGTGACCACTCTGCTTTACGGTGATGGGATAAGCGGCATACGGGTCGGTTTCCGCGTGAGCCGCCGTGGAAGCCGCGAGCAGGGCGGCAACAGCTAGCAGGGAGCGTCCGTTCATGGGTCGTCCTTGATGAGCCCCACATGGGGCAGAAGCATGATGGACGCGTTTCGCTAGGGGTGGCATCCGACAATGCCTACAAGGGTTGTACGTATCGGCGCAGCGCACTGTGCGCATCCGCCTACACACATCGGCACTTGTCTGACAGCCAAAAAAAACGGCCCCGTAGGGCCGTCTTTGTCTTCGCGAGCGTGCTGCTTTTACTGAAGCAGCGAGTTCACCGCTTCCAGGTCCTTCACGTCCACCGTGCCGGCGGTCTGCTTCAGCAGCAGCTTGTCGAGCACGAACTGGTGGCGGGCCTGCGAGTAGTCGCTCAGCGCCGAGGTCAGGTTCTGCTGCGCGATCAGCACGTCGACGATCGTGCGGGTGCCGACCTCGAAGCCTGCCTGCGTCGCATCGCGTGCGCTCTCGGCGGATTCCACGGCGGCCTTGGTCGCCTCGACCTTGCTGATGCCGGCCACGACCGAGCGGTAGTAGTTCAGCGTGTCACGGACGACCTGGCGGCGGGTGGATTCCAGCGAATCCTGCGCCGCGTCGCGCTGGTAGATG
>NZ_JBQCFT010000038.1:0-35630 GCF_051958795.1 Luteibacter sp. | reverse complement strand
CATACCAGGTCTTCCCGCTGGCAGCGCGGACGCGCGCCAGCGGGAACAGGGCGGATGTCGCGACAGCAAGCGCGCTGTGCCGCAAAAAAGTCCGGCGATGCATACAAACCCTCCTGTAGGAGCGCGCTCGCGCGCGATGGCGTTACCTCAGCGTCCGGGGATCAACGCCGCTCACTCAGTGAATACCGGAACACCCCGCCATGCTTCCTCAGCATGTAAGCGAACCCCGCGAGGTGCTTGATCGTCAGCCGCGAGAACTTTCGTGTCCGTCGCTTGTAGTCGTGGACGATCGAGATGCGCCGTGAGTAGTAGTTACGCAGCCCTATCTTCCGGGTTCTAACGCAGAACTCTGCGTCCTCGGGGCCGAAGAAGATCCGGTCGTCGTAACCCATGAGGAGCGCTGCGGTCTTCTTCGTGAACGTCTGGTTCGCACCGAGCACGTAATCCACCTCCATGGGGTCGGATTCGTTCTCGAAGACGGTGTCGGTCATGAGGTGGCGATCCAGCTCGCGCTGCACGAAGCCCAGCTTGCGCGTGGCCGCGACACGCGCGGCGATCGGCTGGTAGAACCGGGGGAAGCGGCGCGTGGAGTCCTGGCGGCTGCGGTCGACGTTGAGCAGTTCGAAGCCCACGACGCCGGCATCGGGGTGCGAGGTGAAGAACTCCTCGACGATCCGGCCCGGGTCCTCGGTCAGGAAGATGGTGTCGTTATCCAGGGTCATGCAGTAGCGGCCCCGGGCAAGGAACAGGCCGCGATTGCGCGCCGGGCCGACGCCAAGGTTGCTCTCCAGCGGGAAATAGCGCACCTGCGGCAACGTGGCGACGAACTCGGCGCTGCCATCCTTCGAGCCGTTGTCGACCACGATCACTTCGTCCTGGCTGAAATCCACCTTGTCCACCAGCGAGAGCAGGCAGCGCTCCAGGTTGGCCAGCTCGTTCCACGTGATGATGATGATCGATAAACGCTTCTCGGCCTCGCTCATGACGATGCTCCTAAGGGGTCGTGGTTTTTGAGGGAAGAAGCGGGGGCGCTGTCGCGCAGCGAGGAAGGGGTGATGACCGCGTTGGCCTTCACCACATAGTTGTCCGGGATGACCACGGGGCCGAAGATGCAGGCACCGGTGCCGATGGTGACGTTATCGCCGATGGTCGGCGTGCCATCGCCGGGAAAGCGGTTGCCGATGCAGACCCGGGCGTACAGGGTGCAGTTGCGGCCGATCGTGGTCTTGCCGTTGATGATCACGCCGAAGGCATGGAAGATCACCAGGCCCGGGCCGATCGTGGCCGTGGTGGGCAGGTAGCTCTTGAACACGAACTCGGCGATCTTCTCGAACACCCGCAATGGCGTGTGGAACACGGTCCCGCGGGCGCTGGCGATGATTCGGTAGGTCAGGATCACCCAGAACGACTGGTCGAGCATCCACCAGACCATGCCGCGCCAGCCGGGCATGGCCTTCAGGCGGCTCGCATCGGCACGGAAATCACTGAGCATGGGCGGTCTCCGGTCGGGATAGGGGGGCCTTGCTGCGCAGCCACGCGCGGCGCGCCTTCTCGTGGACTCCGGCTTCCGCAACCAGCCTCTGGTGGCGAACCTGCTGCCGCGCGTAGAACATGCCGACGAAGAACCAGAAATAGGCCTCGTAGCCGCTGAACTCGATGAAGGCGAGCATCAGGTAGAGCAGCAGGAAGGCCTTTACGTTGGTGTTCTGGCCCTCGGTCTTCGAGAACAGGATGTGCGCGCACATGATCAGGAAGAGGAGCGCCGACTGCACGCCACCCTCCAGGAAGAACTGGAGGTAGATGTTGTGGACGTTGTTCTCGACGAACTTCAGGCCGGAGATCTGCTCCATGATCGGCACGCCGTTGCCCACGCCATAGCCGAGCATGTTCTGTTTCAGCGCGATGCCGGCGTTGCTCCACAAGGCCAGGCGGCCGACGTTCTTGTGCTCCAGCTGGGTCTCGGCCTGCAGGTTGAAGCGGTCGAGCACCGGAACATCGATGACCTGCGACAGGATCAGGCCCACGACCAGCACGACCATGGCGACGCAGAAGAACGTGTAGAAGTAGTAGTGGCGGGTCTTCCGCATGCGCCAGGCGGCGATGAAGATGGACACGGCCGCGCCGATCAGGCCGGCGCGCGATAGCATGGTCGCGCTGGTGAGGAAGGCGATGCCCGCCGCGATGGGGTAAGCCCGGGTGCCGATAAGCAGGATCGAGAGCAGGGCGAGAAGGCTGGCCTCGATATTGCGGCCGCCAGTGGACATGTACAGGACGCTGGAAGCCGATTCGCTGCGTGTGTAGATGGAGCCGAGCGCGTTGGCGTAGGCGATATCGCGCAGGAAGATGAATACGATGCAGCAGCCCAGCATCCACACGAAGATCCGGCGCAGCTCGATCTCTGCGAGTTTGTGGCCGAAGACCATGCCCAGGAAGTACGACGAAGCCACGAACACGATCAGCGTGGAGCGCAGGCCGCCACCGTAGGTCGCTGCGGCGGCCATCGAGGTCGCGGTCAGCACGCCGATGAAGGCGGTGGCCGGGTTGAGCTTGAGATAGCGCAGGGCCGGCAGGTACAGCACCGGCATCATCAACAGCAGCAGGTGGTACACGTTCACGTGGGTCTTGCTGGCCGAACTGTGCCCGAGCGGAATCTGGACGAAGATCATCGCCATCAGGGTGATCGCCATCGCGCGGGTCTTGTTGATCACCATCAGCCGAGGGCCACGCCAAAGAACTTGTGGATGAGGACCTTCAGCGTCGACTTGTACCCGCCGACCGAGAAGTTCCTGGCGATATCGCCCAGCGGGGGGCGCTCGCGGTTCATCACGTACTGGATGTTGCGGTGGTTACGCCGCTGGTCGGCGCTCATGAGGCCGGCATGCTTGGCGATGAAGCGCTCGCTGCCTTCGGCGCGCTTGCTCGAGTTCCGGATGCGGGCGCGGCTGCGATCGTCATCCACGAAGGAGAGCAGGTGGCGTGAGCGCACGGCCGGGCCGAAACGCTCGGCCAGGCGGATCCACATGTCGTAGTCCTGCCAGCTCGGCATGGCCTCGTCGAACCCGCCCAGTTCGCGCATGCGCGAAAGCTCGGTGAGCACCTGGTTGCCGGCGTGGTTTGCGTAAAGCAGGCCGGGCAGGGTGAGCGGATCGGACTTGAACAACTCGGCGGAACCGAACTTCCGGTCGCGCAGCGGCTCGACCTGCTGCAGGTCCTGGAAGTAGCGGAACCGGGTGCAGGCGAACGAGGGCGCATGCGCCTCGTACAGCCCCACCAGGCATTCCACCCGTTGCGGATGGAAGAAATCGTCGTCGTCGAGGCCGGTGACATAGGTGCCGCTCGCGTGCTCGATGCAGCGGTTACGCGCACGGCAGGCGCCCTGCGGTGTGTCGTTGCGCAGGTACGTGAACTTGCCCGGGTAACGCTCGATGTATCCGGCCATTACCTCGGGGGTATCGTCGTCGGACGCCTCGTCACACACGAGGATCTCGATCTCCGGGTAACTCTGGGCCAGGACGGAGTCGATGGCCCGGCGCAGCAGCGCCGAACGGTTACGGGTAGGGATATAGACACTTACCAGCGGCATGGCGTGTTCGCTCCTCATTTCAGGCTCCCACCGGCGCCGCATGGCGCGAGAGCAACACGGCACGATTGCGCCAGGCCAGCCAGGCGAGCGGCGGCACGGCGAACGCGAAACGGATGGCGCAGGCCTTCCAGTCGTCGGCGGGGTAGATCGCGACGGCCAGCATCAGGAAGGCATAGGGGATGAAGCTCTCCAGCGTCCAGGCGCTGAAGAAATCGCGTGGGGTGATGGAAATGATCTTCGAGGAGAAGAAGTAGTACGAGAGGATGGTGGACAGCACCTGGCTGAAGGCCAGGGCCACCGCCATCACCTCGAGCGAGCGCGACATGGCGCCGAACACGCTCACGGCGAGCGTGATCCCGCAGATCTTGAGGTTCCAGCTGAACTCGATATCCGAACGCCCCAGGCTCTGGCTCAGGGCGCCGATGAGCGAGCCCAGCGGGCGCAGCATGCCGAACAGCAGCATCAGCGGGATGAGCGCTGCGACGCCGTCGTAGCGATGGCCATACAGGATGGTCACCGCCAGCGGCGCGGCGACGGCCAGCATGATGAAGACCGTGGCGCTGAAGATGGACACGCCGCGCAGGCCGAGCAGGTAGATGCGTCGTAGCGCGGCAGGATCGCCCTGCAACGTGGCCAGGCGGGGCAAGGCGAGGCGCGCAGCGACAGGCATGATCAGCTTCGTCGGCTGCAGCACCAGCTCCTTGGCGAGCGAATAGACGCCCAGCGAGGCAAGGCCAAGGAATTTGCCGAGGATGATCTGGTCGGCCTGGCTGCGCAGCTGGTTGATCACCTGCGAGCCGAACTGGAACGCGCCATAGCGGAACGCTTCCCCGATGATCTGCCGGTCGAATTCGCGGCCCGGGTGCCACTCGCGGTCGGAGGCCAGCACGAACAGCGCGAGGCGCACGAAGCTGTTCACCACCATTGCCCATACCGCTGCCTCGATCGACGCGTTGAACCCCAGGACCATGACCACCAGGGTCGCCAGGCCGGACAGGCGGCCGGCCACTTCGATCCGTGCCAGGCGCGGGATCTGGAACGCCTTGATCAGGCTGGCCTGGTACTGCGCCGCGACGCCGAGCATCAGGAAGTTCAGCGTGGACAGGCGCATGAGCTGGCCAAGCACCTCGGACTGGTAGAAGTCCGCGATGCCGTACGAAGCGACGAAGAGCACGGCGGCGGAGACCACGCCAAGGCCGGTGCTGATGAGGAACAGCGAGGTCCGCTCCGGTTTGCTGATGTCCTGGCGGTGGATGAGGTAACTGGAAAGCCCCATGTCCTGCAGCATGGTGGCCACCGCGTTCACCACGTTGACGATGGCTAGCGCGCCCAGCAGGTGCGCATCCACGTGGTGAGCCAGCAGGGCGATCTGCAGCAGCTGGCTTAGCGCGCTGACGACGGTCGAGCCAGCGGTCCAGAGTGCGTCGCGGCGAACGGATGCCATCGTGCGCTCCCGTCAGGCCAGCTGCGCGGCCAGCTGGTCGTGCAGCCGGTGCTGGTTGAAGCGGGCTTCCACGGTCTCGCGGGCGTGACGGGCGACGGCCGCCAGGTCGTAGGACCCGCGCTGGATCGCGGCCAGCTTTTCAGCCAGCGCCGCCGCATCGCGTTCCGGCACCAGCCAGCCGCTCCGGCCGTCCTCGATCAACTCGGGGATGCCACTGTGCACGGTGGAAAGGCAGGGGACGCCCGCGGCCATGGCCTCCATCAGGGAGACCGGGATGCCTTCCTGATCGCCATCCGCGGCGGTGACGCTGGGCAGGGCAAAGACGTCGGCGGCGCGCAGCGCGGCCTGGACGAATGCCTTGTCGCGGCGGCCGCGCAGATGGATGTGGGCCGCCATGCCACGCGACGCCACGAAAGCCTCGAGCTCGGCCTGCAGCGGGCCGTCGCCGATGATCTCCAGATCGATCGGCACGCCGTTCGTGGCGGCGTCGGCCACCGCTTCGCACAGGTAGCGGACACCCTTCTTCTCGACCAGCCGCGCGACCGTCACCACACGGAGCGTGCGCTCGGGCGAGAGCGCGTCGCTCGCACGCTGGCGGAACGGGAAGCTTTCGAGGTCGACACCCATGCGGTGCACCTGGATCTTCTCCGGCGCACAGCCCATGGCCTCGAGCTTGCGTTGCCAGCGCGTGCTGATCGGGAGCATGCGCTCGCCCGCGCTGAACAGGATGGGGTAGTCGGTCGCGTGGCGGGCCAGGACGCTGTGCTGTGAAAGGTCGTAGCCGTGGAACACCGTATACAGCGGCCCTTCGATGAGGCCGAGCGAACGCAGGTGCACGGCCAGGATTCCGGTCGGGCCGAAGTGGGCGATGATCGCGTCGGCCTTGATCGGGTGGCGGATGCGGCTGACCGCACCGGCTAGCGTGAGGCTGCGGGCGACATGACCATAGCGGCGCGCGGAGAGGGCGCCACGCACGCGTGGCTCGCCCAGTGCGGGCAGCACCTGCTTCACGCGATCGAGCAGGCGCTGCCAGCCCGGCATCACCGATGCCGACTGGTTGAAAACGAAGGTGGCGCGATCCATCAGGCCCCGCTGCTCCACGATGTCGCCCGGCGTGGGCGAGCTGCCGCGGCTGACCGCCAGGATCCGCACATCGAACCCGCGATCGAGCAGGCCGACGATCTGGTCGATCACGAAGGTTTCCGAGTACTTCGGAAACTCGGGGAGGACGAACAGCACCACCATGGTCACGACCCGACGCCGAGCGTCGCAAGCACGGATTCACGCGCGAAGGCCTTCTCGCGCGCCACCGCGGCGGCGACGCGCGGCCGCAGGCCCTCGTCCTGGAGCAGGCCGAGCACCTTGGCCTTCAGCGAGCCATCCAGCAGCGATTTCACGGGCATGGACAGCTCCGACGTACCGAGCCGCTTCATCACGCCCTCGCTCTTGTGTTCGTACGCCAGCGCCACCGCCGGCGTGCCGAAGTTCATGGACATGATCGCGCTATGCAGGCGCGTGCCGATGGTGAGCGCGCACTGCGCGAAGCGGTTGCCCAGCTCCACGTCGTTGAGCTCGTCCATCTCCACATCCATGGCGTCGGCGCGGCGCATCCGGTTGCGGACGCGCAGGGCGATCATGCGATCGTCCTTGGGGTAGCCATCGATCGCGGTGCAGGTTGAAAGGGCCTGCACCTGGTAACCCGCGTCCGCCACTGCGTCGAGCAGTTCGGCGAAGGCGGTTTCGTACGTGTCCTGGCTGATGCCAAGGCGCTTGTCGAACGGGGCCAGTTCTCGGAAGGTCACCGCGACCGTGGGCCGCGCGCTGGCCTGCACGGGCTCGCCGGTGGAGACCAGCCATGCGGTGTCGGCCGCGGCGCGCACCTTCGTCTGCGGTACCTGGCCATCGGCCATGTGCTTGAGGCTCACTTCCTCGCGCAGCGCGAGCGCATCGACCCGCGCCATGACGTCCTGCGAGATCTTGCGGAACAGCGGGTGCTCGAACGGGCCCACGCTGTGGCCTATGAAGAAGATGGGCCGGCCGGCCAGCAGGGCGCACAACGAGTGGTCGTACTGCGTCGGCCCGTAGAGGTCCACGAAGAACGAACCACCCACCTGGATGACCAGGTCGTACGATGCCAGCGAGGCGATGTACTCCTTGTGCCGACGCGGCAGGCTGATGAACCGGGACCAGCCGGTCTTCATCATGTGGCCGTGCAGCAGCCACGGGATGAAACGGCGGAGCAGCTTGGCGCGCAGGGAACCGAAGCGCTTCTTCCCCGCCTCGTTGTAGTAAGCATTGAGCGTATCCGGCTCGAGCCGGCGCCCCATCAGCCAGGCGGAGCTGGTCGGGAAGCGGCTGATCACATCGATCCGTCCGCCCGGGATGGCTTCTTCCAGGCACTGGAGCAAACCACGAAGGATGGCGGCGTCACCACGGTTGCCGCAGGTGTGGTTCCCGACGATAAGGATGCGCGTCATGGTTACGTCGGCTCGGTCTGGTACTTGTAGTAGGCGTAAGCGGAATACCCGGCGGTGCGGCGTTCCACGGCGTTGAAGATGGCGCCCTTGAGCTCGACGCCGTTCTGTTCGAAGCGTTGCTGGGCCAGGGCCAGCTCGCGCGCCTTGTTCAGGCCGAAGCGCGCCACGAGCAGGCTGGTGCCGGCGTGGTGGCCGATCACCGCGGCATCGGTCACCGCGAGGATCGGCGGTGTATCGATGATGATCAGGTCGTACTTCGGCACCACGCCCTCGATGAACTGGGTGAAGTTCTGGTGCATCAGCAGTTCGGAGGGGTTGGGCGGTACGCGCCCGCGGGTGATGAAATCCACGTTGGGCACGATGTTCTTCTGCATCACCGCGTCGACTTCACGCGTGCCGACGAGCAGATCCGAGAGGCCTTCGCCGGCGCGGATACCGAGGTGCTGGTGCAGGGTGCCGCGGCGCATGTCGCCGTCGATCAGGAGTACGCGCTGGCCGGATTGCGCGATCACCGCCGCGAGGTTCGCGGAAACGAACGTCTTGCCGGCGAACGGGCTGGCACCCGAGATCATCAGGATGTTGTTCTTCGCCTCCAGCCGCGCGAAGTGCAGGCTGGTGCGCAGGCTGCGGAAGGCTTCCACGGCCAGGTCGGCCGGTTCGGCGACGGCGAGCAACGTGCGCTTCTTGCCGCGGTTGCTCGTGGTCTGCCCTCGGCTGAGTGGCACGGAGGCGTAGACCGGCAGCCCGAGGTCTTCGATGGCCGTGGGGTCTTCGACGCCACGGTTGAGGATCTGCTTCAGGAAGACGAAGGCGAGGGCAAGGAAGCCGCCGTGGAATGTGGCGATGACGACCACCAGTGCCTTGCGCGGCTGCACCGGCTGGTTCACGTCGACGAGCGAACGATCCACGATGCGCACGTTGCCGACCGTGCCGGCGCGGGCGATATCCAGCTGCTGGGCCTGGTTGAGCAGGCTGGTATAGGTATTGGAGCTGACCTGCACATCGCGGTTGAGCTTCAGCAGCTCCTGCTGGGTATCCGGCAGGTCGCCTACCTGCTTCTCCATGGCCGCCTTCTGCGCCTGCAGCGTACCCATCTGCTGTTGCAGCGCCTGGTAGGCCGGGTGGTCATGGGTGAAGCGACGATCGATGTCCGCCTGCTGCATGTGCAGCTGCTGGATGTTGTTCTCGACGCCGACGATCTGGTCGAGCAGGCCCTTGGTCTGCATGCTGATATCGACCGCATGTGATTTGGTCTGGAAGACATTCAGGGCCGACTGCGCGCGGTCGAGCTCGTTGCGCACCTTCGGCAGCTGGTCCTTCACGAACTGCAGCTGGCTGGCGGCCTCGGCGGAATTGCGTTCGACGTTCTGCCGCACATACGCCCGGGTGACATGGTCCATCAGGCTTTGCGCGAGGACCGGGTCGGCGTTCTTGTAGCTGAGATCGATGATGCCGGAATCCGCGCCTTGTTCCAGGGCAACGATATCGGTCTGCAGCTTGCTGATCGTGGTGAGCGGCGGCTGCTCCACCACATCGAAGCGTGTGCCCGGGTTGGCGACCAGCTGGCGGATCTGCACGGTGACATCGCCCGCCTTGACGAGCTGCCCGACCGTGCCTTGCGCCAGGGTCTTGCCGTTATCGTCCAGCAGGGTGAACTGGTGGTTCTCGCCGGCACGCAGTTCGAGCTTGTGATTCAGCAGGTTATCCGGCAGGTCGAGCTTGAAGATGTCGACGATCTCGCCACCCCAGCCGTAACGGCTCAGGCCGAAACGGACGGGTCCGAGGTTGCCGGGCTTGCGGCCCCGCGAGAGATAGTCGCCGAGTATCGGCATGCGCTGCGGATCGACCTGGACATTCAGCTTCAGCTCGTCGACGGCCTGGCCGATGACCAGGCGCGACGTGATGAGCGCGATCTCTGTCGTGGCCTGCGATGCGGTGGTGCCGAGTGACTGCGTGAGGTCACTCAAGCCGGGAAGGGAAGGCGTCTTCTGTTCCACCTGCACCACAGACGTGGCCTGGTAGATCGGTGTGGCGAACACCGTGTAGAGAACGCCGATTAGGAAGAAGGCTCCGGTGACAGTAGCTATGACCCACTTATGGTCTAAAAGCGTGCCGAACAGCGCGTTTAGGTCGAGGGTGTCGTTGTCACGCGCCTGATCTGTTGAGTTCATCATGCGTGGGCAGGGTGTCCCAGAGTGAAATGGCCGTCCGAACGGTTATAACGAGGTTTTGATGAATGACTCACTAAGCGCACGAATCTCACGCTTCCATTCGACACAAAATCGCAACAACCGCCGTGCACCACGGTGAATGCACCGTGATGGTGAAATCCATGTCGTGAGCACGCGGGGGACAGTCTTCAGAATTGTCGGACAAATGATGCCGCGACATGTCTGATCGTGGTGCTTCGCCTTCGGAGCTTAGACGCGAGGCGTGCGCGGCGGGTAGCCCACGCGGACGTGTTCTGCGACACACATCAATAAAATACATATCCGATGTCGGATATAAGCGTAATTCGTGATGGTTCAGTGAGTGTGCATAATCGATACGTGCACGCTCACCTAACGAACGGTTCACGATCGGGCAGGAATCGCTGCATTGCACACGGTCGCATGGCGCGTCGCACCGGGACGCGCGGCGGGCACGTGTCGCAGCGCATTAAGAGACGGATTAGCGCCAGCCGAGCGCCGGCGCGACGTGTTTCAGGATCGATTCGAGCAGGTGCACGTTGTAGTCGACACCGAGCTGGTTGGGTACGGCGAGCAGCAAGGTGTCGGCCTCCGCGATGGCCTGGTCGCTGGCGAGATCGGCCACGAGCGCCTCGGGCTCGGCGGCATACGTGCGGCCGAAGACCGCTTCCATGTTGTCGATGAAGCCGATCTGGTCGCTACTCTTGCTGCGGCCGAAGTAGGCGCGATCCATATCGTTCATCAGCGGAAAGATCGAACGCAGCACCGACACCCGCGGCTCGCGCGCGTGACCCGCCTCGGCCCAGGCCTCGCGATAGGCACGCATCTGCTTCGCCTGCTGCACATGCAGCGGCTCGTTGGTTTCGTTGGCCTTGAGCGTAGAGCTCTGCAGGTTCATGCCCATCTTCGCCGCCCATACTGCCGTGGCGTTGGACGCGGAGCCCCACCAGATACGGTCGCGCAGGCCGGGCGCATGCGGCTCGAGGCGCAGGAGGCCTGGTGGGTTGGGAAACATGGGATTCGGGTTGGGTTCGGCGAAGCCCTTGCCTTCGAGCAACTGCAGGAACACTTCCGCGTGGCGCCGGCCCATGTCCGCGTCGGTTTCACCTTCGTCCGGTGCGTAGCCAAAGTGACGCCAGCCATCGATGACCTGCTCGGGTGAGCCACGGCTGATGCCGAGCTGCAGGCGTCCGCCGCTGATAAGGTCCGCGGCGCCGGCGGTTTCCACCATGTAGAGGGGATTCTCGTAGCGCATGTCGATCACGCCGGTCCCGATCTCGATCCGGCTTGTGCGCGCGCCGATCGCCGCAAGGAGCGGGAAAGGCGACGCAAGCTGGTTGGCGAAATGGTGCACGCGGAAGTACGCACCGTCCGCGCCGACCGCTTCCGCCGCCACCGCCAGGTCGATCGATTGCAGGAGCACGTCCTTCGCCGAACGCGTCCCCGAGTGCGGGGAGTCGGTCCAGTGGCCGAACGAGAGGAAGCCGATGCGTTTCATGGCGGGGCCCTGGCTGCCGTCGCGGGATGCGACGCGATACTGCGGATCATACGCCCGCCGTGTCGCTCCCCGACCGGGCGTGACCATGCCTCGACTCGAACACAGTGTTCTCCAGGAGGTCACAACCGTTCGGCAGATGGAACCCCGGAACGTGGCGATGCCCGATGTCGACAAGCCCCGTGCCCGCCGCGAGTAGCGGCTTCTTGCGGATCACCTCGGCCAGTGCAGCCTGGAAGGCGGCTGCGAACCCGACGCGCGGGTAGAGCTGCAGCGTGTCGTCGATCAGCGCTGGCGTCACCTCGTCGTAGTAGAAGCCGAGCACGTCGAGGTGCGAACCCATGTGGACGAGGGCAATCTCCGGTGCTTTGTACTCGGCTATGCCGATGCTCGAGTGGAACGCGATCGCATCCCAGACCGTCTGCACGCGTTCTTCGTCGAAGCCATCGGCACGCAGCGTGCTGCGGGCAGCATCCGCGCCATCCACCTCAAAGCGCTTGTCGGCGTGGAACGGCTCGGCAAGGCCGAGGTCGTGCATGACCGATGCAAGGTACACGACCTCACGATCGTACGTGAGGCCACGCTTGCGGCCGAGGAAATCGGCGAACCACCAGGAGCGATGGACATGGTTGAGCATCTCGCGGTTGTGCACGCGCGCGACGAGGTCGCTGGCCTTGCGGGTATAGGCGGTATCCGGGGCGAGGATGCCGGCAATGGAGACGGGGGCTTGCATGGTGGGACCTGCAATGACGGGAAAGTTTTCCTATCGTGGGGACGGCATGGCGCTACGATTAGGGCCACCACGGGACCGACAGCCGGTCAGGAATCGATGGAATGGATCGCTTGACTTGCATGGCCGTTTTCGAAGCCGCGGTGCGCATGGGCAGCATCGCGGCGGCGGCGCGGGCCTTCGACATGACGCCGTCCCGGGCGAGCAAGCACCTGGCGGCCCTGGAAGCGGAGCTTGGCGTCGCGCTGCTCAGGCGCTCGACGCGGCAACTGGCATTGACCCCGGAGGGTGATCGCTACCTCGATCGATGCCGGCATATCCTGGGTGCGGTCCGCGAGGCGGATGACGAGGCGCGGGCTCAGACCGGGGCGATCTCGGGCACGTTGCGCGTGACGGCGCCGGTGACGTTTGGCGCGCTCCACCTGGGACCGGTCGTCGCCGGGTTCCTCGCGCAGTACCCCGGTGTCAGCCTGCAGGTCCAGCTGGACGACCGCTACCGTGACATGCGCAGCGACGCGGTGGATGTGGCGTTGCGCATTGGCAAGCTGGCGAATTCAACGCTGGTGGCGCGGCGCCTTGGCGCATGCAGGATGGTCCTTTGTGCGTCGCCTGGATTCGTTGCGAAGCACGGCCCACTGCTGACGCCGGCGGACCTTGCCGGGCTGCCCATGCTTGCTTTCAGCGAGGCTGTGTCGCCCGCGGACTGGACGGTGCGCGACTCGAGCGGGACGAGCCATCGCATCGCGGGCAAGACCCGCCTCGCCGCGGATAACGTGCAGATGCTTTCCGCCGCGGCCGTTGCGGGTGCCGGGGTGGTCTTCGGCCCCAGCTTCATTCTCGGCCCGGCCATGCAGCGCGGCGAACTGGTACAGGTGCTGCCAGGCTATCCCGCGGAAAGCCTCGACATCAGCATCGTGTACGCCACGCGTGCGCACCTTCCGAGCACGGTGCGAGCGTTCGTCGACTACCTGGTCGAGCAGCTGCGTGAGCCTTTCGATTGGGATCAGGGTCATGGATCACCCACGCGGCCCAAGAAGACCCGCTAGGCCGCGATCTTCCGCACCGTTAGAATGGCCGAATCCATCCCCCCGGCCGCACCATGCCTCTCCATTTCTCATGCACCATGTGCGGCCGCTGCTGTCATGGCCTGCGCCTTCCGTTGAGCCTGGATGAAGCGCGGCGGTGGCTCGATGATGGCGGCGAGGTCGAAGTTTTTTGCGAGGCCGTGCCATGGCCCGAAGAACCCGCCGCCGATAACGGTCCCGCGTGGCACAAGCGCAAGCGTTCTTTCCTGGCACGTAGCGGCCAGCTCCCGGTTCGCGTGGTCGTGACCCTGGTGGCGAGTTTCGACGGAGCCTGCCCGAACCTGCGCGCCGACATGGGCTGCGGGATTTACGAGCGCCGGCCGACGGCGTGCCGCGTCTACCCGGCCGAGGTGAACCCGTTCATCGACGTGGATCCGGCGCTGAAGCTTTGCCCGCCCGAGGCCTGGCAGACGCCCGAGGTGCTGCGGGCCGATGACGGCAGCTGGGCCGATCCGGTGGTCGCCGCGGCGGTGGTCCGGCGCCGCGAGGATGACTATGTGGAAGCCGATGCGAAGCACGAGCTGTGCAACCTCCTCGGCATCCATGAGGCCGGGTTGGCCAACGAAGGGATGCTGGCCCATACGCCCGGCCGCGAACGCATGCGCGAGGTTTTGCAAGCCATGGCAGTTCCTTCCAACTATGCTGCGCCGGAATCGGACTGGATCCTGGTATCGCACCGGTTGCGCACGATGTGGCTGCTCGAATCGGCAGGCGCGCGTGGCCTCCAGGCCGCGGATCTCGAAGGCGCCGGCCGGCGTTTCGTCAGCTTCGTCGGCGACGAATAGCTGCATCGCACTTGCCACCCTACGTGGCCGTGGTGGATCCTTTCGCCAGACGATATGAAGGGGTGAAAACCGTGGCAACTGTTGTTCCCCAGCCGGTGGTGGCTACGCTGTCGCGCTCGGCCATGTTCCTCGTGCTCACGGTGAACCCGGGATCGGTGGCGGCGGAAGCCGTGCGTGGCATGTGCGGTGACCTTGCCGGCCTGCTGCGCGCCGTCGGCTTCCGCGATCTCGATGGGCAGCTTTCCTGCGTGATGGGCTTCGGTTCCACCGTGTGGGACCGCCTGTTCTCCGGTCCGCGCCCGGCGAACCTGCATCCGTTCAAGGAGATCAACGGCGTGCATCGCGCGCCTTCCACGCCGGGCGATGTCCTGCTGCATATCCGCGCGAAGCGCATGGACCTCTGCTTCGAACTCGCGACGCAGATCCTTGCCCGCCTGGATGGCGCGGTCGAGGTCGTCGACGAGACGCACGGCTTCAAGTACTTCGATGATCGCGACCTGATCGGTTTCGTCGACGGCACCGAGAACCCCACCGGCTTCGAGGCGATCGAGGCGGCCGTGATCGCCGATGAGGATCCCGCCTTCACCGGCGGCAGTTACGTCATCGTGCAGAAGTACCTGCACGACCTGAAGCGCTGGAACGAAGTGCCGGTGGAGGCGCAGGAGAAGATCATCGGCCGGCACAAGCTGTCCGATATCGAGCTCGACGACGCGGCCAAGCCCTCGTACGCGCACAACGTCCTCACCAGCATCGAGGAGGATGGCCAGGAACTGGATATTGTTCGCGACAACATGCCGTTCGGCGATGTCGGCAAGGGTGAGTTCGGTACGTATTTCATCGGTTATGCGCGCTCACCGGCGCGCACCGAGAAGATGCTCGAACACATGTTCGTCGGCCTGCCGCCCGGTAACTACGATCGCCTGCTCGATTTCAGCATCGCGAAGACGGGCTGCCTATTCTTCGTGCCGGCCGCCAGCTTCCTCAGTGATATCCCCGATGCGCCGGGTGCCACCGGCGCGCGTATCGATTCCGACTCCGATGCGTCGGCGCCGTCCGGTGACGGCTCGCTGGGCATCGGCTCGCTCAAGATGGAGAAGCAACATGGGTAACCTGTTCCGTGAACTCGCGCCCGTCAGCGGCGGCGCGTGGAAGCAGATTGAAGACGAAGCCACGCGCACCCTGAAGGAGCACATGGCGGCCAGGCGCCTTGTCGACGTAGTAGGCCCGCGTGGCTACGACCTCGGCGGCGTGGCGACCGGCCACGTCCGCGAGATCGCCGCGCCGGATCAGGGCGTTCGCGCATTGCAGCGGCAGATGGCGCCGCTGGTCGAGCTACGCGTCCCCTTCGTGCTCTCGCGTGAAGAGCTCGACGGCGTCGCGCGCGGCTCGAACGACCCCGACCTGCAGCCGCTGAAGGACGCGGCGCGCAAGCTGGCCTTCGCCGAGGACCGTGCGGTCATCGACGGCTATGGCGATGCCGGCATCACGGGCATCCGCCAGGCGAGCGACAACAAGAAGGTCGCGTTGCCGGCGGATATCGCCGCGTATCCGCGCGCGGTGGCCAAGGCATTGAGCGAGCTCCGGCTCGCGGGTGTGAACGGGCCGTACCGCCTGGCCCTTGGTGCAAAGGCCTATGCCGCCGTGAACGGGGCGACCGACGAGGGTTACCCGGTCTACCGTGAGCTGCACGGGATGCTCGATGGCGGCATCGTCTGGGCACCGGCCATCGAGGGCGGGCTGCTTGTTTCGACCCGTGGCGGCGATTACGAGCTACACCTTGGCCAGGATGTATCGATCGGTTATGACTCGCATGACGCCACCTCGGTGACGCTGTACCTGCAGGAGAGCTTTACGTTCCTGTCGCTGACGGCGGAAGCGTCGGTTGATCTTGTCGCTGGGTGATCGGGTTCCCTTCGGCGCTTGAATGCGCATGCGCGATAGAGGCACTCGTCGGCCTCTATCGCGCGCAAGCGCGCTCCCACAAGGCTTAGGCGGGCCTGATGCGGTACCAGATCGCATACAGCGCTGGCAGGAACAACAGCGTCAGCACGGTACCGCCGATGGTGCCGCCGATCAGCGTGAAGGCCAGTGAGCCCCAGAACACCGAGAAGGTCAGGGGAATAAACGCGAGCACGGCGGCGAGCGCAGTGAGGATCACCGGGCGCGAACGTTGCACCGTCGCTTCCACCACCGCGTGGTAGGGATCGAGGCCTTCGCGCTGGTTCGTATGGATCTGGCCAATCAGGATCAGCGTGTTGCGCATGATGATGCCAGCCAGGCCGATCAGGCCCAGGATGGCGTTGAAGCCGAACGGCTGGTGGAACAGCAGCAGCGTCGGCACCATGCCGACCAGGGCCAGTGGCGCGGTGGCCAGGATCATCAGCATGCCCGAGATCGAGCGCACCTCGAACACGATCACGATCATCATCAGCAGGATCATCAGCGGGAACACGGCGGCGAGCGCCTTGTTCGCCTTGCCCGCTTCCTCGAGCGCGCCGGCGGTGTCGATCGCATAGCCCGGCGGGAGTGAAGCCACCAGCGGCTTGAGCTGCGTGATGAGCTGCATGGAAATGTCCGGCGGCTGCACGCGTTCATCGATGTCGCCGCGCACGGTGATCGTCGTGACCCGGTCGCGCCGGCGCAGGATCGGATCCTCCATGCGCGTCTCGGCATGGCCGAGCTGGTCGAGCGGCACGCGCTGGCCGGCGCTACCCACGAGCGAGAAGGCACCGAGCCGCGCCGGGTCCAGTCGGGTTGGGCCAGCACTGCGGGCGACCACGTCCACCGAGCGGATGTCTTCGCGCACGCTGGTGACGGTGATGCCCGTGAGGAGGAACTGCATCTGCTGGGCGGCGTCGTGGGTGCTCAGGCCGATGGCCTGGAGCCGATCCTGGTCGAGCACGAAATGCACCGTGGGCACGCGCTCGTCCCAGTCCGAATTCACCGTGCGCATGGCAGGGTTCTTCTGCATCACCTCGCGGACCTGTCCGGCGATGGCCCGGACCTTGTCTTCGTCAGGCCCGGAGACACGGAACGCGACGGGGAAGGGCGAGGGCGGCCCGAAAACGATCTGCGTGGCGCGCACGCGTGCCTCGGGCGCAAGGCCATCCTGCACAGTCTGGCGCACGCGCAGCTTCAACGCTTCGCGGGCCTTCTCATCCTGGGTCAGCACCACGATCTTGGCGAACGACGGATCCGGCAGTTCCGGGGCCATGCCCAGGAAGAAGCGCGGCGCGCCCTGGCCGATGTACGTGGTGACGATGGCGGACTCGGGCTGCTTGCGCAGCCAGTCCTCCACCTTCGTCGCCGCCCGCTGGGTCGCATCGAGGGCCGTGCCTTCCGGCATCTGCACCTCCACCAGAACCTCGGGGCGATCGGAAATCGGGAAGAACTGCTGGCGAACGAAGCCCATGCCGAACACTGCGACGGCGCACAGGCCGACGACGCCCAGCGCCACGATGACCTTGCGCCGCACGACGAATGCGATGAGCCGGCGGAACGCCTGGTAACGCGGCGTACCGTAGATGGCGGCGTGGCCGCCTGGCACGGGAGCGATCTTCGGCAGCATCTTCACGCCAAGGTACGGGGTGAAGATGACGGCGACGAACCACGAGGTGAGCAGCGAGAACATCACTACCCAGAAGATGTTGCCCGCGTACTCGCCCGCGGTGGATTGGGCGAAGCCGACCGGCATGAGGCCGATGGCGGTGACCAGGGTGCCCGCGAGCATGGGTGCCGCGGTGTGGCTCCAGGAGTACGTGGCCGCGGCGACGCGGTCCTTGCCTTCCTCCATTTTTACGACGATCGTCTCGATGACGATGATCGCGTCATCGACCAGCAAGCCCAGTGAGAGGATAAGTGCGCCCAGCGTGATGCGGTCGAAATCGCGCCCCGTGACCAGCATGATGATGAAAACGCCGGCCAGTGTGAGCGGGACGGCCGCGGCGACCACCAGGCCGACGCGGAAGCCCAGGCTGATGAGGCTGACCGCGATCACCACGGCGAGGGCGACGAAGAACTTCAGCATGAACTCGTCATAGGCCTCGGCGATGTTAACGGCCTGATCGGTCACCTTGGTGAAGGACAGCCCGAGCGGCAGGTCGCGCGAGATGGTCGCGGCCTCTTTTTCCAGCGCCTTGCCGAGTTCGAGGCCGTTATAGCGCTCGCGCATCACGACGCCGAGGATCAGCGACGGCTCGCCGCCGTTACGGACGAGGACGGTGGCGGGATCTTCGTAGCCACGACGCACCGTGGCGATGTCGGCGAGGCGCACGGTCTTGCCGTTCGCGATCACCGGGGTCTGCTCGATGGTCTTCAGGTCATCGAATGCGCCATCGAGCCGGATCAGCACCTGCGGGCCGGCCGTATCGATCGAGCCCGCGGCGGTGAGCACGTTCTGCTTGTTCAATGCATCGAAGATCGCGGTGGGCGCGATGCCGAGCGTGGCAAGGCGCTCGTGGGAGAACTCGACGAAGATCTTCTCCGGGCGCTCGCCGATGATGTTGACCTTCTTCACGCCCGGGACGTGGAGCAGCTGCTGGCGAAGCGTTTCGGCCTCGCGCACGAGCAGGCGCTGCGGTTCACCGCGTGCCTTCAGCGCGTACAGGGCGAAGGTGACGTCCGCATACTCGTCATTGATCAGCGGCCCGATGACGCCCTGCGGAAGCTTCGCCGCTTCGTCGCCGAGCTTCTTGCGTGCCTGGTAGAACTCTTCCTGCACTTCGCCCGGTGGCGTGTCGTCGCGCAGCGTCAGCGTCGTCCAGGCCACGCCAGGACGGGTGAAGGTCTCGCTGCGGTCGTACCACTTCAGCTCCTGCAAGCGCTTTTCCAGCGGCTCCGCGACCTGGTCCTGCATTTCCTTCGCCGTGGCGCCGGGCCACGCCGTCACGATGGTCAGGACCTTGACCGTGAACGCCGGATCTTCGGCGCGACCCAGGTGCACGAAGGCGAACAGCCCCGCGACGGAGACGGCGATGATGAGGAAGAGGGTGACGGCGCGCTCGCGCACGGCGAGCGCCGAAAGATTGAAGCCGCTCATGGCTGGATCCCCGCGACCTGTGCGGTACGCACCTGCTCCCCGTCGTGCAGTTGATGCGCGCCGAGCGCGACGAAGCGCTCGCCCGCGTGGAGGCCGGCGGTGACGGCGACGGTCTCCGCGCCGACGGTGCCGAGCGTCACGGCGCGCCACGTCACGGTGGATCCCTTGTCCTGTACGACCCAGACGCCCGGGCCCTTGCCGCGATCGAAGATCGCCGCGAGTGGAACCGTCGCGGGCGCTGCGTGGAGGGATGCGAGGTGGATGACCACCGTGGCGCCCAGCGGCGCGTCCGCGACCGTGCCATCGAGCACGTAGCGGGCTTCGAAGGTGCGCGTGAGCGGATCCGCCGCGTCCGAGAGCAGGCGCAGGTGCGCGCTCGTGGCCGCGCCGTCGGCGCCGTAGAGCGTGGCGCGCGCGGTGGAGCCGATGGCGGGGCGCAGGGTTTCCGGCAGGGACACCAGCGCCTCGCGCGGGCCTGCGTGGGCAAGGCGGATAACCACCTGGCCGGCGGTGACGACCTGGCCTGGCTCGGCGAGCGTTTCGACCACGGTGCCGTCGGCGTCTGCGAGGAGGACGGAGTAGCCGGCCTCATTCGCGCTGACGGCCGCCTGGGCCTGCGCGGCACGCAAGCGCGCCGCGGCGGCATCGGCGGCGGCCTTAGCCTGGTCATAGGCCGATGCCGATACGGCGCCACGACCGACCAGCCCGCGGAAGCGCTTTTCGTCCGCTTCAGTCTGGATCGCTTGCGCCCGCGCGGCTTCGAGCTGGCTGGCGGAGGCGCTGTCGGCCAGCGCAAGGTCGGTCCGGTCGATCCGCAGGAGCGGCTGGCCCTTCCTTACGGTCTGGCCTGCGTCGACGAGCCGCTCGACGATCTTGCCGGGGACGCGGAAGCCCAGGTTGCTTTGCACGCGCGCCGAGACAACGCCCGTGAACGCCGATTCGCCGGTTTGCGTGGCTTCGAGCGTCGCGGTACGGACCAGCGGGGCCACGAGGCGGGGATCCGCCTCGGTGCGGGAACAGGCCGAGAGAGCGACGGCGAGCGCCGCGCTGGCCAACAACGGGAGGGCGAGGGTGAGCGGACGAGCGTACATGGTGGCTTTCCGGGACTGGGAAAACCACTGGGTGGTGTCGAGTGACCAATTGGGCAAGTAGTCACAAGAGATTTATTTTTCCTAGGGCGCGAGGCTCCGCAGGATCAGGCTGGTCACGGCCGGGAGCCCCGCGTCGACCAGGTCCAGGTTGTGCTGCAGCAGGACGGGGTCGGCGAGCGGGAGCGCGGAAATCCAGATGCCACCGATCACCTCGTCCAGCGGGGTCTTCCGCTCGAACGCGCCGCTTTCGCGGCCCGCCTGGATGATTTCCGTAAGCAAAGCAGATATTTGCGCAATATGGCTCTCGGAGCTTGTCCATCCTTCGGCGCGCGAATGGGCGACGATGTCGTAGAGCTGCCGGTCGTTGAAGAACTGGGCCAGCGACTGCTCCACGGCCGTCCGCAGCAGCGCGCGGACCTTCTCATGCGGCGTGGCGGCGGCGTCAACGGCGGCCTGGATCGCGGTGAATTGCGCAAGCAGGGTTTTGCTGCAGATAGCTTCGCCAATCGCCTGTTTCGAATCAAAAAACTTGTACAGGTACGCTTTCGAGAAGCCGATGGCCTTCGCCAGGTCGGACATGGTCGTCTTGGCATAGCCGTAGCGGCTGAAATGGGCGTCGGCGGCCTCGATGATCTGATCGCGCACGCCGGGCGCCGGGGTGTCGACGGAATTAACGGAGTTCATGGCCAGACCTATACAGGAGCCCGGGGAGATGGGCAATCAATGACCATTTCGGAAATGGGTCACAGCCCGGACCGATTCAAGACATGCCCGAGGGACGTTCGTCGCGTCCAAGGCAGCCGGGGGCCGCCGGCACTAAGCTTGGCCCATGACCGACAACCCATCCCTTGATACCGCGGCCACGTCGGTCCCCTGTACGGAGAGCCAGCGGCGCTGGACCCTCGTCGCTGCCATCCTCGGCTCCGGGATGGCGTTCGTCGACGGAACGATCGTCAACGTGGCGCTGCCGGCGATCCAGCAGGCCATGCACGCGACGACCGCGGACGCGCAGTGGGTGATGGAGTCTTACGCGTTGCTGGTCTCCGCCTTGCTGCTCGTCGGAGGCGTGCTCGGCGATCGCTTCGGCCGCCGCCGGGTGTTTGCCATCGGTGCGGTCGTGTTCACGCTGGCCTCGCTCGTGTGCGCGATGTCGCCGGACGTCAACGCGCTGATCATCGCGCGCGGCGCGCAGGGCCTGGGCGCCGCGCTGCTGGTGCCGGGGAGCCTTTCCCTGATCACCTCGGCGTACCCGAAAGAGCGGCGCGGTCGCGCGATCGGCACGTGGTCGGCGTTTAGCGGTGTCACTGCCGCACTTGGCCCGGTCCTCGGCGGTTTCCTCGTCGAACATTTCTCCTGGCACTGGGCCTTCCTCATCAATCTTCCGCTTGGCATCGCGCTCGTCGCCATCTGCCAGTGGCGCGTGCCGGAAAGTCGCGGTGCCGGTGCCGGGCGCATCGATGCATGGGGTGCGCTGCTTGCCACGGTGGGGCTCGCCGGGGTCGTGTATGCGCTGATCGAGGCGCCATTGCTGGGCTGGATGGCACCTGCTGTTTTGCTCGCGGGCGTGGTCGGCGTCGTGGCGCTGGTCGCGTTCCTCATCGTCGAGCAGCGCGTCGCCTCACCGATGCTCCCACTGGTGCACTTTCGCGATCGCAACTTCGCCGGCGCAAACCTGCTGACGCTGCTGCTCTATGCCTCGCTCGGTGGCAGCATGTTCTTCGTGCCACTGAACCTGATCCAGGTGCAGGGCTACGGCGCCACGGCGGCGGGCGCCTCGCTGTTGCCGTTTATCGTGATCATGTTCGTGCTCTCGCGCTTTGCCGGCCGCCTGGTGGATGTCGTCGGGGCGCGGCTTCCGCTGGTCGTCGGCCCCAGCATCGCCGCCGTGGGCTTCGCGCTCTACGTGTTGCCGGGCGTCGGCGGCTCGTACTGGACCACCTTTTTCCCGCCCTCGGTGATGCTCGGCCTTGGCATGAGCATCACCATCGCACCGCTCACCACCACGGTGATGAACGCCCTCGATCCCTCGCTCGCCGGTACCGCCTCGGGCGTGAACAACGCCGTCTCCCGGGTGGCCGGCCTGATCGCGATCGCCGTCTTCGGCGTGCTGCTTACCCACGGTTTCGACGTGGCGCTGCGGCACAACCTGGCGGCGATGCACCTGCCGCGCGAGGCCGTCGAGACGATCATGGCCCAGCGCGCCAGGCTCGCCGGCATCGAGCTGCCGCCGGGGGCCGAGGCGGCGAGGCGTACGGTCAACTACGCGTTCGTCGCCGGCTTCCGCCAGGTGATGTGGCTTTCGACGGCACTCGCTGCGCTCTCGGCGCTCGTCGCGGCGGTCATGATCCGCGACAAGCGCACGCCAGCCAGCCAGGCGCCTCAGAAGTCGTAGCTCGCCCCCAGCCGGACGTAACGCGGGAGCTGGCGTACCTGTGCCTGGCCGTACTGCGGATCGGCGACGCCGGGGTCGGTCTGCGAATACGGGTAGATGTTGAGTGGGCGCTGCTCATTCGCCACGTTGAACACGCTGGCAGTGAAGGCGAGCTTTCCATCGGCGAAGCCCGGCCGGTACGTGGTGCCGATATCGAGCTGGCGGACCCACGGCAGGCGGCCGTGCGAGCCCGGCGGCGAGGGTTTGCCATCGCAGTAACGGTACGAGTTGCCGTAGCCCGAGGGGTCGGTGAAGTCGGGGCCGTAGAAGCCGAGGCAGGTCTTCGGCGCGCCGGAGACGAGGCTCAGGTTGGCCGACACCAGCCATTCCGGCGTGAGCTGGTAGTAACCGTATAGCTTGAGCTGGTGGCGGTGGTCGTTGTTCGTCGGACCGTTGGTGTTTTCCATGATGTAGCTGTTGTCCCAGTCTTCGCTGGTGGATGCCGCGGTCTGCTGCAGGTCCGAGCGAAGCTGCCCTTCGGTGTTGCCGTAGCTGCGTGAGAACACGTAGTCGAGCTTGGCGTACCAGGTGCCATCAAACGGGTGCTCGAGGAAACCTTCCAGCGCGTAGTAGCGGCGCTTCAGGCCCTGGAAGCCGAGTTCCTTGTTGCTGAGCGGCACGTTCACGACGTTGCCGTTCACATCGATCAGGTTGAACGTGTTCGCCCGGCCCGGATTGAACAGGTAGCAGCTGTTGGTCGAGGTCACGTCATAGCCGAGCGACGCGGCCTTCGCCGTAATACGGTCGACATCGCAGTAGTCATCGATGGCGCTGCGCAGGATGCGTTGCGTGGCCTTGGCGCCGTACACCCAGTTGGCGCCCGCGGTCTTCTGGAAACCGAGGATGAATTCGTCCTGGTATTCGGACTTCAGGTTCTTCGCCGTCACCGTGCGCGCATCAGGCAGTACGCCGTAGTAGTTGTTCGACGAGACCGGCGCCGAGAAGGCGGTAAGGCCAGTCGGCAGGCCCTGGCCGTCGATACCGCCATACGTGAAGTACTGCGACGTGCTGAGCGACGCGCCGGCGGCATTGAGGCCCGGATTGAGCGGCAGGCCCAGGTAGTAGCGTCCCGCGTTGCCGTAGACCTTGAAGCTGGCATCGCCATTCACGTCCCAGCTGAAGCCGAGGCGTGGCGCCCACTGCGGACGATGCTGGCTGACGTACGAGTCGCCATCGCGGTTGAAGTTCTCGAACTGGTCGTTGCGCAGACCCAGCGACAGCAGCCACTGGTCGCTGACCTGCCACTTGTCCTCGACGTATTGTGCGCGCTGGGTGGCGCGGACGCTGGCGAGCGAGCTTACGACGTGGCGCACCACATAATAGCCCTGCTGGCCGTTGGGAATGCCACCCGTCGCGGGCACGCCCAGGCCGGTCGAGATCGGCACGTTGGGATCGGCCTTGCCGTAGCTCCAGTAATAACCATCGGCCGAGGCGGTCGAGCCCTGGTCGATCGCCCGGGTGACCTGGTTGTCGATACCGGCGCTCAGCGTGTGGTCGCCGAGCACATACGTGATATCGAGACGCGTGTTGTTGCTGCGCGTGCTGCGACCGGGATTGATGACCGTCTGGACGGTCTGGTTGTTGCCGATGGGGCTGCCGCCGTTGAGCGCGGGGTTCTGGTTGATCAGGCCATCCGCATAGGTCAGGGTGCCGTCGTACGCGCCGGGCTGGTCGTACTGGTCGAGCTTCATCTTGCCGTAGAGGGCGGACACGGTGAGGTTGTCGGTGATATAGCCGGTGTACTTGGCCGTCCACACGTCGCCACCGGTCTTGATGTCGTCGGCGCTGCCGATGCGCTCGCCGCGCTGCAGGGCGTTGTAATCGTAGTCGTAGACCGTGCCCTGGGTTTCGCGCTTGCTCGAGGCGCCGGTGAGTTCAAGGATGTGGTTGTCGGTGATGTTCCAGTCGACCTTGCCGTACCAGCGCGGCGAGTCGTAACGGTAGTGCACGTCGGGGCTCACGTTATCGACGGCGTTGTGCGTATCGGCCTGCTCGCGCTCGAACTCCCCGGCGAGGAAGAAGAACAGCTTGTCCTTGATCAGCGGGCCGCCCACATAGCTGCTGACGGTCGTCACCCAGTCGCGGTTCTCGCGGTTGGGCTTGTACAGCGAGCCGGCCACGGGCGAGGAGGGCAGGCCGTTGGTGTAGAACGTGTTGACCGAATCGGCGCGGGCGAACGCGGGCTCCCACAGGATCTGCGCGCCGTAATGCCATTCGTTGGTGCCGCGCTTGCCGACCTGGTTGATCACGCCACCATCGGAGCGGCCGTACTGCGCGCTGTAGCCGCCGGTATAGACCTCCTGCTGGTCGATGGCGCCATAGGGCAGGGAGATGCCGCCCATCCCGCGCTGGGGATCCGTGACGTTGTAGCCGTTGATGTAATAGGCGTTCTCGCTGGCGGCGGAACCGCCGAAGCTGTTGAGGCGCTGGCCCGTCGGGCCGGTATAGCCGCCGCCGTTGCTCACGACGCCTGGCGCGAGACGCGCCACGTCGGCGGCGTTGCGCGCAAGCGGCAGCTTGGCGAGCTGGTCGGCAGTGATCACGCTGCGGGAGTCCACCGCCGCCACGTCGATGGAGGGCAGCGCGTTCTGCGTCACGGTGACGGACTCGAGGTTCTGCGCGGCCTGCGCGGTGAACGACACATCGACGGAGGCACCGACGCGGAGCGTCACGCCGCTGCGCTTCTGGACTTCGCTACCGCCTTTTCGCAGCGTCACCGTATAGGTGCCTAGTGGGAGCTGGCCTGCGGCGTATCGGCCCTTGTCATCGACGGGGACCTCGCGGCTGAGCCCCGAGTCGCCCTGGACCAGGACAGTTTCACCTGCATCTATCGGGGCCTGGCCGGTGATGGAGCCGGTAGTGGACTGCGCGTAAGCCTCGGCGGCGCCAAGCAGGGCGACCACCGCGACGAACAGGCGGCGACGGGCGGAAACAACGGCATTCGGCTTCAAAACAGCTTCCCCTTGGTATCCAGGATGAGATGCGCGGGCGGCACCGTTCATGTTGCGGTGCGGCAGGCGTGTCCAAGGAATATCGAATAGACGTCTATATGTCTAGACGTACATACGTGAAGCAGCCGTCACGAGGGAAACATTGCGTTTCCCGTGGTGAACGCTGAAGCGGGAAAAGGGGTTCCCATAGGCCGGTAATCGGCCTATGGTGGGGAGTTGTCCCGGGATTCCTTACAGGCCGCGGCGAGCGTTGCGCTCGCGGGCTTCGGACTCATCGATCGTGTAAATGGTCTCCGGCACTGCCTCCAGGCGGGCGCGCGGGATCGGCTCGTCGCTCTCGTCGGAGCGGCCGTAGCTGCCTTCCTCGATCTTCTCGAGCGCACGGTCGATCGCGGCCAGGCGGCCCTCGCTATGGGCGAGCACGGCTTCGTCGTTTTCCTGCTGGGCGAAGCGCTCGCCGTCGTCGCCTTCATCCTGGGGCTCGCCGCCCGCGGCGGCCTGCCAGGCCTGCTCGTCGCGGCCCGCGGCATTGCCGACCGAGATCAACTGGCGGCGGAGCTCGATGAGACGCTCCTTCTGGCGGGCGATAAAGGCGGAATCGAGGTCGTGGGACATGGGTCTCTCCGTGAATGGTGCGTGTGGGAAAGCGCGTGGTTTAGCAGGCGCCGCCGGCGTAGGATTGTCAAATCGCATCCAGCCGACCGCCTGGACGGTACGCCATGCTGCGTGAGCCCCATATCCATTGCCCGCTTTGTGGCTGGGAACCGAAGGCCGATTCCCGCTGGATCTGCGCGCCCGGCGAACCCGGTTCGGGCTGCATGACCCGCTGGAATGTGTTCTGGACTGGTGGCTGCTGTCCCGGATGTGGGCACCTGTGGGCCGTGACGTCCTGTTACGCATGCAACAAGGCCACGCCGTTGAAGGACTGGTACCACTACCCCAGCGATGCCGAGAGCGCGATCGAACTGGCGCGCGAGGCCGAGGCGGATCCGTTGTAACGCCACACCGGTGGGGGAAATGCCTGTGGGAGCGCGCTTGCGCGCGATTTGGGGTGACGCGAGCACCCATCGCGTGCAAGCACGCTCCCACAGCACGCTCCCACCACGGTCGGGCGGTTACTTCAGTAGCGCCAGGGCCAGGTACGCCGCCGCGATGCCGAAGGCAACCACGGCGAGGGCCAATGCGACCAGCAGCCGCAGCGGAAGCGAGCGGCCCAGCATCGCGAGTGACGGCAGGCTCACCGGCGGCAGCGTCATCAACAGCGCCGCCGCGGGGCCCACGCCCATGCCGAGTGCAAGCATGGCCTGCACGATCGGGACTTCGCCCGCCGTCGGGATCACGAAAAGCATGCCCGCGATGGCGAGGCCGGCGATCCAGTACCAGCTGTTGTCGATGTCCGCACCGATGTGCGGGAACAACCAGGCGCGCGCCGCGCCCAGGGCAAGGACGATGACGATGTATTCCGGGATCAGCCGCACTGTCATGCGCAGGAACAGGGTGGCCCAGCGTCGCGCGATGTCGCCCACCGAGCGGGCTTCTTCCTCGGGGAGCGCGTCGATCGGGACCACCGTGGCCGGTCCCGCGATGCGGTTGGCGAGCCAGCCGAGTCCGAACACCATGGGAACGGCCAGCGCCAGCCGGAAGCCGGCCCACTGCCACCCCAAGACGAAGCCGGTAAAGATGAGGGTGGCCGGGTTCAGCAGCGTATTGCTCAGCCAGAACGCGACCGAAGCACCGGGTGCGGCCTGCCTCTGGCGTAGCCCTGCGACGACGGGCGCGGCGCAGCAGGTGCACATCATGCCGGGTACGCCGAGCAGGCCGCCTGCCAGCGTGCTACCGAAACCGCCGCTGCCTAGCATGCGCTGGATGGCGCGGGCGGGAAGCAGCGCCTGGATGCCCGAGCCGAGCAGCAGGCCGAGCAGCATGGCTTTCCAGATGGCCTTGCCGTAAGCCATCGCATAGTCGAAGGCCGCGCTCCACGAGGGTGCGGGCGGGGCCGCCGCATCACCCATCAGGATGGAATGCCCGATGGAATGATTCGCCGCGGCCTCGTAAGCGCGACCGTAGTAGGGGTACCACTTCACGTAAAACAGCCCGGCGACAACGATGAGGGCGAAGATCGCCCAGCGCATGCCGTTGCTTCGATGCGAGACTGCGTTCATGGCTTTCCCCGGTAACCAGAGCATCGCTATGCTGCACCTATCGCGCGCCTCGCGCTACCGCGCTTTTGTATGGATGTGCCCATGAATGCCATGCGTTTGACTGAACTCGCCCACGGCGGCGGTTGTGGCTGCAAGCTGGCTCCCTCCGTCTTGCAGGAACTGCTCGCCGGAAAGGCGTCCAGCATGCCGTTCGCCTCGTTGCTCGTCGGCAATGAATCGAGCGATGACGCGGCGGTATGGCAGGTGGATGAGCGGACCTGCGTGATCGCGACCACCGACTTCTTCATGCCGGTGGTGGATGACCCCTACGAGTTCGGCAGGATCGCGGCGGCCAACGCGCTATCGGACGTCTACGCGATGGGCGGCAAGCCGATCATGGCGCTGGCGATCCTTGGCATGCCGCTCGGCAAACTGCCCGTGGATACCGTGCGCGCGATCCTCGCCGGCGGCGAATCGATCTGCGCGGACGCCGGCATACCCGTGGCGGGCGGGCAGTCGATCGATTCGGCGGAGCCGATCTACGGCCTTGCCGCGATCGGCCTGTGCAAGCCGGAGGAGGTGCGCAGGAATTCGGGCGCACGGGTCGGCGATGTACTGATCCTCACCAAGGGCATCGGTGTCGGCATCTATTCGGCGGCGTTCAAGAAGGAAGCGTTATCACCCGAGGCATATGGCGAAATGATCGCCTCGACCACGCTGCTCAACCGCATCGGGCATGAGCTGGCCCAGGACAGCGACGTGCACGCGATCACGGATGTCACCGGCTTCGGTTTGCTCGGCCATGGCATGGAAATGGCCCGCGGTAGCGGCGTGCGGCTGCGCATCGATCAAGCGCGCGTCCCGTTCCTTGCCGATGCCGAGGCGTTGATCCAGGCGGGCTATGTCACGGGGGCGTCGAAGCGGAACTGGGCCAGTTACGGCGAGGGTGTCGTCTTGCCCGATGCGTTCCCGGAGTGGCGGCGAGACCTGCTAACCGATCCGCAGACGTCAGGCGGCCTGTTGGTCGCGTGCGCGCCGGAGCGGGCGGAGGCAATCCGCGCGATGATCGAGGCGGTGGGGTATGCGCGGGCGAGTATCGTGGGTGAGGTGGTTGGGGGTGAGGCGGGGGTTGTTGTGGCTTGATGCATGGCAATCGCGCGCAAGCGCGCTCCCACAAGAGCGCGGGCGCGCGGGGTAGCGGGATGGCGGAAGAGCATGGGAGTCGAACCCACCCGAAACAGTCTGGCTGCCTCACCCGGATTTGAAGTCCGGACGCCCCACCGGGGACGATGCTCTTCCATGCGACCCGCTAGGACGAAGTCGGCGCGTAGAGGTCGAGGTACTCCGCGCGGATGCTGCGCAGCGTGCCGCGATTGAGCATAACACCCTGCCTGTCGAAGAACTCCAGGATCTGGATCGCTACCTTGCGGCCGTTGTCCAGCCGGTCGCGGAACTGGGCGGCGGTGAAGCGTCCGTCGGGTGCGTGGCTCGCGATGTCGACGGCGATGCGTACCATCTCGTCCACGACGTCGCGCAGGAAGAAGTGGTCATGGGCGATCTCGTCGGCGAGGCCGCGTCGCGCGGCGGATTTCATGCGCTGGCGGATCTCCACTTCCGGCCTGCCAAGCGCTCCGGCGATGTCGCGTACGCGTGGCGGTCGGAAGCGTTCTTCGCCTCCGAGCAACGGCGCGATGCGCTGCCATGCAGCCTCGTCGTCAGGCGTTGCCATGGGCACGTGGCCCGCCAGCCTGACGAAGGCACCATCACGCACGACGCGCGCCTGCACCTCGGGACGCAGCAACGCCTGCGTGAAAGCAGGGGCGGGCAGGCGCGGCTGCACGGCGCGGCGCAGGGTCTCGCGCGGCATGCCCTGCAGGTCGGGGTGTTCGCCATGGAACGAGGCAAGCCGTTCCACCATGCTGTCGACGGCGCGCTGCCAGTGCGGCGCGCCGAGCGCGATGCGCGTGCCGCCCCCCTCGAGGACCACGGGTGCGAGGTCATCCACCAGGGACTGCAATGCCGCCGCGGATAGCGCGCGATCCCGCGCGAATGCAACGAGGTCGCGTCCGTACGGCGGCGCATCCAGGAGGGCGCGAAGGCTGTCGCGCGAAGCTGCCTGCGCCCATGCGTTGCGTTCGGCGCCGCGTGCCGGCGTGCGCCGCTGGCGGCCTGGCGCACGCAGGTCGATGAAGAAACCGCCGCCTATCGTCCGTTGGGCCGTGGTGTCGCGCAGGACGAAGCGATCCAGGGACGCGGCGGCGATCGGGCGATCCAGCACGAGCTGGACGTCCATGCTTTCGCCCGGGCGCATCGTGTCGCCCTCGAGCAGCACGATGCGCACGCCGGTTTCGGCGGACGCATGATGGAGACGGGCCGGGAACCATGAGCCGATCGCGCGCGGCTCGCCGGGAAGCAGCCGCAGCCGCGCATCGATGCGGTCGGTGGGCGCATGCAGCGAGGGATCCACGATCATGTCCCCGCGATGGATCGCATCCTTCGTGATGCCGCTGCCGGCGAGATTCAACGCGACGCGATCGCCCGCGGCACCTTCCTCCGCCTCCTGGTTCTGCGCGTGGACGGAACGCACGCGCGCGACGAGTCCCGAGGGGCTCACCACCACGGCGTCCTTCACCTGAACCGCGCCGGACAGCACCGTGCCGGTGACGACGACGCCGATGCCCGGGAGCGTGAAGACCTGATCGACCGCGAGGCGGAAGCAGGCGTCGTCGCGTCTTGCCTGCCGTGTCCATGCTTCCGCGGCGAGTCGCGAGCGGAGAGCATCGATGCCAGCGCCACTGACGACCGAGACAGGAATGATTTCAGCATCCTCGAGCGTCGTGCCGGCGAGCATCTCGCGCACGTCAGCGCTCACCTCGGCCACGCGCAAGGGCGTCGCGACATCGGTCTTGGTCAGGGCGACGACGCCGTGGCGGATACCCAGCAGGTCGAGGATCGCGAGATGCTCGCGCGTCTGCGGCATCACGCCATCATCCGCGGCAATCGCGAGCAGGGCCATGTCGATTCCGCTGGCACCCGCCACCATCGTCCGGACGAACTTCTCGTGGCCGGGCACGTCGATGAAACCGAGCGTCGGGCCATCGGGCAACGGCAGGTAGGCGAAGCCAAGGTCGATGGTGATCCCGCGCGCCTTTTCCTCCTTGAGCCGGTCACCTGCGACGCCGGTCAGTGCCCTGACCAGCGACGTCTTGCCTTGGTCGATATGGCCCGCGGTGCCGACGATCATGGGTGCCGGGCGAGGTTCGCCAGGAAGCTGGCCTCGTCGGCCTCGTCCAGGCAGCGCAGGTCCAGCTGCAGCGCACCCTCGGTAATGCGGCCGATGATCGGGCGTGGCAGCGCGCGCCAGGTATCGGCAAGCGCGTCGAGCGCGCGCTGGCTGCCGGCCGACCGGATCAGCAACGCGGCACTGGGCAGGGTATCGAGGGGCAGCGCGCCGGAGCCTACCTGGCTCGCGCAGGCGCCGACCTCCACCTGGAACGCGTCGCCAAGGCGGCTGGCGACGTCGGGACGCAAGCGTTCCGCCTGTGCGCGGATGGCCTCGTGCGTGCGCGCGAGGTAACGCAGCGTGGGTAGCCGTTCCACCAGGCGGTCGGGATCGCGGTAGAGGTGCAGGGTCGCCTCGATGGCTGCGAGCCGGACCTTGTCGACGCGTAGCGCGCGCTTCAGCGGATTGCGATTGATGGCGGCGATCAGCTCGGCGCTGCCGACGATGAAACCCGCCTGCGGGCCGCCCAGCAGTTTGTCGCCGGAGAAGGTCACCAGCCGCGCGCCTTCGGCAACCCCGTCGCGCACGGTCGCTTCGCGCGCCAGGCCGTAAGCGGAAAGGTCGACAAGGCTGCCGGAGCCGAGGTCGTTCAGCAGGGGCACGCCGGCCGTACTGGCGATGTGCGCCAGTTCGCGCGCCGGGACCTCCGCGGTGAAGCCCTGGATGCGGTAGTTCGAGGTGTGCACCTTCAGGATAAGGCCGGTGTGCTCGTCGATCGCGGCCTGGTAGTCGACCGTGTGCGTGCGGTTCGTGGTGCCGACCTCGACCATGTGGGCGCCGGCGCGGGCCATGATGTCCGGCATGCGGAAAGCGCCGCCGATTTCGATGAGCTCGCCACGCGAGACGATCGCACCGCGGTTGAACGCGAAGGTGTTGAGGCACAGCAGGACGGCGGCCGCGTTGTTGTTGACCAGGGTGGCGTCCTCGGCACCAGTGAGTTCGCGAAGCAACCCACGGACGTGGTCGTCGCGTTCGCCGCGCCCGCCTTCCTCCAGGTCGTACTCGAGTGCCACCGGATGGCGCATGGCATCGACCGCCGCCTCCACCGCCGCCTCCGCGAGCAGGGCGCGGCCGAGGTTGGTGTGGAGCACGGTGCCGGTGAGGTTGAACAACGGGCGCAGGCCTGGGAGGCGGGCGTCGAGCCGGCGACGCGCTTCATCGAGGATGGATGCGATATCGGATGCGGACGGCGTGCCGGCACGGATGCGGTCGCGCGCGGCGTCCAGCGCCTGGCGTACCGCGTCTGTCACGGCGACCCGGCCGTGGGCCTCCAGGAGCGGCACGGCTTCCACCGCGGCCAGCACGGTGGTGACGGCGGGGAGGCGGCGCAGGGCGCCGTGGTCGGCTTCAGCGATATCCATGCGGGGAGCGTAGCCCCATCGCACGGCGATTTTCTAGTCGATGTCGGCGGCTTCGCCCACGAGCAGGAACGGGTTCGGCGCATGCCGGGAAAAGCCTGCTTCGGCGACAAGGAGATCCAGCCCCAGCGACGCAAGGTCATCCGCGACCGGGTCCGCCTGCATGTCCTGCAACTGGTAAAGGAGCTTGCTGTAGGTCTGGCATTCCCCACAGGTTTCGGCCTTCACCAGGCCGTTGTCGCCCTCGATCGCCTGCACCTGCAGGGTGCGGGTACCCCCACAGGTGATGCACGAGGCACGCACGTGGTTCCACGCGGTGGAGCACAGCGAGCAGTGCAGGAACCGCGTGCCGGGCGTGATGCCGCTGGCCGTGATCACACCGGCCACGCTGGGCGAGCCGCAGCAGGGGCAGAGCGAGCGTTCTTCGAGGAGGCGCAGGTCGGCGACGACCAGCCGCGAGGCGGAGACGGTGAAGTAGATCTGCAGGGCGGCTGCGATGTAGACGGCCGCGGCGGTCTCCGTAGCAGCTACCTTGCCGCGAAGGAACTGGTCGGCGAGCCGTTCCAGCGCCGCATCGTCCATGTCACGCAACTGCGCGATCGCCTCGAGCGCCGGCGGCGGCAGTTCGCCGGACTCGACTTCGGCAAGCATCAGGCGCAGCCCTTCCAGCCACGCGGGATGCCGCGGATGGCCATCGGCGGCCATGGGGGGTAACCGGTTTTCCACGGCGCGTGCGACGACATCGGCGTCCGGTGTGCCGGATGGTGCCAGCGTGGTGGCGACCGCGTGCTGGGCCCGCGAGAGGCCGGCGATAAAGCGGAGCCACGCTTCGAGCGGATGCCCATCGCCAAGCTTTTCCAGCCGCTGGGCAGTCACGGCGAACCGCCGGGAGCGGTCGGGCCGGGCGATCGGATCAGGCGACTTGACCCCGGCGTGCGAGGGTCCGGTCCATTTGGCGTCGGGCGGCAGTTGGGCTTGCTTCACGTATGTTTCCCAGGGGCGTCGCCACGGCGGCGGTAGCCGATGATCTGTTGGAACCACTTCCGGTGATGGTGCCATGCCCAGCCGGGGGTCACCCAGCCCTGGGTCATGCTGCGCACCGAATGGCGGATCCAGATGCCGGCATAGATGTGCACCACCAGCACGAGGATGGCGGCGAAGGCACACAGGCTGTGGATGAGGATCGCGATGCGCTGGGTTTCGATGGAGGTGGCCTTGCCGAAGTACACCTCCCACACCAGCAGGCCCGTGATGAACAGCACCGGGATCAGCGCGGTCATCGACCAGAACACGGCCTTCTGGCCCGCGTTGTTGCGCTCCACCGGGGGCACCGCTTCATCGTGGTTCAGCGCGACATCCACGATGGCCTTCGACCATTCCACATCGCCGCGGTTGAACAGGTTGTGCCGCCAGAACTGGATGAACATGCCGATCCAGCTGATGACCAGCCCGCAGCCGAACCAGGGGTGCGCGGCGCGTGCCCACTGGCCGCCGCCGAACAGGCCGGACATCCAGAACAGGATGGGGTGGAACATCGACAGGCCGGAGATCACCAGCAACAGGAACAAGCCGGCATTGATCCAGTGGTTGACGCGGTTCAACGTGGTGTACCGCGTGATCGCGTTGGCGGGACGGGTCATGGCACCTGTTCCTCCTCGGTTTCACGGATCTCGCGCGCGGCCTCTTCTTCGTCTTCCTTCATCGTGTCGTTGGGGCCCACGGTGATCCAGTGGAAGAAGCCAGCGAGCGCGGCAAGGGCGATGCCGGCGACGGCCAGGGGCTTGTACAACCCCTTCCAGGCCTGCACGAGGTAGCTGATGTGCGGCTTGTCGGGCAGCCCCGAATAGAGCGAAGGCTTGTCGGCATGGTGCAGCACGTACATCACGTGCGTGCCGCCAACTTCCTGCGGGTCGTAGAGGCCCGCGTTCGCGAAGCCGCGCGATTTCAGGTCGACGATGCGCTCGGCGGCCTGGTGCTGCATGTCCGTCTTGGCGCCGAACATGATCGCGCCGGTAGGGCAGGCCTTGACGCACGCGGGTTCGAGGCCCACCGTCACGCGATCGGAGCACAGCGTGCACTTGTACGACTTGTGGTCGGTCTTGCTCACGCGCGGGATGTTGAACGGGCAGCCCTTGATGCAATAGCCGCAGCCGATGCACTTGTCGCTGATGAAGTCGACAATGCCGTTGGCGTACTGGACGATCGCCCCAGGCGCCGGGCACGCCTTCAGGCAGCCCGGATCCTCGCAGTGCATGCAGCCATCCTTGCGGATCAGCCACTCGAGGTTGCCCTGTTCGTTCTCGTGCTCCGCGAACTTCATCAGGGTCCATACGCTCGGCCCGAGGTCATTCGGGTTTTCGTACGAGCCCTCGAAGAAGCCGATCTCCGGGCGCAGGTCGTTCCATTCCATGCACGCCGCCTGGCACGCCTTGCAGCCGATGCAGCGGCTGACATCGATCAGCTTGGCTACCTGGTCTTCGTGGCTGCGCGTGGCGGGCGGCGTCATGGTCGACGCGGAGCGGCGGATGTAGTCTTGCGATTGCAGGTCTGACATGTCGTCCGCCTCAGGCCGTGGGAGCCGACGTCTTTTCGACGTTGACCAGGAACGCCTTGAACTCCGGCGTCTGCGTGTTGGCGTCGCCCACCGAGGGGGTCAGCGTGTTGGCGCCGTAGCCCTTCCTGGCCTGGCCGGTGAAACCCCAGTGCAGCGGTACGCCGATGACATGCGTCGCCTTGCCATCGACCAGCAGGGGCTTGATGCGCTTGGTGACGTAGGCCTTGCAGATCACCTCGCCGCGCTTCGAAGACACCTTCACCCAGCCACCCTGGGTGATGCCCTTCTCCTTCGCCAGCACCTCGCCGATCTCGACGAATTCCTCCGGCTGGAGGATCGCGTTGATCAGGGCGTGCTTGGTCCAGAAATGGAAATGCTCGGTGAGGCGATAGGTGGTCGCGACGAACGGGAAGTCCGAGGGCTTGCCGAAGTTGTTGCGGTCGTGGTCGAACACGCGCGCCATCGGGTTGGCCCGTACCTTCGGGTGCAGCACGTTCTCCACGGGTGATTCCATGGGTTCGTAGTGCTCGGGGAACGGCCCCTCCACCAGCAGGTTACGGCCGAACAGGCGCCCCTGGCCTTCCACGGTCATGATGAACGGTCCATCGTTTGCCGACGGCTTCTGCGCGACCGGATAGTCCGGCACGTCGATGCCGACCCACTTGCTGCCGTTCCATTCGATGATGGGTTTGCGTGGATTCCATGGCTTGCCATCCGGATCCGCGCTGGCGCGGTTGTACAGGATGCGGCGGTTGGCAGGCCACGCCCACGCCCAGTTCGGCGAAAGGCCCTGCTCGCGCGGGTCGGTCGCATCGCGCCGCGCCATCTGGTTCCCCTTCTCGGTGAAGCTGCCCGCGAAGATCCAGCAGCCGGACGCGGTGCTGCCGTCGTCGCGCAACTGGGCGAAGCTATCGACGAGCGTGCCCCCCTTCGAGGTCACGTTGGTCACCGGATCGGTCACATCCGTAAGGAAGCGCCCGTTCATTTCCTTGGCC
>NZ_JBQCFT010000037.1:0-4229 GCF_051958795.1 Luteibacter sp. | reverse complement strand
AAGGAATGGTCTTGGATGGCTACGTTTTGCCCAAAGCTTAACCACCTGATTGACCTTGGCTTTTCCCTGCCGCTATAATTCGCGGTTCGTAACACCCGCAACACCCTAAAAAGAACTACATAACCAGGAACAGTCAAGAGCTACGCAGTCATTAAGACCGGAGGCAAGCAGTACCGCGTGATGCAGGGCGAAGTCCTGCGCGTGGAGCTGCTCCCCGCCGAAGTCGATTCGACCTTCACGTTCGAAGAGGTTCTCCTCGTCGGCGAGGGTGAGTCGATCACCGTTGGTGCCCCGCTCGTCGCCGGCGCCACTGTCAGCGCCAAGGTCCGTGCACACGGCCGCGCCGATAAGATCCGCATCATCAAGTTCCGTCGTCGCAAGCACTACAAGCGCACGCAGGGACACCGTCAGCATTACACCGAAATCGAGATCACGGGCATCAACGCCTGAGTCGCCGGAGGATATGAGTCATGGCACATAAAAAAGGCGTAGGTTCCAGCCGTAACGGTCGCGATTCGAACCCGAAGTATCTCGGTGTGAAGATCTACGGCGGCCAGGCTGTTGAAGCCGGCAACATCATCGTTCGTCAGCGCGGCACCAAGTTCCACGCTGGCGTGGGCGTCGGCCTCGGCCGCGACCACACCCTGTTCGCACTGGTCGACGGCACCGTGTCGTTCAAGACCCGCGGCGACAAGGGTCGCAAGTTCGTCGACGTCGTCCAGGCGTAATTCGCCACGACGCGATAGCGAAGGCCCCGCCCCACGGCGGGGCTTTTCGTTTGTAAGGCTCCCCGATTCACTGCCCAGGTTTTCCCCATGAAATTCGTCGACGAAGCACAGATTCGAGTCACGGCCGGTAGCGGCGGCAATGGCTGCGCCAGCTTTCGCCGCGAAAAATTCATTCCGTTCGGCGGCCCCGATGGTGGCGACGGCGGTGATGGTGGCTCCGTGTGGCTGGTGGCCGACGAAGGCCTGAACACCCTGGTCGATTTCCGCCACATGCGCCAGTTCAAGGCCCCGCGCGGCCAGAACGGCATGGGTAGCCAGATGTACGGCAAGGGCGGTGAGGACATCACCATCCGCGTGCCGGTGGGCACCGTGGTCACCAACGTCGATACCGACGACGTGATCGGCGACCTCACCGCGAACGGCCAGCGCCTGAAGGTCGCCGAAGGCGGCCGCGGTGGCCTGGGCAACATCCATTTCAAGAGCTCGGTGAACCGTGCGCCGCGCAAGGCCACGCCGGGTACGCCGGGTGAAGTGCGCGACCTGAAGCTCGAGCTGCGCCTGCTCGCTGACGTCGGCCTGCTTGGCTTCCCCAATGCCGGCAAGAGCACCTTCATCCGTGCCGTGTCGGCGGCGACGCCGCGCGTGGCGGATTACCCGTTCACCACGCTGCACCCGAACCTGGGCGTCGTGCGTATCGGCACCGACCAGAGCTTCGTCATTGCCGATATCCCCGGCATCATCGAGGGTGCCGCCGAAGGCGCGGGCCTCGGTATCCAGTTCCTCCGCCACGTCTCGCGCACGAGCCTGCTGCTGCACGTGGTGGATATCCGCCCCATCGACGGTTCGGACCCGGTGGAGCAGGTGCAGACCATCGAGCGCGAGCTGGCCAACTTCGACAGCGAACTGGTCGAGCGTCCGCGCTGGCTGGTGATCAACAAGATGGACGGGTTCGACGACGAGGAAGAGCTCGAAGCGGCGGCAAACGACATCGTCAACCGCCTCGGCTGGACGGGTCCGTCGTTCCTGATCTCCGCCGCCGGCCAGCAGGGCACGCGCGAAGTCTGCCTGCAGGTGCAGCAGTTCTTCGATGCCGAGCGCGCCGCACGCAAGCTGGAGCAGGAAGCCACCGACGACGTGCGCATGCGCACCGAGTAACTCGCTCTTGTAGGAGCCCACCCTGTGGGCGACGCGGTTCGCGATATCGCAGCAGGGCCTGTTGCGGTGGGGCGAAAGATGTCGCCCACCGGGTGGGCTCCTACGACAGCGTTTCGGCCCGGATCACAGGCCAACAAAAAAGCCGGCTTGCGCCGGCTTTTTCGTGAACAGCGATGTCGCGCAGGCTTTAAGCCAGGTCGCGGATCTTCGCGTTCAGGCGGCTCTTGTGGCGAGCAGCCTTGTTCTTGTGGATCAGGCCGCGGGCAGCGTAGCGGTCCATGACCGGCACGGCGACAGCGTAAGCCGTGGTGGCGGCTGCCTTATCCTTGGCGTCGATCGCCTTGACGACCTTCTTCAGTGCGGAACGCACCATGGAACGCGCGCTGACGTTGCGCAGCCGGCGCTGCTCCGACTGACGCGCACGCTTCTTCGCGGACTTGATGTTGGCCAAGGTAAAGCTCCAGAGTTCGGTGGGTTTTAAAAAAGACGCCCATTGTGCGGCCAAACTGGGGCTGCGTCAATAGGTTAGGCCCCGCGCGGGAACCCCGGGCGGGAAGGGCCCCGGGGCGGTGTCCCGGAAAAGCCAGAATGGGGACTGTCCGCTGACCGGCCGGCTTTGTCAAACTAGGGGTTTACCGGTAATCCCAGGTTCGGATGAAAACCCCCAGCCTCCTGCGCGGCGTGCTGTCCTTCAGCAGCATGACCATGGTTTCGCGTGTGCTCGGCCTCGTCCGTGACATGTCCATCGCCCACGTATTCGGCGCCAACGCGGCCACGGACGCTTTCTTCGTCGCCTTCCGCATCCCGAACTTCATGCGCAGACTGTTCGCCGAGGGTTCGTTCTCCACAGCGTTCGTTCCCGTGTTTACGGAGGTGAAGGAGAAGCGCCCGCATGCCGACCTGAAGGAACTGATGGCACGTACCTCCGGCACCCTTGGCGGGGTGCTGTTGCTGGTCACGGCGATCGGGATCATCTTCGCGCCCCAGGTCACGGCTCTTTTCTCGCCGGGCGCCGTGGAAACCCCCGAGAAGTTCGAGCTGACGGTGGACCTGCTCCGCCTGACGTTCCCGTTCCTTCTCTTCGTCTCGCTGACCGCCCTGAGTGGCGGGGCGCTGAACAGCTTCCACCGGTTCGGCCTGCCGGCCCTGACGCCGGTCATCCTCAACCTGTGCATGATCGCCGGCGCGCTCTGGCTGGCGCCGAAGCTGCACACGCCGATCATGGCCATGGGCTGGGCGATCCTCGTGGCCGGCGTCCTGCAGCTCGCCTTCCAGCTCCCGTCACTACGCCAGCTGGACCTGCTTACCCTGCCGCGCTGGGGCTGGAAGTCGCCCGACGTGCGCCGGATCATGCGGCTGATGGTGCCGACCCTGTTTGGCTCCTCGGTGGCCCAGATCAACCTCCTGCTGGATACGATCATCGCCTCGCTGCTGATCGCCGGCTCGCAGAGCTGGCTGTCCCAGGCCGATCGCTTCCTTGAGCTGCCGCTCGGCGTCTTCGGCGTCGCCCTCGGTACCGTGATCCTGCCGTCGCTCTCCCGCCACCACGTCAGCGACGACCGCGATGGCTTCTCCCGGGCGCTGGACTGGGGCCTGCGCACGACGCTGCTGATCGCGGTGCCGGCGATGTTCGCCCTGTTGATCCTTTCCTTCCCGCTGGTGGCCACGATCTTCCAGAACGGTCGCTTCACCGCGTTCGATACGAAGATGGCCTCGCTCTCGATCTCGGCGCTGAGCTTCGGCCTGCCGGCCTTCGCCATGGTGAAAGTCGTGCTGCCGGCGTTCTACGCTCGCAAGGACACCAGGACGCCCGTGCGCGCCGGCGTGGCGTCGCTGGTCACCAACATGCTGCTGAACGTGGTGTTCGTGGGCCTGCTGTTCTATCTCTGGGCCACGCCGGAGCAGAAGGCGGCCCCGTGGCTGCAGGGCATCGCCAGCGTCCCGGGCCTGCACATGGCTCTTGGCATCGCCAGCGCCCTCGCCAGCTACATCAACCTGGGCCTGCTCTGGCGCTGGCTGGGCAAGGCGGGCGTCTACGAGCGCCAGCCGGGGTGGGCGCGGCACCTCGTGCGCCTGGCGGTGTCCTGTGGCGTGATGAGCGCCGTGCTGCTGCTCGGCCTTTACGTGTGGCCGGAGTGGAGCGATGTGAACCACACCGTGCGCGTGGTGCGGCTTGCCGTGCTGGTCTGCGCCGGCGGTGGCGCCTACGTGGCCACGCAGTTCGCCATGGGTTTCCGGCCGAGCCACCTGCGCGCCCGCTGAGCGGCCACCCCCTGTGGGAGCGGGGGGGGACCCCGCGGGGCAGGGGGGCAACCCCAAACCGGGCCACCCACCGCCCCCAAAGGG
>NZ_JBQCFT010000036.1:0-12288 GCF_051958795.1 Luteibacter sp. | reverse complement strand
GTGTTGCGCGCGGCGGGTGATGATGCGGAAGGCCTGCTGGATGCGGTCGTTGCCCTCGAGCCGAACATGCATGTGGAATGCCACGGCCGCGCCTTCTATGACTATGCCAACGAGGCGGCGGTGTACTTGCCGGCAGCCTTGGCCGCTCCCGAGTTCGACAACGTTCCTTTCGCACGCGTCGGCATCGCCTCGCCCCCGGCATGGGCATTGCGTTGCGCGGCCCTGCGCGCCCACGGCAAGCTCTCCGGCAGCACGCCGCATGCCCAGGCCGCCGAAGCCCTTGCGATGCTCCGCGCCAGCGGCTGGCGCGATGAGGCCCTGAAGGTCGCCGCCTCATCCGCCTCGCTCGACCTTTGGCGCGCTGTGTCCGTGGCCTACGCTTCGGCGTACCTGAGACGGGAAGCGGGCCAGATGCCGTGCGGCTTCTCGTACCGGATCCAGCGGGCGGCGGCGGTGCCTTCGCCCATCGACGCGGTGCTCCGCGCCGCCTGGTGGGCCGACGGCTCCGGGGTGCCGCCGCATGCCGGGCTCGCTCTCGAAGGTGGCGCCGACTTCTCGCTCGACCCGACGCTCCCAGGCTGCCTGTGCCTCCGGGAACTCTGGACCGGGCAGGGGAGTGACGCCCTTACCTTGCGGGAGGGCGTGGCGGCAACCGCCGCGGCGTTACCCCGGGAGGGCCTGCCGGTGCTTGTCGTCCACGGTGCCGAAGACGGCCTGATCCCGGTCGCCTTCAGCTCCGAACCCTACGTCGCCTGGCTCCGCGCCCACGGCCGCTCGCCGGTGTTCTGGAAAGTCCCCCACGCCCAGCACTTCGACGTTTTCCTCGCCTTCCCGGATTTCGGCGACCGCCACGCGCCGCTGCTGCCGTTCGGCTACGCGGCACTGGACCGGGCCTGGGCGCACATCACGGCCGGTCGCCCGCTGCCCGAGGACGCCCTGGTCCGTGACACCCAGCCGCGCGGGCCCGGGGCAGTCACCGCCAAGACCCTGGCCCTGCCGCCCGGATAATCCTTTCACGCCCCGCCGCTTGAGTTATTGGGCACGGGGCGCCATCTTCGGTAGCCTTTGCTCCCCCCTGGGCCGGGCGCAGAAGGCGTTCGGCCCGACTATCAACGAGTTACAGGAATTACGATGACCATCAACGTCACCATGAAGACCAACAAGGGCGACATCCACCTGCGCCTGCACGACGACAAGACCCCGATGACGGTCGCCAACTTCGTGAACCTGGCCAAGCGTGGTTACTACGACGGTCTGTCGTTCCACCGCGTCATCGCCGATTTCATGGTCCAGGGCGGCTGCCCGGAAGGTTCGGGCCGTGGCGGCCCGGGTTACCGCTTCGGTGACGAGTTCGACAGCAGCCTGAAGCACGACAAGCCGGGCATCCTGTCCATGGCCAATGCCGGCCCGGGCACCAACGGCTCGCAGTTCTTCATCACCCACGGCCCGACCCCGTGGCTGGACGGCAAGCACAGCGTCTTCGGCGAGATCGTGGGTGCGGAAGACCAGGCCGTGGTCGACGCCATCCGCCAGGACGACACGATCAACAAGGTGGAAGTCTCCGGCGACGTGGACGCCCTGCTCGAGAAGCAGGCCGCCAAGGTCAAGGAATGGAACACGGTGCTCGACGCCCGCTAATTCCTGCGGATTTGCCTCGATGCCGAAAACGCCGCCCTCCGGGGCGGCGTTTTTCTTTGCGTAGGAGCCCACCCTGTGGGCGACGCCATTCGCGACAACGCAGGGGTCCTGCGGCCGCCCGGCTAATGCGGTCGCCCACAGGGTGGGCACCTACGGCGGGTTGGGTCCGATTTGGCGTGGTAGAATAGTGGCCTTTGTTCCGCCCCCAAGACGAGGAAACGATGCCGCAGCTCGCCACGCGTATGGGTCGCGCCAAGCCCAGTGCGATCATGGTCATTGCCGAGAAGGCCAAGCGCCTGAAAGCCGAGGGGCGCGACATCGTCAGCTTCTCGATCGGCGTTCCCAACTTCCTCCCCGGCGAGCACGTTTACGCCGCCGCCCGCGAGGCGCTGGCGAAGGATTCCGGCCAGTACGGCAGCAACCGCGGCGCCGATGCGCTGGTCAACGCGTTCCTCAAGCACATCGAGGCCCTGGGCCTCACCGGCTACAAGCCGGAGAACGTCAGCACCGGTGTCGGTGCCAAGCAGATCCTGTACAACCTGGCCGAGGCCCTGCTGGACGAGGGCGATGAAATCGCGTTCCCGGCGCCGTACTGGACCAGCTACCTCGACATCGCCGAGATCGTCGGCGCGAAGATCAACATCCTGCCGTGCCCGCCCGAGCAGCACTACAAGCTCACCCCGGCGCAGCTCGAAGAGGCCCTGCAGCGCAAGCCGCGCGTGTTCCTCTTCAACAACCCCTCGAACCCCACCGGCATGGTCTACACGCGCGATGAAATCGCCGCGCTGGCCGATGTCATCGCGAAGTACCCGGAAACCTGGGTGATCACCGACGACATCTACAACACCATGGTGTTCGATGGCGTGGGCTACCACAACTTCGTGCACGTGCGCCCGGAGCTGAAGGACCGCGTGATCTTCGTCGATTCGCTGTCGAAGACCTATGGCATGCCCGGGTGGCGCGTGGGCTTCATCGCCGCGCCGGAAGTGGTTGCCAAGGCCGTCACCACGCTCAACTCGAACCACATCACGAGCCTGCCGGAAGTCGTCACGGCCGCCGCCGTCGCCGCGCTCGCAGGCCCGCAGGATGTGCCCGCGCAGAAGTGCGTGGAGTTCGGCGCCAAGCGCGATCGCGTCTACGACGCCCTGGTCTCGATCCCCGGTGTCGTCTGCCCGCGTCCGCAGGGCGCGTTCTACGCGTTCCCGGATATCTCGGTGGCCTTCGGCAAGTCGCACAACGGCGTCGCCATCACCGACGACGTCAGCTTCTGCGCCGTGCTGCTCGAAGCCAAGGGCGTGGCCTGCGTGCCGGGCTCGGCGTTCGGCGAGCCGCGCGCGCTGCGTATCTCTTATTCGTGCCCGGATGAGGCGCTCGACAAGGGCATGGCCCGCATCGTCGAGTTCTTCGCCGAGCTGAAGTAATCGTCTGTCCCACGCGATATCCCTGAGGAGTCGAAAGATGAAAGCACCCGTACGCGTTGCCGTGACCGGCGCAGCCGGCCAGATCGGCTATGCCCTCCTGTTCCGTATCGCCGCCGGCGACATGCTGGGCCCGGACCAGCCGGTCATCCTGCACCTGCTCGAAATCACCCCGGCGCTGCCGGCCCTGCAGGGCGTGGTGATGGAGCTCAATGACTGCGCGTTCCCGACCCTCGCGGGCGTGGTCGCCACCGATGACGTCAACGTCGCCTTCAAGGACGTCGACTACGCGCTGCTCGTCGGCGCGCGTCCGCGTGGCCCGGGCATGGAGCGCAAGGATCTGCTCGAAGCCAACGGCGCCATCTTCGGCCCGCAGGGCAAGGCCCTGAACGACCACGCCAAGCGCGACGTGCGCGTGCTGGTCGTCGGCAACCCGGCCAACACCAATGCGCTGATCGCCCAGCAGAACGCCCCGGACCTCGATCCGAAGTGCTTCACCGCCATGGTGCGCCTGGACCACAACCGCGCTCTGTCGCAGCTGGCCGAGAAGACCGGTACGCATTCGACCGACATCAAGAAGCTCACCATCTGGGGCAACCACAGCTCCACCCAGTACCCGGACCTGCACACGACCACGGTGAAGGGCAAGCCGGCGCTGGAGCAGGTCGACCAGGCGTGGTACGAAAGCGACTTCATCCCGACCGTGCAGCAGCGCGGCGCGGCGATCATCAAGGCCCGTGGCGCCTCGTCGGCCGCTTCGGCCGCCTCGGCCGCCATCGACCACATGCGTGACTGGACCCTCGGCACCGCCGAAGGCGACTGGGTTTCCATGGCGATCCCGTCGGATGGTTCGTACGGCGTCGAGCCGGGCGTGATCTTCGGTTACCCGGTCACCGTGAAGGATGGCAAGTACGCCATCGTCCAGGGCCTGGCGATCAACGCGTTCTCGCAGGCGCGCATCGACGCGACCGAAAAGGAACTGCGCGAAGAGCGCGCCGGCGTCGAGCACCTGTTCGCGAAATAAGGCACCAGCGAAGCTCACGCCCCCGTAGGAGCTCACCCTGTGAGCGACATCTTTTAGCCCCAGCGCGGCAGGCCCTGCTGCTCTTTCGCGAAAGATGTCGCCCACAGGGTGGGCTCCTGCTTTTTGCGCGTCGCCCGAGGAATGGGTTCGTGCAAGTTTTTACATGGCGCACACGCCATGCTGGCCAGCATCAGCCATGGCCACCGAAAAGAAACTCATCGTTTACGTCGCGCTGGCAGCCAATGTCGGCATCGCGGTGGCCAAGTTCATCGCAGCGGCGCTGACGGGCAGTGCGGCCATGCTTTCCGAGGGCGTGCATTCGCTCGTCGATAGCGTCAACGAAATCCTCCTGCTCTACGGCCTGCGCCGCTCGCACAAGCCGCCGGACCGCCAGCACCCCCTCGGCTACGGCCGCGAACTCTACTTCTGGAGCTTCATCGTCGCGCTGCTCGTGCTGGCCCTCGGCGCGGGCTTCTCGCTGTACGAGGGCGTGAACCACATCCTCGCGCCGGAACCGCTGCGCGACCCCAGGGCCAGCTACATCGTGCTTGGCATCGCCGCCTTGTTCGAAGGCAGCTCCTGGTACCTGTCGCTCAAGAGCGTGCAGCGAAGGAAAGGGCGCATGGGTTACTTCGAGGCGTTCCGCGGCTCGAAGGATCCGACTACCTTCACCGTGCTGTTCGAAGACAGCGCCGCGTTGCTCGGCCTCGCCATCGCGGGTATCGGCATTTACCTGTCGCACGCGTTGAACAACCCGCGCCTGGATGGGTGGGCTTCGATCGGTATTGCCGTGGTGTTGGCGCTGGCGTCCGCGCTGCTGGCGCGTGAGAGCAAGGCGCTGCTCATCGGCGAGGCCGCGACGCCACACCTGCTCGAGAAGGTCTGCCGGATCACCTCGACCGTGCCTGGCGTGCGCAAGGTCAACGGCATGCTCACGCTGCAACTGGGACCGGACCAGGTGATGGTGGCGCTATCCACCGAGTTTGAAGACGGCCTGACGACCGTGCAGATCGAGGAGTGCGTGCGGCGGATGGAAGCGGCGACGCGCGATGCGCAGCTGCCCATCGTGGCGCTGTTCGTGAAGCCTCAAACGCCCGAGCAGTGGAAGGACCGCACGAAACGCATGGACGCGGGCGACTGGCAAACCCTCTAACGCTCGCAAACACTGTAGGAGCCCACCCTGTGGGCGACGCCGTTCGCAGTAACGCCGCACGGCCTGCGAGGCCGTCGCGAAAGATGTCGCCCACAGGGTGGGCTCCTACAAAAAAACGCCCCGTTTCCGGGGCGTTTTGCGTGACTTACGAGTGCTCGCCTTCCTTCGGCGGCTTGCCGCGGCCTTCGACGTGGCCGCCGAAGCCCATGCGCATCGCCGAGAGCAGGCGCTCCGCGTAGGTGTGGTCCTGGCGCGAGCGGAAGCGGGCGAACAGCGCGGAGGTCAGGACCTCGGCCGGCACGGCTTCTTCGATCGCCGCGTTCACCGTCCAGCGGCCTTCGCCGGAATCGTTGACGTAGCCGGAGTAGTTGTCGAGCTCGGCACCCTTGGCCAGCGCGCTGGCGGTGAGGTCGAGCAGCCACGAGGAAACCACGCTGCCGCGGCGCCAGACTTCGGCGATGTCGGCCATGTCGAGGTCGTAGCGCTCGTGTTCCGGCAGGAAATCGGCGTTGCGGTTCTTCAGGATATCGAAGCCTTCCGCGAACGACTGCATCATGCCGTACTCGATGCCGTTGTGGATCATCTTGACGAAGTGGCCGGCACCGGCCGGGCCGGCATGCATGTAGCCCTGTTCGACGCGCGGGTCACGGCCATCGCGGTCCTCGGTGCGCGGGATGTCACCGGCGCCCGGGGCGAGGGTCTTGAAGATCGGATCGAGGTGGTCAACCGTGGCCTTGTCGCCGCCGATCATCATGCAGTAACCGCGATCGAGGCCCCACACGCCGCCGGAGGTGCCGACATCGACGTAGTGGATGCCCTTCTGGGCCAGTTCCTTACCGCGGCGCGCATCGTCCTTGTAGAAGGTGTTGCCGCCGTCGATGATGATGTCGTCCTTGCCCATCAGGCCAGCCAGCTGCTGGACCGTGGCTTCGGTGATTTCGCCGGCCGGCAGCATGACCCATACGGCCTTGGGCGAGGGCAGGGCCTGGACCATGGCCTCGACCGATTCGACAGCCTGGCTGCCATCCTTCGCCAGGGCGGCGCGGGCATCGGCGCTGACGTCGTAAACGACTGTCTCATGGCCATCCCTCATCAGGCGACGGGCGATATTGCCGCCCATGCGGCCCAGACCGATCAAACCGATTTTCATGCGTGGGGTCCTCGTGGAAACATCGTGGGGAATATGCGGCTAGCCGGGCGGGATGCAAGGTATACCAATGGATGAGACCGGCTCAGGCCGGCGCCTCGAAATCGATATCCGGGCCCACGGGAACGATCCCGGTGGGGTCCAGCCACGGGTGGCTCAGGTAATAGTGCTTTTTGATGTGCCCGAAGTCGATGGTTTCGCGTATCCCGGGCTCCTGATAAAGCGCGCGCGTATACGCCCACAGTGCCGGATAGTCGATGATCCGGCGGATATTGCATTTGAAATGCCCGTGGTACACCGGGTCGAAACGGAGCAGGGTGGTGAACAGGCGCCAGTCGGCTTCCGTCAACTGGTCGCCACAGAGGAAGCGGTGCCCGGCGAGATGCAGTTCCAGCCAGTCGAGCGTGGCGAACAGCGGGCCGATCGCTTCGTCGTACGCTTCCTGGGTGCTGGCGAACCCGGCCTTGTAAACACCGTTGTTGAGCGTGTCATAGATCCGCTCATTGAATGCATCGATATCGCTGCGCAGCCCTTCGGGATAGTAATCGCCACGGCGCGCGCCGACGCCGTCGAACGCACTGTTGAACATGCGGATGATATCGGCCGACTCATTACTGACGATGGTGCGGCGCTGCTTGTCCCAGAGCACGGGCACGGAAGCGCGCCCGGATACGGCCGGATCCGCCAGCTGGTAAAGCTGGTAGACGTATTCGACGCCATTGACGTCATCGGGGATCACGCCCTCGGCCGGCTCGAACGTCCAGCCGTGCTCGCCCATGAGCCAGTGGGTGACCGAGAGCCCGATCATGTCGTCGAGGCCCTTCAGTGCGCGGAAGATCGTGGTGCGGTGAGCCCAGGGGCATGCACGGGCGATATACAGGTGGTAGCGCCCGGGCTCGGCGGCGAAGCCGCCTTCACCCGTGGGGCCGGGTGCGCCATCGGGCGTGATCCAGTGGCGGAAACGTGTGGTTTCCCGCTTGAAGCGGCCGCCACTGCTCGCGGTGTCGTAGCCCTTGTCCGTCCAGTGCCCGTCTGTCAGCAGTCCCATTGGCCCGCCTTCGCGTGGAGATCGGGCCATGATGCCGCCCGCGGTGGGAAGATTTCGTCATATCGGCCGGGGCACCCCTGACTTCCGGCACGGTTGGGGCCACGCCGGGGGCGCGGGTAGTCTCCTCCGGTCGTCCCACGAGCGTTCCCATGAACCCCACCTTCCGCTTCACCCTGGCCGGCCTGGCCCTGGCCACCACCCTGGGTGCCGCCGCCGGAACTTACGATCCGCGCGAGACCTTCGCCCCGTTCACCTACCCGCAGCCGGTGAACGCCTACCGCTCGGGCAGCGGCATGCCGGGTCCGCTGTTCTGGCAGAACCGCGCCGACTACGACCTGGCGGCGACGCTGGATCCGGTGAAGAACACCCTAGTGGGCAAGGCCACCATCCACTACACGAACAACAGCCCCGATGCGCTCGACGTGCTCTGGCTGCAGCTCGACGAAAACCGCTTCACCGAGACGGCCCGCGGCAACTTCACCGGCGACAAGATGCCGAAGCAGTTCACCGACGGCTACCGCATCACATCGGTCACGCTGACACAGGGCGGCAAGTCGGCGAAGGCCGAATACGTCGTCGCCGACACGCGCATGCAGGTGCGCCTCGCCCATGCGCTCGACGCGAAGGGCGGCAAGGTCGATGTCACCATCGAATACTCCTACGACCTGCCGGGCGACTTCGGCGGCCGCACGGGTTTCGATCCGTCGAAGAACGGCAACATCTACGAGATGGCCCAGTGGTACCCGCGCATGTGCGTGTACGACGACCAGCGTGGCTGGGACACGGCGCCGTACCTCAACAGCGAGTTCTACCTCGAGTACGGCGATTTCAACTACGCGATCACCGTGCCCTCCAACATGATCATCGCGGGCTCCGGTGAACTGGTGAACCCGGAAGACGTGCTCACGAAGACGCAGCAGGAGCGCCTGGCCAAGGCCCGCGAAAGCGACGCCACGGTGATGATCCGCACGGCCCAGGAAGTGACCGACCCGGCCAGCCGGCCGAAGCAGGGCGGCACGCTGACCTGGAAGTTCCGCATGCAGAACACGCGCGATGTCGCCTTCGGCGCCTCCACCGCGTACGTCTGGGATGCTGCTCGCATCAACCTGCCGGAAGGCAGGAAGGCGCTGGCCATGTCGGTCTACCCCGTGGAAAGCGCCACGGCAAAGCTGTGGGGGCGTTCCACCGAGTTCCTGAAGGCGTCGGTCGAGCACTTCTCGACAAAGTGGTATCCGTACCCGTATCCCGTGGCGATCAACGAAGGCGGCAGCGCGGCCAGCGGCATGGAATACCCGGGCATCGTGTTCGACCCCATGGAGGCGCCGGCCAAGCCGCTGCACATGGTGACGGCGCACGAGATCGGCCACACCTGGTTTCCGATGATCGTGGGCAGCGACGAGCGCCGCAACGCGTGGATGGACGAGGGTTTCAACACCTTCATCGACGTGTACGAGATGGACGCGTTCAACCACGGTGAGTTCGGCCCGAAGCGCGACGGTGAGTACGCGCCGAAGGGCGGTAACCCGGTGGATGGCATCCTGCCGCTGCTGGCCGACCAGGACGCACCGAGCCTGCTGATGGGCGCGGACATGGTGAAGGAGAAGTACCGCCACCCGGCGACGTACTACAAGGCTGCGCTGGGCCTGGTGCTGCTTCGCGAGGAAATCATCGGGCCGGAGCGTTTCGATCCCGCGTTCCGCAAGTACATCGCCACCTGGGCCTACAAGCATCCGACGCCCTCCGATTTCTTCCGCCTGATGGAGAGCGAGGCCGGTGAAGACCTGGGCTGGTTCTGGCGCGGCTGGTATGCCAACAACTGGCAGCTCGACCTGACGGTGACGAAGGTGAACGGCCAGGTCGTTACCCTCGAGAACCGCGACCAGCTGGTGATGCCGGCCACGCTGCGCGTCACGCTGGATGACAAGACCACGAAGGATATCCGCATCCCGGTCGAGACCTGGCAGCAGCACAAGACCTTCGACCTGACCGTCCCGGGCAGCCACAAGGTCGTCGCGGCCGTCATCGATCCCGACCACAAGGTGCCCGATCGCGACCGTTCCAATAACGGCTGGCCTCGCTGATACTGCGCGGCATGTCCACGCGTGCCGCCTATGCCAACCTGTTTGCCGTGATTGTCGCGGCCGTCGCCTGGCCGGCGCTGATGCTGCAGTACTGGCTGATGCTCTGGTCCGGGCCGGCCCTGGAAGTGACCGTCCGCTTCCTCAGCTTCTTCACGATCCTGTCCAACCTGCTTGTCGCCCTGGTCGCCGGTTCGGCGGCCACGGGCGGTAACTGGGCGTTCCTCCGCTTCTGGCGCGGCCCGCGCATCCGCGGCCTGGCGGCGCTCTCAATCACCGTGACGTGCCTTGTTTACGCCACGGTGCTGCAGAGCCAGTTCCACCCGCAGGGCCCGGCGCTGCTGGCCGACCGGTCGCTGCATTACGCGGTGCCCGTGCTTTACCTGGTCTGGTGGCTCGCGCTGTTGCCGCATGGCGCGCTCGCCTGGAGCGATGCATTGCGCTGGCTGGCGTTCCCCGGCCTGTTCGCCGCGTGGACCTTCGCACGCGGCGCGGTCGTTCATGAATACCCGTATCCCTTCATGGATGTGAACCATCTGGGATACGGCCACGTGCTGCTCAATACCGGCATCGTCGGCGCGTTGTTCCTGATCCTCGGCCTGATTTTCGTCGCAATCGACCGGAAAATCCCGTAGGAGCCCACCCTGTGGGCGACATCTTTCGCGACGGCGCTACAGGCCCTGTAGCTGCCTGGCGAACGGCGCCGCCCACAGGGTGGGCTCCTACAACGCTAGCGGGCGTACAATGCCCCGCATGATCTTCCGCTGGTTCGAGTCCCTGATCGATATCTTCCGCGACGCGCCGGACAGTGCGCCGCCGAAGACCGTTACGCGCTTCTACATCTATTACCTGCGCCAGGTGTGGAAGCTGTTCGTGGTGGCATTGCTGGTCGGCCTGGTGGTCGCGCTGATCGAAGTCGCGCTGTTCGATTTCCTCGGCCGCGTGGTCGACATGGCGCAGAAGACGCCTGCGGCGGTGTTCTTCCAGACCCACTGGCGGACCCTGCTCTGGATGGGGTTCGTCGTGGTCATCCTGCGCCCGTTGTTCCTCGGGCTGCACGACCTGCTGGTGAACCAGGCCATCAACCCCGGCATGACCGCGATGATGCGCTGGCAGCACCACCGTTACGTGCTGAAGCAGAGCCTGTCGTTCTTCCAGAACGATTTCGCCGGCCGCGTGGCGAACCGGATCATGACGACCGCGCCATCGCTGCGCGAATCCGCCATGCAGGTCGCGGACGCCATGTGGTACGTCACCGTTTACGCGGGTACCTCGGTGTACCTGTTCGCGAAGGCGGACCTGCTGCTCGCGCTGCCGCTCGTGCTGTGGATCGCCGCGTACATCGGCATGCTCGTCTACTTCGTGCCGCGCGTGAAGGACCGCTCGTGGCATGCCTCCGAGGCGCGCTCGAAGCTGATGGGCCGCATCGTCGATGGCTACAGCAACATCATGACGCTGAAGCTCTTCGCCCATACCAACCGCGAAGAGCTCTATGCGAAGGAAGCGCTGAACGAGCAGACCGACAAGCTGCGCGCGCAGAACCGCATGGTCACGGCGATGGATTTCTCGATCACCTCGATCAACGGCCTGCTGATCGCGGGCACCAGCGCGCTGGCGCTGCTGCTGTGGTCGCGGGGCAGCGTTTCCACGGGCCAGGTGGCGCTGGCCGTGGGCCTGGTGATCCGCATCAACAACATGTCCGGCTGGATTATGTGGGTGGTGAACGGCATCTTCGACAACGTCGGTACCGTGCAGGATGGCATCACCACGATTTCGCAGGAACGCACCGTCGTGGACCGGCCTGATGCCGTGCCGTTGCGGGTGACGAAGGGTGAAGTCCGCTTCGACGACATCCATTTCCACTACGGCAAGGCCGGCGGCATCATCAGCGGGCTCGACCTCATCGTGCGCCCGGGCGAGAAGATCGGCCTGGTCGGGCCCTCCGGCGCCGGCAAGTCGACGCTCGTGAACGTCCTGCTGCGCCTGTACGACCTGGAGGAAGGCCACATCCTGATCGATGGCCAGGATATCTCGCGGGTGACCCAGGAATCGCTGCGCTCGCATATTGGCGTGGTCACCCAGGATACGTCGCTGCTGCACCGTTCGATCCGCGACAACCTCCTTTACGGTCGTCCCGACGCGACGGACGCCGAGATGGCCGAGGCCGTGCGCAAGGCGCGCGCCGATGAGTTCATACCGGCGCTCTCCGACGGGGAAGGGCGCACGGGTTACGACGCACATGCCGGCGAGCGCGGCGTGAAGCTCTCCGGCGGCCAGCGCCAGCGCATCGCCATCGCGCGCGTGCTGCTCAAGGACGCCCCCATCCTGATCATGGATGAAGCGACCTCGGCGCTCGATTCCGAGGCCGAGGCGGCCATCCAGGAAAGCCTCGAGACCCTGATGCAGGGCAAGACGGTCATCGCCATCGCCCACCGCCTCTCGACGATCGCCCGGATGGATCGGCTGGTGGTGATGGAGAAGGGCGCGATCGTGGAAACCGGCACGCACGCCGAGCTGATCGCCCATGGCGGCCTGTACGCGCGCCTCTGGGCCCACCAGACCGGCGGCTTCGTCGGCGTCGACTGACCACCCCTTGTGGGAGCGCGCGTGGGGGCGGCCGGGGGGGGGGGCAACCCACTTCGCGCGCTCGGCCGGCGGCCCAGCGGGGGTGGGCGGCCAGGGGGCTCGCGGCCCCCCACAAACCGCCCCACCGGCCGCCCCCCCACCGGGGGTGGTGCTTTTTGAGCTTGCGGGGGACAACAACCCCTGGACCGCGCGGCCG
>NZ_JBQCFT010000035.1:0-10338 GCF_051958795.1 Luteibacter sp. | reverse complement strand
CGCGCGATACCCCACGCCCTGCGCAGCTCTCTTGTAGGAGCGCGCTTGCGCGCGACATCTTTCGCGAAAGCGCCACAGGGGCTTGTCGATCGAGGCGAAAGCTGTCGGCCACAGGGTGGCCTCCTACAGGTCGCCGGCGCGGCTAGGCTTTCCCACCACCCAGCCTCAGCGCGTCCGAGAGCCCTTGGTGCCCACCCTCGAGGCGAGTTCCGCAGGCGAGGCAGGCGGGCGGGAACAGCCGCCGATGGCGGGAGCGGCCATGGAGGGCCGCTCGTTTGAAATCGAGCCAGGATGGCGAGTTTCAAACCCCCGCCCGGCTGCCGGTTCGCGCCCGTAGGGCAATAAGTAAATCTGCCCCGGAGGGGCACACCTTTTCGAACGACGAGGACATGTCTGAGCAGCGAGGGTGGGCACCAAGGGCTCTTTCCGGAGACGTCAGAGCGCTAGAAGCGATGGCGCAAGCCGAGCCCCGCGAAGCCGAAGGCGAGCCCTCTCGGCTTTCCATGCGAGCAATGAAAAGCCCGGCATAGAGCCGGGCTTTCAGGTAGGGCGAGCAGGCTTACTTCGCCTGGTCGACCATCCACTTCACCGTGTTCGTGACCTGCTCGTCGGTGAGGGCCGGGTTGCCGCCCTTCGGAGGCATGTGGTTGCCATCCGGGCCGGTGTAGCCCTCGATCGCATGCTTGATCAGCGTCGCCGTACCCTCAGCGATGCGCGCACCCCAGGCACCCTTGTCACCCAGCTTCGGCGCACCCGCCACGCCCGCCGTATGGCAGCTGTGGCACAGGTTGTCGTAGATCGTCTTGCCATCCTTGCTGCCGCCGTAGGCGACCTGCGAGGCCGCGGCCTTCGCCGCCGCCTCCTGGGCCGCCAGCATGGCCGCACGGCCGGTATCACCGGCGTAAACGGCACCCACCGGTGCGATCCGGGCCTCCGTGCGCTTCGCCACGGCCGGATCCTGGTCCTTCGGTATGTTCGAATAGATGGTGTAAGCCAACACCATCAGGACAAGGGCGAGAAGACTTAAGCCGGCCGTAAGCCACGAGAATTGACGGACGAAGTTCTGGTCGGACTTGCTCGGAGAACCACTCACGCATTGACTCCCATCGAGATTGGGTGTGCCGTCCCCCTCCCCGGGGCCCGGCTTGCCTGCCGCCTGACAGCGGTCTAACCGCCCGAGTATAACGGAACCTTCGCATTCGTCAGCGGTCCTCCCCGAGGCTGCCCGCGAATGGCCTCAAAGCGGGCCGCAAGCCGTGGGTAGCATGCCGTCAGTCATGGTGTACCCCTGTCAACCGGCATTGTTCAATCCCGTTCCCCTACACCTATATTGTCGCCGCCGAACCTTCACGTTTTCAGGGTATAAAACCCGCGGCGCGAGGCGCGCCAGGCCGAAGGGCAGTGCCGTCGACCGGATTCTCATTGGGAGCTTTACATGTCGCGTTTTTGGAAAATCGCGCTGGCGGTCATCGTGGTTGTGGTGATCGCCGCCGTCGTCGTCCTACCCCGCATGCACAAGGGTGGTGCAAACGCCCAGGGTGCATCCGCCCAGGCCAACGGCGAAGGGCAGGGCAAGGACCAGCCGCCGGTTCCGGTGACCGTGGTGCCCGTCGTGGCCCAGGACGTTCCGGTCTATCTCAGCGCCACGGGTACCGTGCAGGCGCGTAACCAGGTCACGGTGAGCCCGCAGGTCGGCGGCCAGCTGATGAAGCTGAACTTCACCGAAGGCCAGGAAGTGAAGCAGGGCGACGTGCTGGCGGAGATCGATCCGCGCACCATCCAGTCCCAGTACGACCAGGCCCTGGCCAAGCTCAAGCAGGACCAGGCGCTGTCGGCCACCGCCAAGAACAACCTCGAGCGTTCGCAGAACCTCGTGAGCAAGGGCGGACAGCAGTACGTGTCCAAGCAGGACCTGGACAACCTGAAGAACACGCTCGACCAGGCCAATGCCACGGTCGTGGCCGACCAGGCTTCGATCCGCGCCGCGCAGGTGCAGCTCGGCTTCACCAAGGTCATCGCGCCGATCACCGGCCTGGCCGGCATCCGTGGCGTCGACGTCGGCAACATCGTCACGACGACCACGTCCATCGTGACGCTGACCGAGGTGCACCCGATCTACGTCACGTTCACCCTGCCCGAGAAGAACCTCGACATGGTGCGCAGCGCCATGCGCGATGATCCGACCGATCCGCTCACCGTCGATGCGCTCGACCGCATCGATGCGCACGTGATGACCAGCGGCAAGCTCGAGGTCATCAACAACACCATCGACACCACCACCGGCACGTTCCGCCTGCGCGGTCTCTTCGATAACCAGAAGACCGAGCTGTGGCCGGGCCAGTTCGTCAACGCGCGCCTGCGCGTGCGCACGGTGAAGGGCGGCCTGGTGATCCCGGCGCAGGCCGTGCAGCGTGGTCCGGATGGTGACTACGTGTACCTCGTGCAGGGCGACAACACGGTCAAGATGCAGGCCGTGGAAACCGCCGCCGAAGTGGGCGACAGCCACGTCATGATTTCGAAGGGCCTGAAGCTGAACGACAAGGTCGTCACCGAAGGCCAGTTCCGCCTGAAGCCGGGTTCGAAGGTGCAGCCGCTGGCCCCGGGCCAGGTGCCTGCCGCGCCGACGGCGGAAGAGCTGCAGAAGGACAAGGACAAGGCCAAGGGGCGCCAGGGCGGCCGCCGCGGCGGTTAACCCTTGACGCGCGCGGTGCGTCCATGAGGGACGCACCGCCCACGGGTCACATGGCCCAGACACCAGGATCGCAACGTGGGTTTCTCGACACTCTTCATTCGCCGGCCGATCGCAACCTCGCTGCTCATGGTGGCGGTGCTGCTGCTCGGCATCCTCGGCTACCGGCAGCTGCCGGTCTCGGCGCTGCCGGAAATCGACGCGCCCAGCCTCGTCGTCACCACCCAGTATCCCGGTGCCTCGGCCAGCACCATGGCGGCGCTGATCACCACGCCGCTCGAGCGTAACTTCGGCCAGATCTCCGGCCTGAACATGATGAGCTCCGACTCGTCGGCGGGCCTGTCGACGATCGTGCTGCAGTTCAACATGGATCGCGACATCGATATCGCCGCGCAGGACGTGCAGGCGGCGATCAACCAGGCGCGCGGCACGCTGCCGAACAACCTGCCGTACCCGCCGGTCTACAACCGCGTGAACCCGGCCGATGCGCCGATCATGACGCTCGAGCTCACCTCGGATACGGTGCAGCTGCGCGACGTGAACAACTACGCCGACTCAATCATCGCGCAGAAGCTCGCGCAGGTTCAGGGCGTGGGCCTCGTCTCGATCGCGGGCAACGTGCGCCCGGCCGTGCGCATCCAGATCAACCCCGCGCAGCTGGCCAACCTTGGCCTGACCATGGAGGACGTGCGCAGCTCGCTGACCCAGGCGAACGTCAACGCACCCAAGGGCACGCTGAACGGCAAGACCCAGTCTTACAGCATCGGCACGAACGACCAGCTCGCCACCGCCGCCGATTACAAAGACACGATCATCAGCTACACCAACGACTCACCGGTGCGCCTGAAGGATGTCGCCAACGTCGTCGATGGCGTGGAAAACGACCAGCTCGCCGCGTGGTCCAACGGCAAGCCGGCCGTGCTGCTCGATATCCGCCGCCAGCCGGGCGCGAACATCGTGCAGACGGTGAAGTCCATCCGCGACACCATCCCCGACCTGCAGAAGGTGCTGCCGGCGGATGTGCACCTGAAGGTGTTCTCCGACCGCACGATCACCATCCGCGCCTCGGTCGAGGACGTGCAGTTCACCCTGATCCTGACCATCTGCCTCGTGGTGGCGGTGATCTTCGTCTTCCTGCGCCGCCTGTGGGCCACGGTGATCCCGTCGATCGCGGTGCCGCTCTCGCTGATGGGTACGTTCGGCGTCATGGCCTTCGCGGGCATGTCGCTGGATAACCTCTCGCTGATGGCGCTGGCGGTGGCCACCGGCTTCGTGGTCGACGATGCGATCGTGATGATCGAGAACATCGTCCGCTATATCGAACAGGGCCAGGACGCGAAGACGGCCGCGGAAGTCGGTGCCAAGGAAATCGGCTTCACGGTGCTCTCGCTGACCGTCTCGCTGATCGCGGTGTTCCTGCCGCTGCTGCTGATGCCGGGTGTCACCGGCCGCCTGTTCCACGAGTTCGCCTGGGTGCTCACCATCGCGGTGGCCATTTCCATGCTGGTCTCGCTGACGCTCACGCCGATGATGTGCGCGTACCTGCTGAAGGCCGACCAGCTGCCGGACGCCGATGACGCGCACGAGCACGCCACGGCCTCGGGCAAGCACACCGTGTGGTCGCGCACGGTGGAAGCCTACGGCCGCAGCCTCGACTGGGTGCTCGACCACCGCCCGCTGACCATGCTCATCGCCGCGCTCAGCGTGGCCCTGACCGTGGTGCTCTACATCGTGATCCCGAAGGGCCTCCTGCCCGAGCAGGATACGGGCCTCATCACCGCCGTGGTCCAGGCCGACCAGAACGTCGCGTTTCCGCAGATGGAGCAGCGTACGAAGGCCGTGGCCGATGCGCTGGCGAAGGATCCCGCCGTCTCCGGTGTCGCCGCCTTCATCGGTGCCGGCTCGGTGAACCCCACGCTCAACCAGGGCCAGATTTCGCTGGTGCTGAAGGATCGTGGCGATCGCGACAGCCTGGACGACGTGCTGCCGCGCCTGCAGGAAGCGGCGTCGCATATCGCCGGCGTGGCGTTGTACCTGAAGCCCGTGCAGGACGTGACCCTGGATAGCCAGGTCTCGGCCACGGAGTACCAGTACTCGCTGTCCGACGTGAACTCGACCGAGCTGGCGGGCTACGCGCAGCAGATGACTTCGGCCCTGCGCAAGCGCAAGGAGCTGGCGGACGTCGACAACAACCTCGCCGACCAGGGCACCGCGCTCAAGCTCACCATCGATCGCGACACCGCCAGCCGCCTCGGCGTGCCGGTGCAGACGATCGACGATACGCTCTACGACGCGTTCGGCCAGCGCCAGATCTCGACGATCTTCACCCAGCTGAACCAGTACCGCGTGGTAATGGAAGTCTCGCCGGAGTTCCGCAACAGCGCGGACCTGCTCAACAAGCTGACGGTGCGTGGCAACGGCAATGGCGCCCTGACCGGCTCCAATGCCACCAGCTTCGGCCAGCTCGCGTCGAGCAACTCGGCGACCCCGGCGGGTATCGGCAACACCGGCAACGTCGGCTTCCAGGTCGGCGCCGGCGGCACGATCCCCATCGCCTCGCTCGCCAGCGCGAAGGTCACGACGGCACCGCTGGTCGTGAGCCACCTGCAGCAGCTGCCGGCGGTGACCATCTCGTTCAACCTGGCCCCGAATTACTCGCTGTCGGAGGCCGTCGCGGCGATCCACGACGTCGAAAAGAGCCTGGACTTCCCGCCGCAGGTGCGTGGCCAGTTCATCGGCAAGGCCGCCGAGTTCTCCTCGTCGGTTGGCGATGAAGTGCTCCTTCTGCTCGCCTCGATCATCGTCATCGACATCGTGCTGGGCGTGCTGTACGAGAGCTACATCCACCCGCTCACCATCATCTCGACGCTGCCGCCGGCGGGCGTGGGCGCATTGCTCGCGCTCCTGCTCTGCGGGATGACCCTGTCGGTCGATGGCATCGTGGGTATCGTGCTGCTCATCGGTATCGTGAAGAAGAACGCGATCATGATGATCGACTTCGCGATCGAGGCGAAGCGCACCGGCATGAACGCGACGGACGCGATCCGCCGCGCGTGCCTCCTGCGCTTCCGACCGATCATGATGACGACCGCGGCCGCGCTGCTTGGCGCGTTGCCGCTGGCGCTCGGCAACGGCATCGGTTCGGAACTGCGCAAGCCGCTGGGTGTGTCGATCGTGGGCGGCCTGCTGCTCTCGCAGCTGGTGACGCTGTACACCACGCCGGTGATCTACCTGTACATGGAGCGCTTCTCCGACTGGCTCGCCGAGCGGAAGCGACAACGTGCCCTGGCACACCATGCCCAGCCACGGCCCGCGGACTGATGCGGGCCGGGCCTGGACTCCAAGGCTCACCTTCTTTTCGCCGGACGGCTTACCGCCCGGCGAAACCTTTTTCCGGGTCACGCGTTATGGATGGATCCCCGCGCGTCTTTCCCCGCCTCCTAAAGTCCCCCGCTAGATGAATATTTCCGGCCCGTTCATCCGCCGCCCGATCGGCACCTCGCTGCTTGCGATCGGCGTGTTCGTCGTTGGCCTGATCTGCTATTCACTGCTGGGCGTCGCCGCGCTGCCGAACATCCAGTTCCCCGCCATCTTCGTCCAGGCGCAGCAGAGCGGCGCGGATGCCAGCACCATGGCCTCCACGGTCGCCGCGCCGCTGGAGCGCCACCTGGGCCAGGTGCCGGGCGTGGAGAGCATGCGTTCGAACAGCTCGGAGGGCAGTGCCTTCGTGCTGTTGTTCTTCCAGAACGGTACGAATATCGATGCCGCGGCGCGCGACGTGCAGTCGGCGATCAACGCGGCCCAGCCCGACCTGCCGACTGGCCTGCTCAATGCGCCGTCGTACCAGAAGGCCAACCCGAACGACGATCCCGTGGTGGTGCTGGCGCTGACGTCGGACACCGTGGCTCCGACCGATCTGTACAACGTCGCCGATTCGATCCTTGCGCAGCGCCTGCGCCAGCAGGAAGGCATCGCCTCGGTCGATATCGCCGGCAGCGCCACGCCCGCCATTCGCGTCGACGTGAACCTGCGCGCGCTGAACGCCATGGGCCTTTCGCCTGATCAGCTGCGCAACGCGCTGACTGCCGCCAACGTCACCTCGCCGCAGGGCTTCCTGTCGGACGGGAAGACCACCATGGCGGTGATGGCCAACGATTCGCTGCACCACGCCGATGAGTTCGCCAAGCTGGTGATCGGCGTGAACAACTCGGTGCCGATCCATCTCTCGGACGTCGCCAAGGTCTACGACGGCCAGCAGGACGCGTACCAGGCTGCCTGGTTCAACGGCAAGCCCGGCATCCTGATGTACGTGTACCGCAAGCCGGACGCGAATGTCATTGAGACCGTGGACCGGATCAAGGGCATGATGCCGACGATGCAGGCGTGGCTGCCGAAGGGCGTACAGCTGCACTCGTTCTTCGACGGCACGCCGACCATCCGCGCCTCGCTGCACGAGGTGCAGGCCACGCTGATGATCAGCCTGTGCATGGTGATCATGACCATGGCGCTGTTCCTGCGCCGCCTCGCGCCGACCGTCATCGCTGGCCTGGCCGTGCCGCTCTCGCTCGCGGGCGGCTTCATCGTGATGTACGCGTTCGGGTACACACTGAACAACCTGACCCTGCTGGCGCTGGTCATCGCCATCGGCTTCGTGGTCGACGATGCGATCGTGGTCATCGAGAACGTCATCCGGCACATGGATGAAGGCATACCGCGGTTCGAAGCGGCGTTGCTCGGCGCGCGCGAGATCGGCTTCACGATCGTCTCGATCACCGGCTCGCTGATCGCCGTGTTCATCCCGCTGCTGCTCGCGCCCGGCATCATCGGCATGTTCTTCAAGGAATTCACCATCACGCTGATCGCAGCGATCGTCGTGTCGATGCTGGTATCGCTGACCCTGACGCCCTCGTTGTGCGCGCACTTCCTCACCGCGCACGCGTCGGACGAGCCGGAATCGCGCCTCGGCCGCTGGCTGGAGCGCGCGCAGGACCGGCTGCTGGCGTTCTATCGCGTGTGCCTGGACTGGACGCTCCGCCATGCGCTGCTGATGGCGCTGACGCCGCTGTTCCTGATCGGGATCACCATCGCGTTGTTCGGCATGGTGAAGGGCGGCTTCTTCCCGCCACAGGACACGGGCCTCATCGCGGCGCGTGCGACCTCCAGTTCCACGGTGTCGTTCAGCGAGATGAAGACCCGCCAGGCCCGCCTTACCGACATGCTGCTCGCCGACCCGGACGTGAAGTCCGTGGGTTCGCGCCTCGGCACCAGCCGTACGGGTTCCACCGGTAACTTCAACATCGAGCTGAAGACCGTGGCGGAAGGGCGGCAGGATACGACCTTCGATGCGGTGGATCGCCTGTCGGCCAAGGCCAACAAGTACCCCGACCTCAACCTGCGCCTGCGCCCAATCCAGGACCTGCCCACGGGCGGCGGTGGCGGCAGCTCGCAGGGTGGCCAGTACTCCGTGTCGCTGAAGGGCAACGACCTCGCCGAGCTGCAGCTGTGGCTGCCGAAGCTGGTCGATGCGCTGAAGAAGAGCCCGATCCTGAAGGACGTGGGTAGCGATATCGATGCGCAGGGCCTGCGCCAGAACATGGTGATCGACCGTGATACCGCGTCGCGCCTTGGCGTGTCGATCGGCAACATCGACGGCGCGCTGTATAACGCCTTCGGCCAGCGCGCGGTGTCGACGATCTACTCGGACATCAACCAGTACCGCGTGATCGTGAACGCGCTGCCGACGCTCGCGGCAACGCCCGAGGCGCTGAACCAGATCTACGTGCGCTCGAACAGCGGCGCCATGGTGCCGATCTCCGCCGTCACCCGGCAGGAGCCCGGCCTCGCGCCCAGCCAGATCGTGCACGAGGACCAGTACACCAGCATGGGCGTCAGCTTCAATCTCGCACCGGGCGCAAGCATGGGCGAGGCGATGGTGGTGATCCAGAAGACCATCGATGGCATGCGCATGCCGGGCGACATCCGCCTCGATGCGGGCAGCGATTTCCGCCGCTTCCAGCAATCGCAGAGCGATATGCCGCTGTTGATCCTCGCGGCGATCATCGTCGTGTACCTGTTGATGGGCATGCTCTACGAGAGCCTGATCCATCCGGTGACGATCCTGTCGACGCTGCCGGCCGCGGGTGTCGGCGCGCTCGCCGCGCTGGTCATCACCGATACCGAGCTATCGGTGGTCGCGATGATCGCGCTGGTGCTGCTGATCGGTATCGTGAAGAAGAACGCGATCATGATGATCGACTTCGCCCTCGTGGCGCAGCGCGACCATGCGTCCAATCCGAAGGACGCCATCCGCGAGGCCTGCCTGGTGCGCTTCCGCCCGATCATGATGACGACCATGGTGGCGATCCTGGCGGCCCTGCCGCTGGCGATCGGCCTGGGCGAGGGCTCCGAGCTGCGCCGTCCGCTGGGTATCGCCATGATCGGCGGCCTGCTGATCTCGCAGAGCCTCACGCTGCTCTCCACCCCGGCGCTCTACGTGATCTTCGCCTGCCTCTCCGACCGCTGGAAGGCACGCAAGGCCCGCCGCCGGGAGCGCAAGGCGCTGCGCGCCGCCCGGGCGTGAAATCGGCTGCCGTAGGAGCCCACCCTGTGGGCGACATCTTTCGCGACGCCGCCGCAGGGCTTGTGCTTTCACGGCGAACGGCGTCGCCCACAGGGTGGGCGCCTACGGCGGCAGCGGTGTTGCACCCGCAGCAAAGGTGTCATGCCGGGGGATCGCTTTCCCCGGCCGCCTGATCCGGCCACAATGGTAGGGTTTCCCGCGCGCGGGACCCATCCAGAGGCCTCCTCATGTCCAACTCGCCCAAGATCATCTACACGCTCACCGACGAAGCGCCGTTCCTGGCCACCGCGTCGTTCCTGCCGATCGTCGAGGCCTTTGCCGGCACCGCCGGTGTCGCCGTCGAGACCCGCGACATCTCGCTGGCCGGCCGCATCCTGGCCCAGTTCCCGGACCGCCTGACCGACGCGCAGCGCGTGGGTGACCACCTCACCGAACTCGGCGAACTGGCGACCACGCCGGAAGCCAACATCATCAAGCTGCCGAACATCAGCGCCTCCGTGCCGCAGATGAAGGCCGCGATCAAGGAACTGCAGGCCCAGGGCTATAACCTGCCGGATTACGTCGACGCGCCGTCGACCGATGCCGACAAGGACACCAACGCCCGCTACGGCAAGGCCATGGGCAGCGCCGTTAACCCGGTGCTGCGCGAAGGCAATTCCGACCGCCGCGCACCGCTCTCGGTGAAGAACTACGCCCGCAAGCACCCGCACCGCATGGGCAAGTGGTCGTCCGACTCGAAGTCGCACGTCTCGCACATGGATGGCGGCGATTTTTACGGCAGCGAGAAGTCCGCGACGATGGACAAGGCCGGCAACCTGCGCATCGAGTTCACCGGCAAGGACGGTGCGACGAAGGTGCTAAAGGAAAAGGTCGCGGTGAAGGCTGGCGAGATCGTCGATGCCGCGGTCATGAGCAAGGGCAAGCTCGCCGCGTTCATCAGCGCGCAGATCGAAGACGCGAAGGCGAAGGGCGTGCTGTTCTCGCTGCACCTCAAGGCCACGATGATGAAGGTCTCCGACCCCATCATGTTCGGTATCGCCGTGCGTGAGTTCTACAAGGACGTGCTGGC
>NZ_JBQCFT010000034.1:0-12867 GCF_051958795.1 Luteibacter sp. | reverse complement strand
GAGGCGGCTGGGCGGGAACAGCCCGTCAGGGGGCCGGCCATGGAGGGCCGGCCGTTTGAAATCGAGCCATGGATGGCGAGTTTCAAACCCCCGCCCGGCTGCCGGTTCGCGCCCGTAGGGCAGTAAGTACATCTGCCCCGGAGGGGCACACCTTTTCGAACGACGAGGACTGTCTGAGCAGCGAGGGTGGGCACCAAGGGCTCTTTCCGGAGACGTCCGAGCGCTAGACGCGATGGCGAAGCCGAGCAACGCGAAGCCGAAGGCGAGCCTGATCGCAGGCACAAAAAAGGCCGCGATTGCTCGCGGCCTTTTTCGTGCTGCCTAAGCCTGGAGGCTTAGTTGGCGGCGGTGCCGGCCGGGGCCGGAGCCGTGCCTGCCGGAGCCGGGGCGGTGCCCGCGGCGGCCGGGGCAGCGGCGGTGGACGAACCGGCCGGGGCCGAATCTTCCAGGCCCGGCTGCTTCATGCCGGCTTCCTGCTCCGGGGTCTGGTCCGGGAGGTTGTCGCCCTGCAGCGGCAGGTAGATCTCGAACTTCTGCTCGTCGTAACCCTCGATGGTGCCCTTGTTGTTCACGGGCGCCTTCGTCTGGATGTCGTACGCGCGGTAAACCACGTCGTCGTACTTGTAACCATGGGTCTGCGAGTAAGCAGCGAGCATCTGGCGGGTCTGCGGAAGGCCGGCACCGGTGCCGCTCCACTCGGCCTTGAGGGCCTTGCCACCGAAGGCCAGAACAGCCTTCACGTTGCCATCGACGATGACGCGACCGAACTTGTCCTTGCTGCCCGGGGCGGCGGCATCGGCCGGCGCGGCGGGAGCGCCAGCCGACGAAGCTTCAGCCGGGGCGGCGGCGTCGAGTGACGGACGCTGGGCGGCGGTCAGTTCGATGTCCTGGCCATTGATCTTCAGCGTGGTGGCGTCGATTTCGGCGGCCACGTCGAAGGTGTAGTTCTGGTCACCCCAGTTGGTCGTGAACGTGATGCGCGGGCTCACGATGTTCACGCCCAGCTTCTTGGCGGCGGCCTGGATCTCGGCCATGGCCTTGTCCGACGCCGTGTCGACATCGTCGAGCGTGCGCGGGGCCGTGGTGGAGACGAACAGGATGGGCTTGGCCGGCTGCTCGACGATCGACGGAACCATCTTGCTGTAGTCGATGTTGGGGATCGACGCCATCAGGTTCTGCAGGTTCGACAGGCTGAACTGGATCAGGGAATCCGGATCGCCGTGGATGTAGAGGTTGCTGAAGCGGTCGACCAGGTTGAAGCCGTAATCGACGTCGTAAGCCCAGACCACGTTCACCAGCTTCTGGCTACGGCCAGTGCGGGCGAGGGTGATCGTGAACTTCTTGTCGTGGCCGCGCCAGTTGTTCTCGACGTTCCAGACGATCGTGCCCTTGCCTGCATCGCTGATGCCGGCGAAGTTCGGGTCGATCGAGGCGATCTCGAGGGAGCCGTCACCCGTCTTCGGGTCCGGCGAGGTCCAGGAGATCTTGGCACCCGGGCCGTAGGCCTTGCCAGACAGCTGGAACTGGAGCTTGGGGTCCAGCGTGCGCTGGACGCTGTAATCCGGGTAACGACGGAAGTTGCTAAAGACGTCGTAAACCTGGCGCAGATCCTTGCTGATCACCAACGGGCGCTCGACGTGTCCGGTCGAGGGCATGGCCACGCCAACAACGACGCCAAGGACGGCGACGATGACGATAGCGACAAGAAATTCTAACAGACGCGTCATTCCACGGTTCTCCGAACGTCTTTGAACAGGCAACCCCCGGCTGTGGCGTCCGCGCGGTCACCCCTGAAGAATCGGCCCGTGGCATGGGCATGCCAGTGCCGAAAGAACCGATGGTAGCCGGTCATGGCGCCGAGCGCCATTGGGTCCCCTGCCCTTTTTCCCAAGCAGGCACAAGGCGAAAAATTCCGGGTCCCCACGGCCCGGTCAGCCCGGCGTCAGACGATGCCGAGCTCCAGGGCCTTCAGGACCGCGCGGGTGCGGTCGCGGACGCCGAGCTTGGAGAGGATGTTGGAGACGTGGTTCTTCACCGTGCCCTCGGCCACGCGGAGGGAATTGGCGATTTCCTTGTTGCTGTACCCGCCGGAGAGCAGGCGCAGGATCTCGGTCTCGCGCTCGGTGAGCGGATCGGGCTGTTCCAGGCTGGAGAACTGGTTCTGGATCCGCCCCACCCCGGCCAGCAGGCGCTGGGTGACCATCGGCGCCACCAGGGAGCCACCGGCGGCCACCGTACGGACCGCCTCGACCAGCTGGTCGAGCGACACATCCTTCAGCAGGTAGCCACGGGCACCGGCCTTCAGGCCCGACAGCACGAGCTGGTCGTCGTCGAACGTGGTCAGGATGATCGTCGGCGGCAGCTCGTTGCGTCCGCCAAGGGCCTGGAGCACCTCCAGGCCGCTCATGTTGGGCATGCGCAGGTCCAGCAGGACCACGTCCGGGCGTACCTGGGGAATGGTCTGTACGGCCTGGGCGCCGTCGGCGCACTCGGCGACGACGCGGATATCCCCGGCAAGGTCGAGCAGTGAACGTATGCCCTGGCGAACCAGGTTCTGATCGTCAACGAGGCAGACGGAGATCATGAAGGATCCTCGGATGGAACGGGGATGGTGGCATGCGGAGGCAGTAATGGGCTATCGGCCAGTGGCGGACGCGCGGGCGCGTGGGCCAGGACCTGGGCCTCGCCCAGCGGGAGCCGCGCAGTGAGGGCGAAACCGCCTTCCGGCATGTCGCGGAACGCCACGGTGCCGCCGAACTCGGCCAGGCGCTCGCGCATGCCGTTCAGGCCATTGCCGGGGCGGAAGCTGCCAGTGACGCCGGCGGTGCCACGGCCGTCGTCGCGGGCGTCGAGGCACAGCTCATCGGGACCGGTGTGGCGGAAGGTGAGCCACAGATGACGGGCATTCGCGTGGCGAACCGTGTTCGTCAGGATCTCCTGGACACAGCGCAGCAGCATCTGTGCGCGACGAGGATCCTCTACGCCGAAGCGCGGCGGTATGGCGAGATGCACGGTCAGGCCCGGCACGCCTTCGGTCAGGCTGCGCAAGGCCTGGGTCAGGTCGATGGCATCGTCCTGGCGCAATTCGCTCACCACCTCGCGCACGTCGGCCAGCAGCTGCTTCGCCGTGCTCTGCGCCTTCAACACGTGTTCGCGAGCGGTGTCATTGGTGAGGTGGCTGGCCACTTCAAGATTCAGGCTGAGCGCGGTGAGGTGGTGGCCCACGAGGTCGTGCAGGTCCCGGGCGATCCGCATGCGCTCGGCGATGCGCGTGGATTCGGCCAGCAGGGCACGCGTGGCGCGCAGTTCCGAGTTCAGGCGGCGCAGCTCTTCGCGCTCGTCCGCCTGCTGGCTCGCCACCATGGAGGTGATGAACATCAGGGCGGAGAAACCAAAATACAGGCAGGCCTGCATGACCGAGAGCAGCAGGTTGTAGGCCGGCAGCTGCATCATCACCGGGATAAGCGCGAGGTGCGCCACCACCATCCAGACCATGCCCACCGGCAGGCTCACCAGCCAGGGCACCACCGCGGCGACGATCACCAGCAGCAGCGCGGAGAGGCCGCTCTTGCTCAGCACGCCGATCGCCAGCGCCGTGCCGGTCAGGATCACCAGCACGGTGACCCGGGTCGGCCCATCCACGCGCGAGCCGAGGCTGCGCGTCAGCAGCCAGTAAACCAGCCCGAACAATACGTAGCACCCGGTCCAGGCCAACAGGGCCACATCGGGGATCTGGCCCGGCTCCGAGCCGGCGCGCTGCAGCGAAAGCGGCAGGCCCACGCACAGGTAGACGAAGTACGTGGCGTACCGGAGCAGGCGGACGTGGTTGAACTGGACCTTGGACATGCACGCATCATAGGCCTTCGCGGCCCGCGCACCACCTGACTGAAGTCATGCGGGCCGGAGGTGGCAAGCACCGGCTTTACAACGGTTTTACATCCGCCAGCGCGCTCCCCGCCCGGGGCAGGCCGTGCCATAATGCCGCGCATCGGGCGGCCCGGGGGCCGCCTTCTTTTGAAACACCTGGATCGGAGTAACGAATGGCCCTTGCCATCCGCGACGTGCGCGAGCACGACCTGGATGCCGTGCTGGCGCTTAATAACGCAGCGGGCACCGGCATCCTCGCCACCGATCGCACCCGGCTTCGCCACCTGTACGACATCGCGCATTACTTCCGCGTCGCCGAACAGGATGGACGCATCGTCGGCTTCCTTATCGCCATGCGCCAGGATGCCGAATACCAGAGCCCGAATTTCCGCTGGTTCCAGGCCCATTACGAATCCTTCGTGTATATCGATCGCATCGTGATCGAGCGCGATTTCCGTGGGCATGGCCTGGGCCGCATTTTTTATTGTGATGTGCAAAGTTATGCCGAGGTACGCGTGCCGCTCCTGACCTGCGAAGTTTTCCTTGAACCCCGTAATGACCAGACCGTGCTGTTCCACGGCACCATGGGTTTCCAGGAAGTGGGCCAGCAGCAGATGGGTAGCGATGGTCCCAAGGTGAGCCCGCTCGCGCGCGAACTGCCCAGCTTCCCGTTCGTGCGTGAGCGCTACCTCGAGCAGGATGGCCTGCCCGACGTGGCGTGGCTGGCCGAACGCCAACGCCCCGCGGACCACCGCGGAGTGGCCGCATGAGCGCCCGCGCCGAATCCCTCGAGGCCGCCTGCGACCTGCGTTTTGGCCAGGTCGGCATCGCCTGCGTGCGCGTGCGCCGCGTCGATGCCGCCGCGCTGGTGGAAGAACTCGAGCGCCGCGTGCGCTCCGCACCGCAGATGTTCAATCGCGCCGCCGTGGTGCTCGACCTGTCGCACCTCCCCCGCCTGCCGGACGACGGCATGGTCGACGCCCTGCTCGAGGCGATCCGCAGCGCCGGCATGATGCCGGTGGGCATCGCGTACGGCACCAGCGAGACCGAGGCCCTGGCCGAGCGGATGAACCTGCCGCTGATCGCCAAGTTCCGCGCGCAGTACGAACCGGGCCAGGGCGATACCGCCACGGCGCAGGCCCCGGCACCCGCTGCACCCGCGATGGCGCGCGCCGAGCCCGCGGCCAGCGTGGAGACCGGCACCACCATCACCGCGCAGCAGCACACCGGTAGCGCCGTGCGCTCCGGCCAGCAGGTGTATGCCCGCGAACGCGACCTCGTGGTCGCCGCCGCGGTAGCCAACGGCGCCGAAGTCATCGCCGATGGTTCGATCCACGTGTACGGCACCTTGCGCGGCCGCGCCATGGCCGGCGCACAGGGCGATGAGACCGCCCGCATTTTCTGCTCCGACTTCCGCGCCGAGCTGGTCGCGATCGCGGGGCACTATCGCGTGTTCGAGGACATGCCCAAGGAATTCGAAGGCCAGGCCGTGCAATGCTGGCTCGATAATGGAAAACTCATGATCGCGCGCCTCTGACGCCGGTCCCAACCGTTTTTTGCGGAGACATCTCTTGACTGAAATCATCGTCGTCACCTCCGGCAAGGGCGGAGTCGGCAAGACCACCACCAGTGCCTCCCTCGCGACCGGCCTCGCCATCGAGGGCAAGAAGGTCGCCGTCATCGACTTCGACGTCGGCCTGCGCAACCTCGACCTGATCATGGGCTGCGAGCGCCGCGTGGTGTACGACTTCGTCAACGTCGTGCACGGCGAGGCCACGCTCAAGCAGGCCCTGATCAAGGACAAGCGCCACGAGAACCTCTACGTGCTCGCCGCGTCGCAGACGCGCGACAAGGACGCGCTGACCCAGGAAGGCGTGGAGAAGGTGCTCGAGGAGCTGGCGAAGGAGAACTTCGACTTCGTGGTCTGCGACTCGCCCGCCGGCATCGAGAAGGGCGCGCACCTGGCGATGTACTTCGCCGACCACGCCGTCGTCGTCGTCAACCCGGAGGTTTCCTCCGTGCGCGATTCCGATCGCATCCTCGGCCTGCTCTCGAGCAAGACCCGCCGCGCCGAGAAGGGCGAAGCCCCGATCAAGCAGCACCTGCTGCTCACGCGCTACAACCCGAACCGCGTCGAAGCCGGCGAAATGCTCAGCGTGAAGGACGTCGAGGAAATCCTCGGGATCTCCGTCGTGGGCGTGATCCCGGAGTCTGAAAACGTGCTCGCCGCGTCCAACGCGGGCGTGCCGGTCATCCTCGACGACAACTCGAACGCCGGCCAGGCCTACAAGGATACGGTCGCCCGCATCCTGGGCAACGAGCGCCCGCTGCGATTCATCGAGCCGGTGAAGAAGGGCTTCCTCAAGCGCGTGTTCGGAGGTTAAGCATGGGCATCCTCGATTTCCTGAAGCGGAAACCCGAACCGAGCGCAGGCGTGGCCCGGGAGCGGCTGCGCATCATCGTCGCCCAGGAGCGTTCGACCCGTGGCGGCCCCGACTACCTGCCGCTGCTCCGCAATGAGCTGCTGGAAGTCATCCGCAAGTACGTGAACGTCGACGTCGAGGCCGTGAACATCAACCTCGAGCGCGATAGCGGCCACGAGGTGCTGGAACTTTCCGTAGCCCTGCCCGACGGCAAGCCCGCGTCGGCATGAGCACGCCCGATCCCGCCGACGCGGTGCTCCGCGTCGGCGACATCGGCTTCGACGAACCCCGCACCCTCCTCGCCCGTTTCGGCCTCGCCCTGGTGGCGGTGGCCGATGGCGAAGCCATTCCCGGAAGCTTCTGGGGCGACACCGAAGCGGGCATCATCGGTACGACGGTCTATGCACGGGCGGACACGCCGGTGCATTCGCTGCTGCACGAGGCCTGCCACCTGATCGTGCTTCCCGAAGAGAAGCGTGCCCTGGTGCACACGGATGCGACGGATTCGATCGAGGAAGAAGACGCGACCTGCTACCTGCAGATCGTACTGGCCGGCCACCTGCCTTCGGTCGGTTCGCTGCGCCTGATGGAAGACATGGACCGCTGGGGCTCCACCTACCGCCTGGGCTCGACACAGGCCTGGTTCGAACACGACGCCCCCGAAGCCCGCGCCTTCCTCGAAGCCCGCCACCTACCCACCGCCTGAAGGTCCGCTACCGCCCCCTGTGGGAGCGCGCTTGCGCGCGAATGGAGCTTGCCGGCACCCGGATCGCGCGCAAGCGCGCTCCCACAACGGCGTGGCGTCAGCCGGGCTCGTTGCGCTCGATCTGCGAGACCACCTCGGTCGCGGCTGCGGCGGTGGTGTTGGCCACGCGGCGGCGCTCCATCGCGCGGTACCACAGCCATCCGGCCAGGCCGACGCCGCACAGCGCCGTCGCGCCCAGCGCCAGCCACAGCATGTTCGACGAGAGCATCGGCGACAGCACGCCCGCCACCACCGCCGTCATCAGCAGGCTGCCGAAAGCCTGCACCGACGACACGCCGCCGCGCTGGTTCGGGAAGCGATCCAGCAGCAGGATCGTCAGCGTCGGGAACGCCAGCTGCACGCCGCAACCGTAGAGCGCCAGCGGCACCGTCGACCACGGCACGCGCGGCGCATCCAGCACCAGCGCGAAGAACAGGCTCAGCGCGCAGCTCGACAGCATGGCCACGTAACCCCAGCCCACGGTCTTCGCCGCACTCACCCGCCCCGCCACGCGGCCGGAAATAAACGCGCCCGTGACCATGCCGGTCACTGTGGGCACGAACAGCCACGGGAACCCATCGGCGCCGAGGTGCAGCACATCGCGGATCAGGTGCGGCGCCGAGGCGATATAGAGGAACAGCCCCGAGAAATTCACCGAGCTCGCGATGGCCAGCGGCCAGAACGGCAGGTCGCGCGCGATCGCCAGGTAGCCGCGCAACAACGGCCGCGGGCGGAAGACCGTGCGCTTCTCCACCGGGTGGGATTCCACGAGGAAACGCATGATCCCCGCCACCAGCAACACGGTGAACGCGGTAAGCGCCCAGAAGATGCCACGCCAGCCATCGATGCCCAGCAGCCACGCGCCGACGATCGGCGCGATCGCCGGGGCGATGCCGAAGATCATCATCACCTTGGACATCATCCGCTGGGCATCCTCGCCCTGCAGGGTGTCGCGGACGATGGCCCGGCCGACCACGATGCCGGCGCCGCCGCAGAGCCCCTGGACCACGCGGCAGGCCAGCAGGAAGGTAAAGCTAGGCGCAAGCGCGGCACCCGCCGACGCCAGCGCGTAGATGCCCATAGCAACCACGATCACCGGCTTGCGCCCGTACGCATCCGAGATCGCGCCATGGAACAGGCTCATCACCGCATAGGCCAGCAGGTACACGCTGAGCAACTGCTGCAGGGCGACCTCGCCCACGCCGAATGCGCGGCCGATATCCGGGAAGCCGGGGAAAATGGCATCGATGGAGAACGGCCCGATCATGCTCAGGGCCGCGAGGATCAGCGGAAGGTGGCGCCGCGGATCGCGGGTCGCGGAGGCCATGGGACCTTTTTATCTGCACCGGGGAAGACAACCAGTATAGCTGGAAGTCGTGCTTGCCCTTGGCCCGCCCCCGGTGCCCATAATCAGGCCGCGGAGGTAGCGCCACGTCGCGCGGGGCGACGAGCAGGGTCACCCGGAACCACCCATGAGCCACGATACAGCTTCGCTGAAGGCACGCGCACAGGGCCTGCTCGAACAGGCCGGTATCACGATCAACGGACAACGGGCCACGGACCTCACGGTCCACGATGAGCGAACCTACGCCAGGGTGTTCGCGCATGGCTCGCTGGGCCTGGGCGAGGCGTACATGGATGGCTGGTGGGATTGCCCGGACCTGGCCGGCTTCATGGCCCGCGTGCTCACCTCGCACCTCGACGATTCCCTGCGCACCCTGGATACCCTGCTAGCCCACCTCAAGGCGCGCCTGTTCAACATGCAGCGCGGCGACCACGCCTGGGAGGTCGGGCGCCAGCACTACGACCTGGGTAACGACCTGTTCGAAGCCATGCTCGGCAAGCGGCTGGTGTACTCGTGCGCTTACTGGGCGAACGCGTGGAACCTGGACGACGCGCAGGAAGCCAAGCTCGACCTGATCTGCCGCAAGCTGCAACTGACCCCAGGGCAACGGATCCTCGATATCGGCTGCGGCTGGGGCGAGGCGCTGAAGTTCGCCGCCGAACGCTACGGCGTGAGCGGCGTCGGCATCACCATCTCGAAGGAACAGGCCGAGTACGCGCGCGAGCTGTGCCGCGGCCTCCCCATCGAGATCCGCCTGCAGGACTACCACGAGGTCGACGAGCGGTTCGACGCCATCCTTTCCGTGGGCATGTTCGAACACGTGGGCGGCAAGAACTACCGGCCGTGGTTCGAAATGGCCCGCCGCTGCGTGCGCCCCGACGGGCTCGTGCTCCTGCACTGCATCGGCAGCAACGGCGCGGCCGGACGGCCGGACCCGTGGATCGAGAAATACATCTTCCCGAACTCGGTGATCCCCGCGATGAGCCAGGTGGCCAACGCGCTCGAGAACCTGTTCATCGTCGAGGACTGGCACAACTTCGGCACCGACTACGACCGCACGCTGATGGCCTGGCAGGCGAACTTCGACGCCGCGTGGCCCGAGCTGTCGGCGCACTATGACGAACGGTTCCGGCGGATGTGGCGGTTCTACCTCGGCTGCTCGGCAGGGGTCTTCCGCAGCCGGCGCGACCAGCTCTGGCAGCTGACCCTTTCGCCCCAGGGCGTGCCGGGCGGCATCCGCGTGCCGCGCTAGACAAAACCACGACCTCCTGGCCCGTAGGGTCGGGGGATGATTGCCTCACGCGATGCCATCGTCGAAACCGACGTGCCCGCCCGCCTTGATCGCCTCACCTGGGGGCGCTTCCACACACTCGTGGTCGTTGCGCTGGGCATCACCTGGGTGCTCGATGGCCTTGAGGTAACCATCACGGGCTCGATCGCGGGCGCGCTCAAGTCGAGCCCGGTGTTGCACCTGAGCGATATGCAGGTCGGCCTCGCCGGCAGCTTTTACCTGGTCGGTGCCGTGGCGGGCGCCCTGTTCTTCGGCTGGCTCACCGACAAGCTCGGCCGCAAGAAACTCTTCACGCTGACCCTCGGCCTGTACCTCGCAGCGACGGCAGCCACGGCGCTTTCGCCCAACTTCGCGGTGTTCGCACTGTTCCGCCTGCTGACGGGAGCCGGCATCGGTGGCGAGTACGCCGCGATCAACTCGGCGATCCAGGAACTGATCCCCGCGCGTTACCGCGGCCACACCGACCTGGTGATCAACGGGAGTTTCTGGATCGGGGCGGCGCTCGGTGCGCTGGGTGCCGTCGCCCTGCTCGACACCGGCTGGTTCACGCCAGAAATCGGCTGGCGGCTCAGCTTCGGCCTGGGCGCGGTGCTGGGCCTCGGCATCCTCCTGCTACGCCGCTGGATCCCCGAAAGCCCGCGCTGGCTTATGCTGCATGGGAGGATCCAGGAAGCGGAAGCCGTCGTCGGGGAGATCGAAGCGCGCCTCGGCGTGGCGCCGCCCGCCGAACCCCTGCCCCGTCTGCGCCTGCGTCCACGCGCGCTCACCCTGGGCGATGTCGGGCAGACGCTGTTCCGCGACTACCCGAAACGTACCGTGCTCGGCGTGATCCTGATGGCCACCCAGGCGTTCTTCTACAACGCAATCTTCTTCACCTATGCGCTCGTGCTCGGCCGCTTCTACGGCGTGGCCGATGCCGATGTCGGCCTCTACCTGCTGCCGTTCGCCGCAGGCAATTTCCTCGGGCCCCTGTTGCTGGGCAGGCTATTCGACACGGTGGGCCGGCGCCCGATGATCGCGCTGACCTATGCCATGTCGGGCCTGCTGCTGTTCGTCACCGCGTGGCTGTTCGTGCATGGCGTGCTCGATGCGCGCACGCAAACCCTGGCCTGGAGCGTCGTGTTCTTCTTCGCATCGGCCGCCGCCAGTTCCGCCTACCTCACGGTGAGCGAAAGTTTCCCGCTCGAGCTGCGGGCGCTGGCGATCGCCTTGTTTTATGCGTTCGGCACCGCGCTGGGCGGCGTCGCGGGCCCGTGGCTGCTCGGCACGCTGATCGGCACCGGCGGGCGCGGGCCGATTGGCTGGGGCTATGCGCTTGGGGCGGCGCTGATGCTCGCCGGTGCGGTCGCCGCGTGGCGGCTCGGCATCGCGGCCGAACGGCGCCCCCTGGAGGACGTGGCAACACCGCTCGGCCACGCGGAGTGAACGCGCCCGCTTGAATGGGTCAAGGATGCCGTGACGACGTTCCTGCGGACAATCGAGGCAACGCGCTAGCTCACGCGCGCTTCGCGTGCCCTGTATCGGTCGGTACGGCCGGTGGGCGGACATAGCGGCGCATCATGGCAACGACGGCGTGCCACGCGGGTATGGGGTCGTCAAAGCGGAACACATGCAGGTCGGCACGCAGCCACTGCGCGATGATGCGTAGCGCGCCGTGCCGAAGACGGCGCAGGCAAGCGATATCGTGGTACAGGTCCACGCACAGATCGCCTGCCGGGTAGGCACGCGGCGCGCGCGGCACGGGCTGGCCCTGGGCATCGCGCCACGCCATGTCGCATACATTGACGCCATGTCGCGCGGCGAACTCCACGTAGGTCCATGCCCGCGTGTTGACCTCGATGATGCGGTACTCGCCGTCCCTTGCGTCCCGCTTGAACTCGGCGCTAAAAATACCCCGGTAGTCCAGTCCGTCGAGCAGCCGGCGCACATGCCGTTCGGCGTCGGGCACGGATGCAAGCGGAATGGCTCGCGAGCACGAGCTGTTGCCAAAATCCGGCGGCGACATGCGCAGGCGCCGCCGCGCGAAAAGGCCCGAATACGTGCCATCGGCGTCGCGAAAGCCGTCGATGAAGAAATGCTCCGATGCAGGGCCCGGAACATACTCCTGGGCCATCACCGAAAAACCCTGTGCATGGAACCGCGCCCACGCATCGCGCAAGGCATCGCGCGAATCCACCCAAACGCCCTTCACTCCCACCACGTCGCTGAAACGCTGGGAATTGACCGGCTTGATGAAGACCTTATCGAGCTGTTCGACCGGCACTTCGGCCACATCGGCGAGCGTCGTCAGGCGGAACGTCCGCGGGTGCGGAATGTGCGCAGCGGCGAGGTAGCCCGCGAACACGGACTTATCCTGCAGCAGCGCCTGGGCCGTGCGCGTCGAACTGCTGACGAGGAAACGCTCGCCGATGTCACTGGCGGACAGCCCGGCCAGCCACATCGCGGCATCGTCGGCGCCGGCGATGATCACCGCGTGCTCCAGCGGCATGGCCCGCAGCGCGTCGAGCGCCTGTGGTCCCGGACGTCCATCCCACGGCACACCCGGGGTCGGCCGGTACCAGCGCGAACGCGTGACGAGATCGTCGGCTGGGCAAGCTACGTACGCCGGGATCCCGGCCAGCACCAGGCTGCGCAGGATGCCGAGCGCCGTGGGCCCGCGCCCCATGACGATGGCGGGTATGCGGCCCGCCGCGACCTTGCCCATGTTGGAGTCCCCTGCCAGGAAGCCACGAGACGGTGGCCACGCAGGGCTATCTGAGCGTACGCGGCGTCGCGCGTATAGCCGAACTGACGGTCTATGCGCTTTGCCTGCGCGCGCCGAAAGGCACGCGAAAGCTCAGGCGCCGGCCTGCCCGCGCTGCTCGGCGAGCGCGGCGTCGATCGCGGCATCCATCGACAGCGCATTGGCCCGCGCCGCGGCGTTATCCAGCATGTCGAGGACGCTGGCGATGGCGGGGTCGGGCGTCGCTTCCGCCACGCTGGCCGCGGCGGGCGGCGTGGCGTCCTGGGCGGCCTCGGCCGGAGGTGCCTGCAGGGCTTCCGCACTCATCTCCATCGCGTATTTCACGATCTTCACCGGGCGGCCGTCCGCATCGAAGATCGGGTTGTACGTGGCCTGGATCCACACCACGCATTCGCCCTTGCCGAGTCGGCGATACAGGCCGGCATCGTGCAGGCCCGAACGCAGGCGCCGCCA
>NZ_JBQCFT010000033.1:0-5284 GCF_051958795.1 Luteibacter sp. | reverse complement strand
GTGGGTTTTGTGGGGTGGGGGCGTGGGGGCGGTTGGGGGGCCCGCGCCACCCCCCCCCCCCCCAACCGCCCCCCCCACAACGGTGAGGGGGGGCATCACTTCTTTTTCTTAGGGGCCGGCTTCTTCTTCGTCGGCGCGGCCTTGGTCTTCGCCTTGGTCTTCACCGGCGCCGCCGCCTTCGCCACCGGCGCGGCGTGAACCACGCCCTCGACGCCGGCCCAGTCCACGTGCGGCAGGCCGAGCAGGTCGTCGAACACCATCGGCATCAGGCCGGCCGGGATCGGCGCCGCCGCGTTCCACATGGTGACCACGCCCGCGTGGTACTTCGGGAAGAAGCCGATCATGGTGCGGTAACCGGAAACCGCGCCCGCGTGGTACACGAGGTCTTCGTTGGCATAGGTGAACACGCGCCAGCCCAGCGCGTAGTGCGCATCGGTGACGCGCGCGCGCCGCCATGGCTGGGAGTGCTCTTCGCCCGGCGTCGCCACGCCTGGTGCGTGCAGCACATCCAGCAGCGGCGTGGGCAGCACGTCGGGGCGGCCGCCCATCTGCGCCATCAGCCACTGCTCCATGTCGCGCAGGCTGGCGTTGACGCCGGCAGCGGGCGCGACGCGGTAGTAGGCGTCGTTGGGCTCGTACGGGATCCAGTTGTGCGGGCCACCGCGATGCGGGCGCGCCCAGCTCTTGCTCGCCTCGAGCGCGTCACGGCCATAGCTTGCCGTGGTCATGCCCAGCGGTGCGAAGATCCGGCGCTCCACCTGGCGGAAGAAATAGTCACCGGTCGTCGCGTAGATGACATCGCCGATCATGCTGAAGGCGACGTTCTGGTAGCCGTAGCACGCGCCCACCTTGCACGAGAGATCGACCTCGTCGAGCTTGCGCACCAGCTCCTCGTACGGGGCATCGGCCTCGAGCATCGCATCGTACGTGTTGCGCGGCAGGCCCAGGCGCTGGCCCAGGATGTCGCGCACGGTGGCCTGCTCGCCCGCCTGCGCGTCCTTCAGCTTGAAGTAGGGCAGGGTATCGGAGAGCTTCGTATCCCAGCTGAGGAAGCCGTCCTTCACGAGCACGGCGGTAACGCCCGTCGCGAAGGCCTTGGACAGCGACGCCAGGCGGAACACCGTCTCGGGCGTCGCCGGCTCCTTCGTCTTCGCGTTGGCGTAGCCGATCGCACGCTCGTAGACGACCTTGTCGTCCACGATGATCGCCGTGACCATCGCCGGCGCGGCATCACGTGCTTCGGCGGCGTCAAGCCAGCGCTTGTAGTCCTCGATCGTCTGCTTCACGCGATCGGCGGGGATCTTTGCCGAATCCGGATCCACGTGGACGACGGGCGGTTTCGGCGGGGGTGCCGCGAAGGCGGCGGGGGCGGAAAGGGCGGCGGCAAGCGCGCAGGCAAGCAGGGAGGCGGAACGGAACGGCATGCTATTCTCGCGGCACATCAGGCGTGGGGGCACGCCGCGGAGGGAAGGGGACCATGGCACTGATCGTACTGCTGATCATCGTGATTGGCATTGTCGTGTACTTCATCGGCATCTACAACGGACTGGTGACGGCGCGGAACGGCTACAAGAACGCTTTCGCGCAGATTGACGTCCAGCTAACAAGGCGCCACGACCTCATCCCCAACCTGGTGGAAACCGCCAAAGGCTACCTGGCGCACGAGCGCGGCACGCTGGAAGCCGTGGTGCAGGCGCGAAATGCCGCCGTGGCGGGCCTCGCCGCGGCGAAGGGCCACCCTGGCGAGGCTGCTGCGATGCAGCGCGTGGCCGAAAGTGAAAATGCCCTTGGCCAGACGCTCGGCAGGCTGTTCGCGCTTCAGGAAGCCTACCCGGACCTGAAGGCCAACCAGACGATGATGCAACTTTCGGAAGAACTCGCGTCCACCGAGAATCGCGTCGCGTTCGCCCGGCAGGCGTACAACGACGCCGTGATGACCTACAACAATCGCCGCGAAACCTTCCCCAATTCGCTCGTCGCCGGTGGTTTCCCAGCCGCCGAACCGCTTGCGATCGAACAGCCCGCCATGCGCGAGGCACCGAAGGTGTCGTTCACTTAACGGCGGCGCGCGCGCATGGATTTCTTCCAGCGCCAGGAGCAATCACGCCGCACGGGCCGCTGGCTCGTCGTGCTGTTCATCCTGGCGGTGCTTGGGACGGTGTTCGCCGTGGACGCCGTGGTCTACATCGCCGGCATGATCTTCCGGAGGCAGACGCCGCCGTGGTTCTGGGTCGCCTGGGCCACGCCCTCGGTGCTGCTGGTGATCGGTGGCGCCATGGCATGGCGCATCGGGAGCCTCGCGGCGGGTGGTGCCGTCGTGGCGGCAGACCTTGGCGGCGTACCGGTGGATCCGGCGACCAGCGATCCTGCGCTGCGGCGCCTGCGCAACGTGGTCGAGGAGACCGCGATCGCTGCCGGCATGCCGGTGCCGCGCCTGTTCGTCATGGAGGGCGAGGCCTCGATCAACGCGTTCGCTGCGGGTTATGGGCCGGACGATGCCGCCATCTGCGTCACGCGAGGGTGCCTCGACCAGCTTGATCGCGACGAACTGCAAGGTGTCATCGGCCACGAGTTCAGCCATATCCTCAACGGCGACATGCGGCTGAATATCCGGCTGATGGGGTTGCTGTTCGGGATCCTGGTGCTTTCGGTGATCGGGCGCGAGGTCATGAGCTTCACGGGGCGGGGCCGCGACAATTCGGTGCGCGTCGTGGCGCTGGCAGGCATGGGCCTGTGGCTGGTGGGTTCGATCGGCCTGTTCTTCGCACGGCTGATCCAGGCGGGCGTCTCCCGCTCGCGTGAATCGCTGGCGGATGCCTCCGCCGTGCAGTTCACCCGGCAGACGCGCGGTCTCGCGGGTGCCCTGAAGAAAATCGCGGGCCTGCCCGGCGGCTCGACGCTCGCGTCGCCGAAGCGTGCCGAAGTGGCGCATATGCTGTTCGGCGAAGCATCGGCCGGGACGTCGTGGTTCGCCACGCATCCGCCGATCCTCGAACGCATCAAGGCGCTCGATCCCGCGTTTCGTGAGGCGGACCTCGCGGGCGTGGTGGCATCGGCCGCTGCGCGCGCCGCCGCTCCGCCGGCGGAGGAAGAACGTGCGGATACCCGTGGCTTCGCCGCTGCCGGCGCCGCTGGCGTCGCGTATGCCACTGCGGTTGCCAGCCGCGTCGGCACGGCGGAGCCGCGTGACCTTGCGCACGCCGGCAACGTACGCGCCGCGCTCCCGCCCGCGCTGGTGGCAGCGGCGCACGATCCGGCCACCGCCCGCGCGCTCGTGCTGGCGATGTTGCTGGCGCCCACTGACCAGGCGGATGTCCAGGCGCAACAGGTGAACGCGCTGCGCGTGGTGCTGGGCGAGGACGAAGTCCGGCGGATGGACGAACTGAAGTTGCTGGCAGCCGGTCTCGCGCCCGCCGCGCGCCTTCCGCTCGTCGACATCGCTGCGCCGGCCCTGCGCACCTTGCAGCCTGAAGAGCGCGAGGCGCTGCTGACCCTGGTCCGCGAATTCGTCATGGCGGACCGCCAGGTCGAGCTGTTCGAGTACGCGCTGTCGCGCCTGCTGCGCGCGCGGCTGGTCAGCATGGGCGACCCCCGTGCGGCGGCACGGCCGGGCGAGCGCAAGCTGCGTGACGCGCGCGAGGCGTACAGCCGCCTGTGCGCGGTGGTGGCGACGTTTGGCAACCCGGATCCCAGGGCGGCGCTGCGTGCCTGGCAACTGGCGCAGCGCGAGGCGTTTGGCGAAGCCGGCGCGGCGATGCCGGCCGTGTCGGACTGGCGCATGGCCTTCGACGGCGCCGTGATCGAGCTGGCCCGCTGCAATCCCGCTTCGAAAGAACTGGTGGTTCGCGGCCTGTGGCTGGCCATCGCCGCCGACGGGGTGGTGACGGTGGCCGAGGCCGAGTGCCTGCGCGCCATCTGCGCCAGCCTGGGCTGCCCGCTCCCGCCGGAATTCGTGGACGAAGCACGCGGCGCATAAGGCCCGTGCTAGGCTTTCGCGGCCTCCACCGGAACCGCCGGCCACCGTGAACCTTCGCCGATCCCCGCTGGGCGAGGGCGCCATCCTGGCGCTGTCGATCATCGCCTTCTTCTTCGTGATGACCTCGTACTACGTGCTGCGTCCCCTGCGCGACCAGCTCGTCGGTGCGGTGGGATCGTCTTAGCTGCCCTGGTTATACGCGGTCGTGCTGGTCACCATGCTGGCGCTGACGCCCGTGTTCGGCTGGGTCGTCGCGCGCTTCCCGGGCAGGCGGGTCGTGGCGACGAGCTACCTGGCCTTCATCACCTGCATGGTCGCCTTCATTCCCGCCTTCGTCGCGCAGGACACCATTGGCGCGAAGACCCTGGGCGTCGTGTTCTTTGTCTGGGTCAGCGTCTTCAACCTGTTCGTCGTGTCGCTGTTCTGGAGCTTCATGGCGGATATCTTCCGCAGCCGCCACGCGCGCCTGGTGTTCCCGTTCATCGCCTTCGGCGGCATGGGCGGTGCGCTTCTGGGGCCGCTGATTACGCGCTTGCTGGTGGAGCGCATCGGCGTGCCGTCCATGCTGGTGATCTCGGCGATCGCGCTGCTCCTGGCGCTGGCCGCGTTGATGGTGCTGTCGTCGCGCCCTGCGGACGGGGATCCGGTACGGAGCGAAGCCGTGGGTGGCTCGATCCTTGAGGGGGCGAAGTCGGCGTTCACGCAGCCGTTCCTGCGCTACATGGCGATCCTGATGCTGCTGAGCGACGGCATCGGCACCATGGCCTACGCGCTGGTGGCGGATTACGCCAAGGCGCATTTCGTCGATAACGCGGGCCGCACGGCGTTCTACGCGAGCCTGGACCTCTGGGTGAACGGCCTGGGCGCGGTCATGCAGCTGACGCTCACGCCCTTGCTCCTGCGCGGCCTGGGCGCCGTGTGGGCGATGGTGGTGCCGTCGCTGGTGAACTTCGTGCTGCTGGCGCTGCTGGTCGTGCTCGGCCCGGCGGATATCGGTGTGATGGGTTATACGGTGCCGCTGATCGCCATCGTGATGATCGGCAGCCGCGGCATGACCTACGGCATGATCAAGCCGGCCTCGGATTCGCTGTATACGCGCATGCCGCGCGAGGCGCGCTACAAGGGCAAGAACTTCATCGAGACCGCCGTATGGCGGTTCGGCGACCTTGCGGTCACGAGCGCTCTCACCGCCGCGCGCATGGCCGGCGTGGGGATCTCGACCATCGGCCTGGTCTGCGCGGGCGTCGCCGCCATCGCTACGGAAATCGCGCGACGCGCGGCGACCTCACCCGACCTGCTGCCGGAGGA
>NZ_JBQCFT010000032.1:0-3132 GCF_051958795.1 Luteibacter sp. | reverse complement strand
ACTTGTGCGCGCGTGGAACGGTTCCTGCGTGCGGGGTGAGCGGAGGAAGCATCCGGCGGCGCCACGGCCAGCGCTACCGTGAGGTGTGACCACCGCGCACCATCCCGGACGCTCAACCGCGCCGCATCGGCCGCGTAATCGAGGCGTGCCACCCGCCCCGCGCCATCCTCTCCGCGGAAGCTGCGCATGGCCGGGAACCGGCGCATCAAACCTGTTGGCAAGGTGCGCGAATCGACCATGCGAAACGCCGACGGCGTGCCATCGGCCAGGGGCAATTCGACCACCGCCGCGGCGCGCCCATCGGACGCGACGGCGAACAGCGGCGCGCGGGCGTCGGTGAGCGGCGAAGAGACGGGTCCCGCCATGGCCGGTCCTACCAACGCAACCGCAAGGATTGAAGGAACTTTCAGCATTGCGACCCTCCGGCCATGACGGGAGGACCAGCGTACGCAGGCGCATGGCGATGCAATGCAGGTATGCGCCCGCCGTATACGTGGGCGCCGGGTATCACTGCTTGTCGGAAAGCGACACACCGCAGCAAGGGGATGGCGGGGGCACGGTGTTAACATCGGTGGCCTGCCGCGCCGGCCCAGGGCCAGCGCCCCCTCATTGACCCGCTACGTCCCACAGGATCCCATGGCCATCTCCGAGGAACTGAGGCAAGCCGCCCTCGAATACCACCGCCTTCCCCGCCCGGGCAAGATCAAGGTCACTCCTACCACCTCGCTGCTGACCCAGCGCGACCTGTCGCTGGCGTATTCGCCTGGCGTGGCCGCCGCGTGCGACGCGATCGTGGCGGATCCGAAGGAAGCTGCCGAGCTCACCGCGCGCTCCAACCTGGTCGCGGTGATCACCAACGGCACGGCAGTGCTCGGGCTTGGCAATATCGGCGCGCTCGCCAGCAAGCCGGTCATGGAAGGCAAGGGCGTGCTGTTCCAGAAGTTCGCCGGTATCGATGTGTTCGACATCGAGATCAACGAAACCGACCCGGACAAGCTGGTCGACATCATCGCCAGCCTCGAGCCGACCTTCGGCGGCATCAACCTCGAGGACATCAAGGCACCGGAATGCTTCGTTGTCGAGCGCAAGCTCCGCGAGCGCATGAAGATCCCGGTGTTCCATGATGACCAGCATGGCACGGCGATCATCGTCGGCGCGGCGGTGCTCAACGCGCTGCTCGTCACCGGCAAGAAGATCGAAGACGTGAAGCTCGCCACCACCGGCATGGGCGCCGCGGGCATCTCCTGCGTCGACATGCTCGTGACGCTGGGCATGAAGAAGGAGAACATCCTCGCGTTCGATCGCGATGGCGTGCTCCACACGGGCCGCACCGACCTCGACCCGGACAAGCAGCGCTACGCGCGCGACACCGACAAGCGCACGCTCGCCGAGATCGTCGACGGCGCGGACATCTTCCTGGGCCTCTCCGCCGGCGGCATCCTGAAGCCGGAGATGGTCGCGACCATGGCCGAGCGCCCGATCATCTTCGCGCTCGCCAACCCGAACCCGGAGATCCTGCCGGAAGACGCGAAGGCCGTGCGCCCGGATTGCATCATGGCCACGGGCCGTTCGGATTACCCGAACCAGGTCAACAACGCGCTGTGCTTCCCGTATCTGTTCCGTGGCGCGCTTGACGTGGGCGCCTCGGTCATCAACGAGCACATGAAGGTGGCCTGCGTGAAGGCCATCGCCGAACTCGCGCGCCGCGAATCCTCGGATGTCAGCGCGCGCGCCTACGGCGGCAAGCCGCCGAGCTTCGGCCCGGAGTACCTGATCCCGCAGCCGTTCGATCCGCGCCTGCTGATCCAGCTGCCGCCGGCGATCGCCCAGGCCGCGATGGATTCTGGCGTGGCCGAGCGTCCGATCGAGGATTTCCCGGCTTACATCGAGAAGCTCACCAGTTTCGTCTTCCGTACCGGCTTGCTCATGAAGCCCGTGTTCGATCGCGCCAAGGCCGATCCGAAGCGCGTGGTTTACGCGGAAGGCGAGGAAGAGACCGTGCTGCGCGCCGTGCAGACCGTGGTCGATGAAGGCCTGGCCCGTCCGATCCTGGTCGGCCGCCCGGATGTCATCGAGAAACGCATCGCCCGCGCTGGCCTGCGCCTGAAGCCGGGCGTGGATTTCGAGATGTGCAATATCCACTCGGATCCTCGCTTCGAGGACTACTGGAAGCTGTACCACTCGATCATGGAGCGTCGTGGCGTTACGCCGGCTTCCGCCAAGGCGGTGGTTCGCTCGCGTCCCACGGTGATCGCGGCGCTGATGGTGGAGCGCGGCGAGGCCGACGCCATGATCTGCGGCCTGGTGGGCACCTACCAGAGCAAGCTCGATTACATCCGCGACATCATCGGCCTGGACGACAGCGTCTGCGAGGCCTCGGCCATGGCCGCGGTGGCGACGGAGAAGGGCACGTTCTTCTTCCTCGACACCTATGTCCAGGAAGACCCCACGGCCGAGCAGATCGCCGAGGCGACCCTGCAGGCTTCGATCCGCCTGAAGCTGTTCGGTATCCAGCCGAAGATCGCGCTGCTGTCCAACTCCAATTTCGGCAGCCGTGAGACGCGCAACTCCCGGAAGATGCGCGAGGCGCTCAACCTCATCCGCGAGCGCGTGCCCAAGCTGGAAGTTGAAGGCGAGATGCAGGCCGACGTGGCCCTCACCCCCGAGCTGCGCGAGCGGATCTTCCCGAACTCGCGCCTGGAAGGTAAGGCCAACGTCTTCGTGTTCCCGAACCTGGATGCGGCCAACACGGCCTACAACATGGTCCGGGTGCTCTGCGATGGCGTGGTCATCGGCCCGATCCTCATGGGCGTGGCCAAGCCGGCCCACATCCTCACCCCGCAGGCCACGGTCCGCCGGGTGGTGAACATGACCTCGGTCGCCTGCGTGGAAGCGCAGATCCGCGCGGGTGTGAGTCGCCGATCGTAGTAAGTTATTGAAAAATCAAGCGATGCTACCCTCGTAGGAGCCCACCCTGTGGGCGACATGTTTCGCCTAGACGTCACAGGGCCTGTTGCGCCATCGCGAACGGCGTCGCCCACAGGGTGGGCTCCTACACATTTCCGAAAGCCTGCTTAAACAGTCATCCCCTGGCTTTCGGCAGGGGCCTGACGGACGGCACAGGCGACACGA
>NZ_JBQCFT010000031.1:0-5305 GCF_051958795.1 Luteibacter sp. | reverse complement strand
CAGGCTCAAAGGAAAAGACTGACAGCGGAGAGCGGCACATACCTATAAGCGGACTCAACCGTCGCGAGGATACTGTCAGCCAGAACAGCATCCTTGGCCCCCACGTGCTTATATCCGGCGCCCGCACACTAAGCGAGTTTGAGAAGAAACACCCGGATGCCAGGCGAGCTCTCGCAGCATGGGAGAGCAACCTACTAGCCGGTGACTTTCGGAACTTCGCGGATATTCGCCGCACGTTCGGCAGCGCCGACGTGGTTGGACCCTGGACCATTTTCGATATTCGCGGAAACACCTACCGTCTGATTACGACCGTCGATATCGTAAACCAGTCGTGTCATGTCGAAACCATTCTTACCCATGCGCAATACGATCGGAGGCAATGGATGCGTAACTTGAGCACACGCGAGAACGCCTATCTCGGCTGGGGCCCCTTTGAACATCCGACTACTGTTCACGCCCTGCGTTCCGAGACCGATTACGACCGGGCGCTCGCTGTCATTACCCAGTTGGGCAAATGGGGTGCGGCCGAGGGCTCGCATCCGCAGAACCCGCTTCTCGGCCTGATACTCAGTGCTGTGCGGGCTTACGAAAAGGTGTACCACCCGCGCAGCCAATCATCGATCGACTAGTCGATGACGGGGCAATGCGATGTCGACGACGCAACCAGGTAAGTGCGGCACATCACCGGCAACTCAGAATGAAGCATCGCTACCGCTTCAGGCGAAGCATCATTCTCCAGCACCGCTCGCACAGTGCCCACCAGCATGGTCCGCAGCGCATAGCTCACCTTATCCACGCTAGCGAATCGCGCATCGGAAGCACTCGAAAGCATCCTGACAATCACCTCATCAGCCCGCCGGACAATGTCATCGATAAGGCGGCCCGTATCCAGCTCCGAAGCGACCACATACAACGCCCGCGACCCAGGCATGCGCTTCATCTTCGCATCGAGGTAAGCGCGGCTTAGGCCATCGGCCATCTCGACCAGCGGACCTCCGCGGTACCGCTGGTCCGCCTCCTCCATCGCCACAACCACATCCTCAAGGTAGTCCTCAAGAACCGCGTAAAGCAGCGCCTCCTTATGGGGGAAATACTGATACATCGTGCCAACGGAGACCCCAGCCCTTGCAGCCACACGAGTCGTTGTCAGCCCCGCGTACCCATCGGTCAGCAAAACCTGAATCGTTGCCTCGAAAATCGCGTCCACGGTGGCGGCGGAGCGCGCCTGCCGGGGCGTTTTCCGGGGCTTCAGGGCGTCGGATGGGGTCACGGGCATATGCGAATGTAAATGTCTGGTTTGAGTTCCCAGTTCAAGGGATGGGGATACCCATCACTTATTCAACGAGGAACCTGTGCATGTCGCAGCTCAACCGCATCACCCTGGTTACCGGTGCCAACAAGGGCATCGGCTTTGAAGTCGCCCGCCAGCTCGGCAAGGCGGGTCACCACGTTCTCCTGGGCGCACGAGACGCCAGCCGCGGGCAGGCAGCGACGGACACGCTCCGCGCCGAGGGGCTGGACGTGCGTTTCGTCCTCGTGGACCTCGAGGACGCGGCCTCGCTGGCTCGTGCGGCGGCCGACATCGAGGCCCACGAAGGCCACATCGATGTCCTCATCACTAACGCCGGTGTCGCGCTGGAAGGCGATGGCAACGTCAGCCACGCCAACCTGGAAACGGTCCGCCGCATCTTCGACACGAACTACTTCGGCACGCTGGCGGCCACCCAGGCGCTGTTGCCCCTGGTAAAGAAATCGGGCGATGGCCGCATCCTCAATGTCTCGAGCCGGCTGGGCTCCCTCACCTACAACGCCGACCCGGCCTGGGAATATGCCGCGGTCAAGCTGGTCGGCTACAACGCCTCCAAGGCGGCGCTGAACATGTCCAGCGTCATCCTGGCCGATGAGCTGAAGGACACCGGGATCACCGTCCACGTCGTCTGCCCGGGCTATACGGCCACCGACCTCAACGGGAACAGCGGCCCGCAGACGGTCGAGGAAGGCGCGGAGGAAATCGTCCGGCTGGCCACGACGGCCGATCCCGCCCCGACCGGGTCGTTCACCGGCAAGGAAGGCCCGGCGCCGTGGTGATCGGCTGAAGCGCCCGGGAGCGCCGGTATGGCCGGCGTTCCCGGGGCGCTCCCACCCGGCGGGATGGCTGTATAATCCCCGCCTTACCGTACGGTGGGAGAAGCGGATGGACCCGCTGCCGAAGGCGCAACGCCCGTAATCGCTCAGGCTCCCATACCACCGCGCGGCACATCACTCTGGAGAGACCGGTTCGATCCGGCGCCGAAGGTGCAAGGGGTACCCACCCCCAAACTCTCAGGCAAAAGGACAGAGGGGCGCCCCACGTGCCGGCACGGCACGAATTTCCGGACGCCCCTACGCCATGAGCCAGAAAAACACCCCCTCGCTGCGTGATCTCGAGAACCACGGCGCGTTCATCGAGCGCCACATCGGCCCGAACGATGCCGAGATCGCCGAGATGCTTTCCGTTGTCGGCCACGGCTCGCTCGATGCCCTGACCGATGCCATCGTGCCCGGCTCGATCAAGTCGCCCGCCCCGCTTGCCCTGCCCCGCGCGGTGACCGAGGAAGATGCGCTGGCCAAGATCCGCAAGGTGGCCGACCGCAACCAGGTCTTCAAAAGTTTCATCGGCCAGGGCTACTACGGCACCCTGACCCCTAACGTCATCCTGCGCAACGTGCTCGAGAACCCGGCGTGGTACACGGCTTACACGCCGTACCAGGCGGAGATCTCGCAGGGCCGCATGGAGGCGCTGATCAACTTCCAGACCATGGTCACCGACCTGACCGGCATGGATATCTCCAACGCGTCGCTCCTGGATGAGGCCACCGCGGCCGCCGAGGCGATGACGCTGGCCAAGCGTTCGGCCAAGTCGAAGTCGAAGGTCTTCTTCGTCTCGAAGGACGTCCACCCGCAGACGATCGAAGTGCTGCGCACCCGCGCCGACGGCGTGGATATCGAAGTGCACGTGGGTGACGACGCCGATGCCGGCAACGTCGACAGCTTCGGCGTGCTCCTGCAGTACCCGAACACGTTCGGCCGGATCAACGATTACAAGGCGCTCGCCGACGCGACCCATGCCCGCGGCGGCATCGTCTGCGTCGCGACCGACCTGCTGGCGCTCACCGTCATCGCCTCGCCCGGTAGCTGGGGTGCGGACATCGTCGTGGGCAACACGCAGCGCTTTGGCGTGCCGTTCGGCTTTGGTGGCCCGCACGCCGCCTACCTCGCCTGCCGCGATGCTTACAAGCGTTCGATGCCGGGCCGCCTGATCGGCGTGTCGGTCGATACCGAAGGCAAGCCGGCTTACCGCCTCACCCTGCAGACCCGCGAGCAGCACATCCGCCGCGAGAAGGCCACCTCGAACATCTGCACCGCGCAGGTGCTGCTGGCTGTGATGGCGAGCATGTACGCCGTGTACCACGGTCCGGAAGGCCTGGTGCGCATCGCCCGCCGCGTGCATCGCCTGACCGCGATCCTCGCCGGCGCGCTGGCCAAGGCCGGCGTCCAGGTCGGTGGCGACTATTTCGATACGCTGCACATCACCGGCGTCGACGCGAAGGCCCTGCACACGAAGGCCGCCGCCGCGAAGATCAACCTGCGTGCCATCGACGCCTCGTCGGTCGGCATCAGCCTCGATGAATCCACCACCCGCGCCGACGTGGCTGCGCTCGCCGCCGTCTTCGGCGCCGACGCCAGCGATATCGACGCGCTGGACGCGGCTACCGCGGACGCGCTGCCGGCCGCCCAGCTGCGCGGCCTCGACTTCCTGCAGCACCCGGTCTTCAACACGCACCACAGCGAGCACGAGCTGCTCCGCTACCTGCGTGGCCTGGCCGACAAGGATCTCGCGCTCGACCGCACCATGATCCCGCTGGGCTCGTGCACCATGAAGCTCAACGCCACCGCGGAGATGATCCCGGTGACGTGGCCGGAGTTCGCCAACATCCATCCGCTGGCCCCGGCCGACCAGGCCCAGGGTTACAAGCAGCTGATCGACGAACTCGAAGCCATGCTGGTCGAATGCACCGGCTATGACTCGGTCAGCCTGCAGCCGAACTCCGGCGCACAGGGTGAATACGCCGGCCTCCTCGCCATCCGCGCCTACCACCGCTCGCGCAACGAAGGCCATCGCGATATCTGCCTGATCCCGGAATCGGCCCACGGCACGAACCCGGCCTCGGCGCAGATGTGCGGCATGACCGTCGTCGTCACCCGTTGCGATGCCAATGGCAACGTCGATGTCGAGCACATCCGCGAGATGGCCGAGAAGTACTCCGACCGCCTCGCCGCGATCATGATCACCTACCCGTCCACGCACGGCGTGTTCGAGGAAGACGTGGTTGCCATCTGCGACATCGTGCACAAGCACGGCGGCCAGGTGTACACCGACGGCGCCAACATGAACGCCCTCGTCGGCGTGGCCAAGCCGGGCAAGTGGGGTTCGGACGTTTCGCACCTCAACCTGCACAAGACCTTCTGCATCCCGCACGGCGGTGGCGGCCCGGGCGTCGGCCCGTGCGCGGTCAAGTCGCACCTGGCGCCGTTCCTCCCGCGCGCCTTCGGTGGCGAGGGTGATGTCGGCATGGTCAGCGCCGCGACCTTCGGCTCGGCATCGATCCTCCCGATCTCGTGGATGTACATCACGCTGATGGGTACGGAAGGCCTGCGCAAGGCGACCCAGGTGGCCCTGCTCAATGCCAACTACATCGCCAAGCGCCTCGCCCCGCACTACAAGACCCTGTACACCGGCCGTAACGGCCTGGTGGCGCATGAGTGCATCCTCGACCTGCGCCCGCTGAAGGACGCCACGGGCATCGGCGCCGAAGACGTGGCCAAGCGCCTCATCGACTTCGGCTTCCACGCCCCGACGCTGTCGTTCCCGGTGGCTGGCACGCTGATGGTCGAGCCGACCGAAAGCGAATCGCAGCACGAGCTCGATCGCTTCATCGACGCCATGATCCAGATCCGCGACGAAATCCGTGCCGTGGAAGATGGCCGCCTGGACCGCGAGGACAACCCGCTGCGCAACGCCCCGCACACCGCGACCATGGTGACGGGCACCGAGTGGACCCACGCCTACCCGCGCGAACTGGCTGCCTTCCCGCTGCCTTCGCTGAAGCTGAGCAAGTACTGGCCGCCGGTGTCGCGCGTCGACAACGTCTACGGCGACAAGAACGTGATGTGCGCCTGCATCCCGGTCGATGCCTATAAGGAAGACGCCGAGGTCTAAGACTCCGGTACCTGTGGGAGCGCGCTCGCGCGCGATGGGGTCGCC
>NZ_JBQCFT010000030.1:0-11705 GCF_051958795.1 Luteibacter sp. | reverse complement strand
CGCGACAGCCACGCCGCCGTGGCGGCGTCGGAGACGAGGTGGTCCACCGACTCACCGTTCTCCATGACCACGGTGTTGATCAGGTCCAGCGCGGGCTGGTCCGCGATGATCGGCGGGATCTCGAGCGAGGTGACGGGATTCATGGCCAAATTGTAACCTTTAAAATGCCTATTGACAAGTTACATGGTCGATGTTTAGCCTGTGCGTAACCCTTCTAATCAATTTATACAGGTTACCTGCGAGGAGCACTGCCATGACCCATGCCGCCGAATATCCCGTTCACCACCGCTATGTCGACGCCGATGGCGTCCGCCTCTTCTATCGCGAGGCCGGCAATCCCGAGGCCCCGACCCTCCTGCTCGTCCACGGCTTCCCGACCAGCTCCCTGCAGTACCGCGAGCTGTTCAGCGAGCTCAAGGACCAGTTCCACCTGGTCGCCCCCGACCTGCCGGGGTTCGGCTTCACGGAAGTGCCGGAAGGCCGCGGCTACGAATACACCTTCGACAGCCTGGGAAAGACCCTCGAGGCGTTCGTCGACGCGCTCGACCTGAAGAAGTACATCCTCTACGTGTTCGACTACGGCGCGCCCTCGGCCCTGCGCCTTGCACTGGCCAAGCCGGAGCGGTTCGCGGGCCTGGTCAGCCAGAACGGCAACGCCTACCTCGAAGGCCTGGGTGACGCCTGGGCGCCCGTCCGCGCGTACTGGGCCGACGCCACGCCGGCCAACCGCGAGGGTGTGCGCGAGGCGACCACGCTGGAAGGCATCAAGTGGCAGTACACCCACGGCGTGCCCGACCAGACCCTGCTCGACCCGATGATGTGGCAGCTCGACCACCTGCTGATGCAGCGCCCGGGCAACACCGACATCCAGCTCGACCTGTTCCTGAACTACCGGACCAACCTGGAGAAGTACCCCGACTTCCAGCGCCTGTTCCGCGAGAAGCAGGTGCCCACCCTGGTGATCTGGGGCAAGCACGATCCGTTCTTCATCCCGCCCGGCGCCGAGGCCTACCGCCGCGACAACCCTAATGCGGTGGTCGAACTGCTCGATACCGGCCACTTCGCGCTGGAAACGTACGGCAAGCACATCGCCCAGCGCATCCGCGAGGTGTTTGGGAAGTAACCGATCTCGCTGTCGTAGGAGCTCACCCTGTGAGCGACGCCTTTCGCAGCATCGCTACAGGGTCTGAGAGGCTCTCGCGAAAGATGTCGCCCACAGGGTGGGCTCCTACAGTGCGTTGAAGACTTCCACCGCGTCATCACCCGCGGGGATGCGCATCGGGCTATTCGGGTCGGTGGCGGCGTGCCATACCGCTTCGGCCACGGCGATCGAACTGGTGGTCGGCGTGGTGGTGTCGCGCAGCCCTTCGAACACCTGCCCGGCGTACGCTGCATACGGCGCCGGGAAGTCGCCGATGCGTTCGCGGGCGTTTTCGCCGAAGCGCGTCGTCGGTGCGCGGCCGGGCAGCACCAGGCACGCGCGGACGCCGAACTGCGCCAGCTCGAGCGCCAGCGATTCGGTGAACGCATTCACCGCGGCCTTGCTCGCCGTATACACCGACAGCAGCGGCAGCGATTTCAGGGTCACGCTCGACGTCACGTTGATGACGACGCTCGCCTTCCGCTCGCGGAATTGCGGCAGCACCGCCTGGGTCATCGCGATCGTGCCGAGCGTATTGGTGGCAAAAACATCGCGCGCGACCTCCATGGGCGTGCCCTCGAGCGCGTTCAACATGCCGATGCCTGCGTTGTTCACGAGCACGTCGATGGGGCCTGCTTCCTGCACGGCCCGGGCGATGCTCGCCGCGTCCGTGACATCCAGCGCAACGAGCTGCAGCCGGTCCGACGGCGGGAGCAGGTCCGTGCGCGGCGTGCGCATGGTGGCGACCACGCGCCAGCCCTGGTCGAGGAAGTAACGCGCGGTCTCGAGACCGAAGCCTGACGAGCAGCCGGTGATGAGGACGGTTTGCATGGGGAAAACTCCTGGGTGGGTGGATCCATCCAAGATAGGCGCCCGGTACCGGACTACCTATAATCGAACGTCCACACTTTATTCGCGATAATCCGGCGATGACTGATCCGTTTGCCGAAGTGGTGACCCTGCTCCAGCCGACCATGCGGTTCTCCAAGGTCGTGACGGCGGGTGGCCGCTGGCGGGTGAACCGCCCCGCCGCCGGCGCGCCCTTCTACTGCGCCGTGCTCGAGGGCGCTTCCCGGCTGAAGGTGGCTGGCCAGGCGCTGACCCTGCATGCGGGCGATTTCGTCCTGGTGCCGGCCGCCTTTGAAATCGACAGCTCCAGCCTGGAACCGCCACCCGGCAACGAGGTTTCCCCCGTCGAGGTCGCGGAAGGACGCTCACGTGTCGGCGATCCCGATGCGCCCGTCGACTACCGCGCCCTGATTGGCCATTGTGCATTTGGCTCGCCCGATGCCGCCCTGCTCGTGTCCTTGCTGCCGGATGTCATCCACGTGCGTGACGAACCGCGCCTCACCACGCTGGTGGGCATGGTGGGTAACGAAGCACGTGCCGGACGCCCGGCGCGCGACGTGGTGCTCGAACGGCTACTCGAAGTGCTGTTCATCGATGCGCTGCGTTCCGCCGGTGCCGCCGCGCCGACGGGGCTGGTCCGCGGCCTCGCCGATGCGCGCATCGCGCCGGTGCTGCGCCGGATCCACGAGAGCCCTGCCGAAACGTGGAGCGTGGTACGCATGGCGAAGGAAGCCGCGCTGTCGCGTTCGGCGTTCTTCGAACGGTTCACCCGCGTGGTCGGCGTCGCACCCATGGAATACCTGCTGACCTGGCGCATGGCCATGGCGCGGCAGTTGTTGCGGCAGGAAGGCGCGGGCGTCGCCAGCGTCGCCGAACGGGTGGGTTACGGCTCGGCCAGCGCGTTCAGCGTGGCTTTCGCGCGGCACGTCGGCCAGCCGCCGGCGCGGTATGCACGGGCGGTGGAATAGCGGTGCCGTTCTTCACGGCGCTGTAGTAACCCCACAGCATCTGCGCCGCCACCGCGCGGAATGGCTTCCAGCGTTCCGCGCGCGTGTACAGCTCTTTCTCCGTCGGGCGGTGTTCGCCGCCATCGACAAGGCGCGCGGCTTCCTGCAGCGCGATGTCCGCCGCCGGGAAGAAATCGGTGCGGCCATAGGCACCGATGAGGAACGCTTCCGCGGTCCAGCGGCCAATGCCGAGCAGCGCGGTGAGCGACGCGACGGCCTCGTTATCGTCCATGCCTGCCAGCGCGGCGAAATCGATGCGGCCTTCCTGCTCCGCCCGCGCGAGCGCCACGGCATAGCGCGCCTTCGGCTTCGACATACCGAGCTCGCGCATCCGCTCCTCACCGGCATCGATCACCGCACTGGCAGTGACCTCGTGCAGGCCTTCCTGGATGCGCTTCCAGATCGCCGCCGCGGAGGCGAGCGACACCTGCTGCTCGGCGACCAGGTGAAGCAGGCCGCTGAAATTCGCTGGGCGCGAGCGCCAGGCGAACTCAGGTACCGCCGCGTTGGCGACGGCCAGCGATGGATCAAGCCGAACGAGCTCCGCGCGCAGGGCGCGGAGCTCGTCGGCGGTGTAGCTATGGCCGTGGGGACGGGAGGCTTTCGGCATCCCGTCAGGTTATCGCCTCACGCGGTAGCGAGATAGCGTTCGGCCGGCGTCGCGCTGGAAAGGCGCGGTGCCATGACCTGGCGGGCCGCTTCGTACGCGTTCCACTCCGCTTCGTCCTGCAGCGGCGGGATGGTGATCAGCTCACCGCGGTCGAAGCCGACCAGCGCCGCGTCGACCAGATCTTCCGCGCTCATCACGATCTCCTTCGGCAGCATATCCACCGACATGCCACCGGCGTCCCAGAAATCGGTCGCCGTGGCGCCCGGCAGCACGGCCTGCACCTGCACGCCCTTATCGCCCAGCTCGTGCTTCAGCGACTGGCTGAAGGCGACGACATACGCCTTGCTGCCGCCGTACACGCCGTTGAGGATCTCCGGCGCAATGGCCACGATCGAGGCGACGTTGATGACCGCGCCCTTGCCACGTGCCACGAAGCCCGGCACGGCGGCATAGGTGAGGCGGGTCACTGCCGTGACGTTGAGGTCGATCATCTTGTTCATCGCGTCGATCTTGCTGTCGAGCAGCGGCGTATGGGTGCCGACGCCCGCGTTGTTCACCAGCAGGCTGATGCTCGCATCGTCACGCAGCTTCGCTTCCACGCGGCCGAGGTCGGCGGCGTTGGCGAGGTCGGCGGCCAGCACTTCGACCCGGCGGCCGGTGGCCTGGGTGATCTTCGCCGCGAGGGCATTCAGGCGGTCGGCACTGCGGGCGACCAGGATCAGGTCATGGCCACGCGCCGCGAGGCGTTCGGCGTAGACGGCACCGATGCCCGACGAGGCGCCCGTGACAACAGCGGTTCCGAGGGAAGCGTTCATGGTGTTCTCCAGCGTGTGAGGCGGCGGGTGCCGCGGCATGGAGATAGCTTGCGCCGGCTCGACCATGACGCAAATGACGTATATAGTCATGTTTTAGGTCACGACGCCGGAGGCCGGCCATGCACCGCATCGGGTATGTCCTGGCGGATAGCTTCCAGATGATGGCCCTGGGTACCCAGGCCGTCTTCGAGTTCGCCAACCAGATCGTCGGCAGCGAGTACTACAAGGTCGAGGTCTACGCCCCCGGCGGCGGCGACGTACGCTCGTCGTTCGGGATGTCGGTGGCGACCAGGCCGCTGACCGCCCGGACGAACGCGGATACGTGGCTGATCCCGGGTGTGCTCGATCCGCTGGTCACGGACACCGAGCCGGCGGTGCTGAAGTTCCTCGCGGGCCCCGCGCAGCGCGCACGCCGCATCGCCGGGCTGTGCACGGGCGGATTCATGCTCGCGGAGGCGGGCCTGCTCGAAGGCCGCCGCGCCACCACGCACTGGCTGTTCGCCGATGCCCTGCGCCAGCGCTTCCCGAACATCACCGTGGAACCGGACCGGATCTTCGTCAACGATGGCCCGATTTGGACCTCCGCCGGCATGACCGCGGGTCTCGACCTCGCGCTGGGCCTGGTGGAGAAGGACCTCGGCCCGGAGGTAACGCGCCCGCTCGCGCACCGCCTGGTCATGCCGCACCACCGCGCGGGCGGCCAGACCCAGCATTCGGAGATGCTCACCCTGGCCCCGCGTACCGATCGCATCCAGGAAGCGCTCGACTACGCGCGACGCCACCTGGCCAAGCCGCTCGGCGTCGAGGAGCTCGCCGGCGTCGCGCACCTCAGCCCGCGCCAGTTCAGTCGCGTCTTCACCGCGGAGACCGGCGAGTCACCCGCGAAGGCCGTCGAAAAGCTGCGGCTGGAAGCAGCGCGGACGATGATCGAACAGAGCCGGCATTCGCTCGACGTCGTCGCGCGCGAAACTGGCTTTCGCGATCGCCGCCACCTGCGCGAGGTGTTCGTGCGTGGCTACGGCATCCCGCCACAGGCGGTACGCCGTACGGCGCGTGCCTAGAACAGCCCCGGCTGCTGGTTCGTCAGCGCCGCCAGGCTGTCGCCGAGCGGCGCGAGGATCGCATCGGCGATCGGCTCGAGCTGGTTGGTGAGGTAGTGCTCGTGGTCGATGCTCGCCACGCGGGCTTCGACCGGCTCGGGACCGCCCAGCGTCATGACGTAGCTGATCCAGCCGCCATTCTGGTACTGCAGCGGGCGGCCCTGGCGCGCGTTGTACTCATCGGCGAGGCGCGCGGCGCGCACCTGCGGCGGCGTGGTGCGGTCGTAGGAATCGAGCTTGCCGCGCAGGCGCTTGCGATAGACCAGCAGGTCATCGAGCGCGCCCGCCTGCAGCTGGCGGACATAGTCCTTCACATAGTCCGCGTACGGTTCGCGGCGGAAGATGCGGCCATAGAGTTCGCGCTGGAAGCCCTGCGCGAGTGGGGTCCAGTCGCTGCGCACGGTTTCCAGGCCGCGGAATACGAGTTCCTCGCTACCCGCTTCTTCGACGAGACCGGCGTAGCGCTTCTTGCTGCCCAGCTCGCTGCCGCGGATCGTCGGCATGAAGAAGCGCTTGTAGTGCGTATCGAACTCGATCTCGAGGTAGCTGGTGATGCCGAGCCCTGCCGCCAGCGTGTCCTTCCAGTGGCCGTTGATGCGCGCGACGAGACGCTCGGCGACCGCCATGGCTTCCGCTTCGTCGTGCGCACGGCCCAGCCAGATGAAGATCGAATCGGTATCGCCGTAGATCGCTTCGTAGCCTTCGGCTTCGACGAGCTCGCGCGTCGTCCGCATCATTTCATGGCCGCGTAGGGTCACGGCAGCGGCGAGGCGCGGATCGAAGAAGCGGCCGCCCGAGGCGCCGAGCACGCCGACAAATGCATTCATCAGCAGCTTGAACGCCTGTGACAACGGCTGGTTGCCGTCACGCTTCGCCTGGTCGCGACGCTCCCACAGGTGGGTGATGATGCCGGGGAGGCAGTGCTTCGTGCGCGAGAAACGCGTGCCGTTCGGCCCGGGTACGGTCTGCGTCTCGTCGCTCGCCAGCGTACCTTCGGCCAGCCCGATCGGATCGACAAGGAAGGTGCGGATGATCGATGGGTAGAGGCTCTTGTAGTCGAGCACGAGCACGGAGTCATAGATGCCTGGCCGCGACTCCATGACGAAGCCACCCGGATACGACTCACCGTGTGCGCTGCCGATATTCGGCGCGACGTACCCTTCGCGATGCATGCGCGGCAGGTAGTGGTGGCTGAATGCGGCAATGGAACCGCCCGACTGGTCGGCGGGCAGGCCTGTCGCATTCGCGCGCTCGAGGACGAAGTTCAGCAGGTCGGCCTTGGCGAAGATCTTCGTCACCAGCTCGCAATCGACCAGGTTGTAGCGCGCCAGCGCCGGCTTGTCCTCGCGGAAGCGCCGCTCGATCTCGTCCATGCGGTGGTACGGATCATCCGTATCCTTGCCCTCGCCAAGCAGCGCCTGCGCCACGCTTTCCAGGCTGAAGGACGGGAACGACCACATCGCCGAACGCATCGCTTCGATGCCGTCGATGGCGAGACGCCCGGGGATGGAGGCGAACACGTAACCCTCGCGACGGCCGTGGTTACGCCAGTCGATCGGCTTGCCCGAACGGCCGAGCGCCAGCACCAGGCCATGCTGGTCGGCACAGGCCTGCAACAGCCGCAGATCGAACTGCACGAGGTTCCAGCCGATGATCGCGTCGGGATCATGTTCGCGGAACCACGCGTTGATGGCGAGAACGAGAGCGGGGCGGTCGGCCACGTAGGTCAGGGTGAAGTCGGCTTCGGCCGCCGTGTCGTCGGGCGCCACGCCGAGCATGTACACCTGGCGCTGCCCGCAGCCTTCCAGCGCCACCGAGTAGAGCTCGCCCATCGCGCTGGTTTCGATATCCAGCGATACCACGCGAAGCGGCGGCCGGTAGGGGTCCGCCGCCTTCAGGCGTGGGTTCACCAGCACGGCATCATCCGCGTTCCCCGTGGCGTCCACCGTGACCGAGGCGGTGATGAAGCGCTCCATGAGGTAGCGGTCGGTCGGGCGGATGTCGGCTTCGTGCAGCGTGACGCCGCGTTCGGCGAGCCGCTTCTCGAGGCGAAGCATGGCGCGATAGCTCTGCCCGTACAGGCCGTGCACGGGCTCCTGCGCCAGCGTCTTCAGCGGGAGGGCCTTGAGCTCGAACGCCGCGTCGTTCCGGATCGCGGCCTCCACTTCCGCGCGCTGGGATTCGCGCACGAACGCCACGGCGGCCTGCCCTTTCACCAGCACCGCGCGCGGGCCATCGTCCGTGGCCAGCCACAGTTCCAGGTCCACGCCTTCGCGGGTATCCCGCCACTGGCGGGTGAGGATGAAGGCGCGCTGGCCGGGGGAACTCATCCGGCCATTTTAGCGCGCGGCCTCTCCCGCGACGCGGCCGGCGCGACCCTTGCTGACAGCGTGGTGTCAGCAGGGCCGCTGGTATGATCCGGAGCCTGTCCGGATGCGGGGCGTGGTCGCATGGCGAACGAGAAGACTTTCGATGTCGATGTCGTGATCGTCGGCGCGGGCGCCGCAGGCATCGGTGCAGCCCGGCGGCTCTCTGGCCAGGGCTTGTCGGTGTGGCTGCTCGAGGCATCGCAACGCCTGGGTGGCCGCGGCTGGACGCTCGACCTCGCCGGCCTGCCGCTCGACATGGGCTGCGGCTGGCTGCACTCGGCCGAACACAACGCCTGGCGCCGGATCGCCGAGGCTCAGGGTTGGACCATCGACCGCCGCCCCGCTGCGTGGGACAAGGCCCAGCCGCATCCGCACTTCACCGAGGCCGAGCAGGATGAGGCGCACGCGGCGTTCCGTGCGTGGCATGAGCGGTTGATGGACACGCCGCCCGCGTCGGATCGCGCCTCCGATGCCCTCGATCCGGCCAACCGCTGGAATGGCTACCTGCAGGCGATGAGCGGCTTCATCAGCGGCGCATCGCTGGAGCGCATTTCGGCGGCTGATTACAACGCTTACGAACGCGCTGCCACGGAGCACAACTGGCGGCTGCCGCGGGGTTACGGAACGTTGATCGCCTCGCAGCTGCCCACGGATGTCGGCTGCCGCTTCGCGACGCCCGTGGAGTCAGTGGACGTGGACGGCACCGGCGTCGTGCTCGAGACGCCGCAGGGCACGGTCCGCAGTCGGGCCGCGATCCTCACGGTTTCCACGAATGTCATCGCCAGCGACCTGATTCGCTTCCCGGCTGCCCTGGATGACTGGCGCCACGCCGCCGGCTGCCTTCCGCTGGGCTGTGATGAGAAACTTTTCTTCGAGATTCTTGGCGAGGTGGAGTTACCCACCGAACAGGTGCTCATCGCCGACCCGCACGACCCGGATAGCCCGGTGTTCTACTTCCGGCCGCTGGAACGGCCGCTGGTCGAGACCTTCCTCGGCGGGCGTAGTGCACATCAGGTCACGGCCGATGGGCCGGCGGCTTCGTTCGATCACCTGTCTTCGCTGCTGGCCGGACTGCTGGGCGCCGATGCGATGCGCCATCTGCGCCCCATGGCCTCCTCGGCGTGGAGCGCATCGACGTATATCCGCGGCTCCTACAGCCATGCCCTGCCCACCCAGGCGCACCAACGCCAGCAGCTTGCCCAACCGTTCCGCGAACGGTTGTTCTTCGCCGGCGAGGCCACGCACCCCGATGCGTTCTCCACGGCGCATGGCGCGCTCGAGAGCGGCGAACGCGCCGCAAGCGAACTGCTCGCTTGCCTGCCACCCCGTGGCGGGCGGATGATCTGACCGCCGGGCGGGGGCCCGGCGCGAAGGAAGGGGGAAACATGTCACCACCATCGCTGCCCGGCAGCCGGCCGGCCGCGCCTGCCGCCCTGCGTTACGTGGGCATCGTAGTGATCGCGCTCGTCGTGGCCGGCCTCGGCTATGGCGTCTATGACGGCATCCGGAGCAAGCGTGTCGAACGCGCCGAGATACATGACGCCATCGCGCAAGTGAAGGATGCCGCGCTAGGCACGCATGACGCGGGCGCCGGTTCCGCTGCCGCCCCGACCACGCCGCTGGCGCAAGCCATGCTGAAGCTGAAGGGGCTGGTGGTCACCCTGAACGCACGCATGGCGGTCCACGAAGCGGCCATGGATAAGCTGCACGTCGAGGACATCCTTTCAGCCCCGGTGCTTGCCGATCAGGCGCGAGCACGCGAGGCCAAGGGTCGGATGGCAAAGTTTGTCGAGATCAATCAGGCGATCGAAGCGGATTACGACGACTACATGCAGAACGCGCAGGATGTCCTGAGTGCTGCCTTCACCGATCAGGACGCCATGCGGCGAGGCTTCGAAGCCAAAGCCGGACCGATGTCGGCAACGTTGAAGAATTCGCTGGCCTTGAACATCCAGCTCGCAGGCGTCGTCACCGATGTCCTGACACTTGCCGATACCCACCACGACAAATTCCAGATGCAGAACGGGCAACTGGTGATCGCGGGGAAGACGTGGGACCAGTATCACGCGTCGATGCAGAAGATCGATGCGCTTATGCCGAAGCTGCAGGTCGCCGAAGCCAATCTCAAGAAGCTCCAGGGCGACCTTACGCAGCAGTTGAACGATGCGGAGGCGGCGACGCGCTGAGGCGCCGCCGCCACGATCACTCACGCTCAGGAAGGTTTAACGGCGCCAGCCACCGCGGCAGTCGTGCCAGCGGCAATAGTTATCGTGGTGGTAGTAACCACCCGGGCGGCGGTCGTCGATGATGCAGCCGCTCAGCGACGAGGCGAGCATCACGATGGTCATGGCGAACATCAGGCGTTTCATGGCGATACTCCGTGTCGTGCGCAGTGCACGCTCGACACCAGCGTGATGCGAATTCGCTGAACGAAAGGTCGCTGAAACGGTGTGTGAGACGTGACCAGCGAGCGACCATTCAGTCCGCCGTTGCCTGCCGCTCAGTTGCGTGAATCGATGGCGAACGTAGGTTCTTGCTCATGTGTGTTAGTGGTCGGTTCATTCGCTGAAGCGAATGCGTGTGTTGAGCGGCTTGCGCCGCCTTAGGCTGGGTGTACGCGGGGGTCGGGAGCGGTCAGGCCCTGGCGGCCGCCAGGCGCGGACCTTCGGACCGGGCCGTAGCAATCGTTATCGCGAAACGCGTTGCTTTGCGCGGCCCCCCACTCATGTCGGCCGCCAGGGCCTGACCGCTCCCGAGTCGACGCACTTCGTTTCGTGCGGCAGAAGCCGGTATCCAGGTGACGCCTCTCCAAGCCGAGACCATGCGGCAAGCGTGTGCAAATGCGATTCGCCGACGCGGACGTCAGTGTATCCCTTCACTACTCAAGGATCGTCGCCGACACGAATAGATCCTCCGCCTCCATACGATAGCGAACCTTCCGACGCGCTCGTCCTGGACGTGAACTGATATGCGAAACGCCGCCCTACTCCTCTTACTCGCCGCCAGCCCGAGCTTTGCATCGGGAGCTTGTTCGTATCGAAGTGCCGTGTATGAACATAGGGAGGATCCTCGCTGGCGAATTCGCTTCGTTCCACTCGGGTTTAAAGCTCTACTTTCGGACATGGCGCTTCATCTTGAAGGTCCCGAATCCGGCACGTCGTACTGGTTTCTGTTCGACGCGGGATCTGCGCCTGTCGTTTCGCTGATCTCGACGACGAACGTGTTGGCCACCGGTTGGAGCCCACCGCCACCCGACGGGGGAAGCCGCCCGCTCAGTGACATGCAGATATACGTAATGGACGAGACCATGAAGATGTCGGTCGAAGTTCCAAAAGCGTCCGACGCATCACCGAAGTACTTGTTCATTCCGATGCTTACGGAAGCTCTTCGTAGCGTGTCTCTGCGACATTGGTTGGCACCGGGGGTTTTCAAGCGCATCGCATGCGCGTGAGAACCGATAGGCTGCTGTCGCCACCTTGGGGCTCCCCAAGTGCTTGAAGCCGCGCAATGGGCTCTCCCGCCATGACCCTCATCGTTGGTGGCGCGGGTGGGCAGGCCCTTGGGGCCGACATGAGCGGAGGGCCGCGTGGCGACATGCAGGTTGACCTCTAGGGCAAGCGGTTCATTCGCTGGCGCGAATGCATGTTTTGAGCGGCTGACGCCGCCTCGCTCTTGTGTGGTTGAGGAAGCTGCGGGTGGGGGGGGGCGGGGGGGGGCCCCGCGCGGGCCCCCCGACCCCGCCCCGCCGCCACCACAGCGCAAAAAAAGAACACAACCCGCCCCCCCCCCAAGACGGCCCCCCCCCCCACCCCCC
>NZ_JBQCFT010000029.1:0-14963 GCF_051958795.1 Luteibacter sp. | reverse complement strand
GAGTTGCCGGACCAACCTTTGTTGCTCTGACGCACGGCCATCGCGCGCAAGCGCGCTCCCACCCCAGACCGGCGTAACCGCGTGTGGGAGCGCGCTTGCGCGCGGTAACGCTGCTACCTCTGCATCGAAGGTGCCTGGGCCTGCGCCTGATTCTGCGTCTGCGCCAGATCCTGCTGCTGCCCCTGTGCGGCCTGCTGGTTTTGGCTTGCCTTTTCCCACGCGGCCGTGGATTGCATTAGCGAGGTGTTCACCGCCTGATTCAGGTCAACGCTGGCCAACTGCTTGAACGGATCGTTGGTCTGGCCCTGCACGGCCCAACAACGCGTCGCATCGGTGCTGAGGGCAACACCGTCGATGCGGCTGAGACCCTGGGCTTGCGATGCAGCGGCAAGCGCGCCGGCGACATTCGCAGTGACATGGTCAGAGGTGCGGCCTTGGGCGGCATCAACCTTCTGCATGCCCTCAAGGGCCTGCTTGTAGATCGCGTGGCCCGCGTGGTTCGGGTCGCTAATGAGTGGCTTATTGCCCGGCGTATTCAGGCGCCCGAGTGTGGCCGGTCCGGCGATGCCATCGGCCTCGAGGTGGTTTTTTGCCTGGTACGCTTCCAGCGCCGCCTTGGTCGCCGGGCCGAAGCTGGCATCGGCTTTCAGCGGATGGCCGTGCGCATCGGTATAGCCAAGGGTGCCCAGCTGGCGCTGCAGTGCGCGCACGTCTTCACCATGCATGCCTTCCTTCATAGTGCGGCCGTGTGCGTCTGGCACGGCGTGCCTGGGTGCGTAGTGGTGCGGGGCGGGGTGCGGTGTTGCTTGTGTATGCTGTGGCGCCGGCGTCGGCTGCCCTTGCACGTGGCCCGACACCTGGTTCGCATAGGGCGTAAAACGCTCCATCTGAGCGCCCATGTTTTTATAGGCTGTGGCAAGCGAGATGCTGCCATCACCGTAGAGCGCAGAGTTGCGTTCGATGACGGTGGACGAAAGTACGCTATCCACACGCGCATTCGGGTGCTCGGCCATGGCCTTCAGGAACTTGGGGCCATCACCGCCGCCCAGGTTATGCATGGCATACACGTTGGCCGCCGCATCCGCACCGCCCAATTTCGCGCCCACCGCGGCATTTTCCTTGGTGAACTCCGCGAGCATGCCGGCCTGCAGGCGCGTGTTGTTGCGCATGGCTGCCGTATTCGTCTGCGCATCGGTGAGGTCGGCGGCATGTTCAATACCGTATTTCTCGCCGTGCTCGCGGACCATGTTGGACCAGGTCTGGTTGAGGAACTGGCCGTAGCCGTAGGCGCTCGACATGGCCTTGGTGCCGTCGAACTGGGTCACGGTGTTCAGGTCGGCGTGCTTGTGCCCGGCAATGGGGCGGGCATGCGGGTTAAAGCCGGATTCGAAGCCGGCGATCTTTACCAGCACGCCCGGGTCGACGCCTGCCGTGTGGGCGGCATCGACCAGTTCCTGCCGGGCGGCATCAAAGCGTGTATCCAGGGGGTTCTCACCAGCCATCTCGTTCTCCTTGCGTTAGCTCACGCGCCAGCGGCTCAACGGCCAGCGGGCAAGGCGTATACCGATTTGGCCGCATCGAACGGCACGTCAAACTCCTCGGACGTACCAGCCGACTTCTTCACCACATGCAGAGGGTAGAAGCCCTTGGCGGTGGGGTCGTCCTTCACCGTGGCGGTGTAAGTCACACCCTGGGCTTTCTCGGTCACCTGGGGGATCTTGCTGATATCGGTGATCCGGCCCTTGATCGCGGCCACGAGGCTGTAATCGGCCACGCTGACACCCTGCCAGGTGCCCCCGCTGACGAAAAGCCAGCCGTAGTCACCGGCGTTGCTCAGCTTCACGAACCGTGCCCTGGTGCAGCCGCAATCGCCGGCGGTGCCATAGTCGGTTGCCGCTTCGGAGGCTTCGTATGTCCAGCCTTGCTTGCCGCCCAGGCGGAGCTTGAACGCACCCATCAGGCCCGGCTGGACCTGGCTATAGCCATAGCGGGTATCGCCACGGATATCGGTGGCGTTGTAGCTGTAGAAATAGAGCAGCTTCCCCTTCGGCCCATCGACCACCTGGGGCGCGCTGGCCCGCATGCAGTAGTCAGCCGACTCGCCCTGGTCATCCTTCCAGGTGAACGCCCAGCAGGCGTTCTTCGCATCGTAGGTCTGGCCATAAGTATCATCCATGACCTCTTTGACGATGCTGGCGGTATCGGGCGCGGAGGCCTGGGCAAGCGCGCTACCCGTGGCACCGAGGGCGGCCCATGCGATGGCCGCTGCAATCACTGTTTTCAAGACCATTCCTTTCTTGTTCCCCAAAACGTGGCGGGGCGAATCATAGCGTACGCGCGTCAAAAAAATGGCACAAAAAAGGGCTGCCCGAAGGCAGCCCTTTTTCTCACACAGTTGCAGCGGTACGGCTTCTTACAGGCTGAAGTCGTACTGCACCAGCAGGCGCAGCGAGCGCGGCGTCTGGTAGTAGGTCGGCACGCGGTAGGTCGAGCCGTAGTACGTCGCGTCCGCGCCGTTCTCGCCCACTTCATCAACGGCGGTCTTGGTGTCGTTGTTGAAGAGGTTGAGCACGTCGAGCTGCACGGTCAGGCCCTTGGCGTAAGCCGGGGTGTAGACCACGTTCGGGCTGATCGACCACTGCCACGGCAGGCGCTTGGCCGTGCCGCGCGACTTGATCTGGCCGTCGCAGTAGAAGAACTCCGAGTTGTAGCCCGGGATACCGCCGACAGTCTCGTCGCCGCCGCCGAAGCAGCTGGACGGACGGCCCGACTCGAGCAGGCCGTTCACGCCAACCTGCCATTCCGGGGTGATGCGGTAGCCGCCGTACACCTTGATGCTGTGGCGACGGTCGTTCGGCAGGTAGCCGGTCGCACCGGTCATCAGTTCCGGGTAATCGAACGCGCTGGTCGTGCCCGTATCCTTCTGGCCGTTATCCGACTTCACCAGGCCTTCCGTGTTGCCACGGTTCTTCGACCAGGTGTACGACGCATTGACGTACCAGTTGTCGGTGGCCTTCTCGGCCGACAGGGTGACGGCTTCGTACGTGCGCTTGGCCTTCTCGCCGAACGCCACGCCCGGCAGGGTCACGTTGCGCAGCTGGCCGCTGCCGTCGAGATCGACGTCAACCGACACCTTGCTGCCCGGGTTGTAGATGAAGCAACCCGGCATGGTCGCCGGCGGCGTGAACTGGTCGCCGTTCTTGTCCATGTCCAGGCCGATCGACTTGCCGTAAGCGTAGAACGGACGCCAGTCGCAGGTATCGTCGATGGCGTTGTTGAGCTTGCGGTACGTCGCCTTGGCGCCGACCACCCAGTCGTTCAGGAAGTCGTTGTCGCTGGTGATGCGGTGCTGGATACCCAGGATGAACTCATCCTGCGAGTACGGCTTCAGGTCCTTCGTGGCGACCGAACGCGGATCCGGGGTCGAACCGTTCTCGCCGTTGACGATGCTCTGGCCGCTCAGCGGAGCGCCCAGGGTCGGCGTACCGGTCACCGGATCGATGGCCGAGTAAGCGAAGTTCTGCATCGTGTAGTACGAGGCCGTGGCGGCGCGCAGGGCGACGTTCGCGGCGATCGGCAGCGAGTAGCGGCCGGCGGTACCGAAGACCTTGGTCGACGAATCGCCGAACACGTCCCACGAGAAGCCCAGGCGCGGCTGCCAGATGTTGCCCTGGCGGACGAAGTTCTGGGCAGCGCCGTTCTTGTTGTTGAACGAGTCGTTGCGGACACCGATGTAGGCGAGCACCGTGTCGGTGACCTGCCAGTTATCCTGCAGGAACCAGGACTTCTGGTCGATCGCGACCGAACCGCCGGTGCGGTAGTTGTAGGCCGTGACGTAGTCCTGGCCGGTCTTGTCGGTGCGGTAGTACCACAGCGCGCCACCCGCGTATTCCTGGCCAGCGTCCGAGCTCCACTTCTCACGCGAGAAACCGCCCGACAGGTCGTGGTCGCCCACCTTCCAGTCGAGGTCGACACGGTAGGCCGTGCGCTGGTCTTCGCCGTTGAAGCGGTCGATGGTGCTGTCGAGGTAGCACGAGTTGACCGGTGCGGTGGCGCCGCTCAGGGTGCTGCTGCGACGGTCGATGACGTACGGGCAGCCCGAGTTGGCGCCGTTGATGTTGCCATCGTACTTCGTGGTGGTGCCGTCGGCCGAGACGTAGTCCGAAGAGTTCTTGGACTTCATCTTGCCCCACTGCGCCGACACGGTCAGGTCGTCAGTGATGTAGCTGGTGTACTTGAAGATGTTGACCGCGCCGCCGGTCTTGAGGTGCTTGCGACCCAGGTAGTCGGTGGTCGACGGCTTGCCGTCGGCATCGATCTCCGAGTTGTAGTACTGGTTGGTCGTGTGCTGCGTGTTGTTCATCCCCGTCCACTCGAGGATGTTCGAATCGTTGATGTTCCAGTCCATCTTGATGAGATAGAACGGATCATCGTAGTCGTTGCGCGACGCCGGGGTCGTGGAAACGGTCGACGAGTAGGTCGTCGTCGATTCCTTGTGCGACTGGAAGATGCCGTAGAAGAACAGCTTGTCCTTGATCAGCGCGCCGCCCAGCCAGGCCGAGTAGACGTTGTCGTTGTCGCTGTTCTTCTGGTACGTGCGGTAAAGGTTGCCGTCCTTCGTGTAGGTGGTCGGCTGCTGCTCGCGGCCCCATGCCGGGGTGTACACCCAGGATGCGCCACCCTTCCATTCGTTGGTGCCACGCTTGGTGATCACCGAGGTCACGCCGCCGGTCGAGAAACCGTACTGCGCGCCGTAGCCACCGGTCTGCACGTCGAGCTGCTGGATGGCCTGGAACGGCACTTCCGAGAACGACAGGTTGTTGTACAGGTTGGTGACGTTGAAACCGTTGACGTAGTAGCTGTTTTCAGCGACCGAGGCGCCGCCGAACGACGGCAGGTTGCCGAAGGCCGAATCGCCCTTGACGGTGCCCGGGGTCAGCGCGGCGACGTCGACGACGTTGCGCGGGACCGGGAGCTTGTCGAGCTTGTCGGCGGTGAAGCTGGTGCGCGATTCCACCGAGGCGACGTCGATCGCGGTGAGGGCGTTGGCCGAGACCGTGACGGTATCCAGGGCCTGCGCGCTGCTGCTGCCGCCGGTGGCGGAGGCGAAGTTCAGCTGCGCCGACTGGCCGGCGACGACGTTGATGTCACGGGTCGAAACGGTCGCGCCGTTCTCAATGACGTTGACGCGGTAGCTGCCGATCGGCAGCGACGAGGCGCGGTAGTGACCATCCTGGTCAGCGGTGACGGAGCGCGATGCGCCCGAGCCGAGGTTCTGGATCTGGATGGTCTGCGAAGCCGAGGCGGTGCCGTAGATGTCGCCAACGGTGCTCTGGGCGTACGCGGTGCCAGCCAGAAGGCAGGCGCCCAGCGCGGAAACGAGCGCAGTGCGCTTCAGCACGCGCGAACGCGTGAGCAGGGTGGTGCTTGTCATGAGGTCAAAAACTCCCTGGCCCTGCGTATTTCAGCAAGGCACTGAACAGCTTGTAGTAGCGCCGCGGGGACGGCACTCGATTGTGGGTGTGTGAGGTAAACGGCGTGGGGACACCGACGTCGCGCCAACCCCTGGGCGAATGGCGACGTAACACGAACATAACGCCGTCGTCATATGACTGCAAGCATTTACGGGGTTTATCACGTGATAATGCTGCGTACGCAAGCAGTTACGCTCGCGCCGGGAATGCGAGTGGTTCTCAGAACCGCTGCTGGTACCCGATATAGAAGTAACGATCGATATCGAACGCCGGGTTATACGGCGGACTGCCGCCACCCGCGCTCGAGACGTTGTAGTACAACGGCCCCTTGCGCCCGAACACGTTGTTGATACCCACGCGCACGCTGCCGTTCCACGGCGCCATCCAGCGGAACTGGAAGTCGTTGAATGCGACGCCACCCTTGCGGCTCACGCCGCTGACGCCGCTGATCACGTTCAACGTATCCGGCTGGTTGCATTCCACCGTTGATGACCAGCAGGAATCCTTCAACCCGGAGTAATAGCGGGTGGTCCATGTGGCGCCGAAGCGGCGCCAGGTCCAGTCGAGCGAAAGGTTGGAGCGCACGCGGTACAGGCCCTGCACGCCATTCATGTAGCCAGCCAGCTGGCGCGGCTCGGCACTTGCGCTGCTGCGCTGGGTGTAGTCCTTCAGATAGGTGCTATCGGAGAGCAGGGTGAACTCGCCGTAGCGCGTCTGCGGGAAACGATAATGCAGGCCGAGATCGTAGCCTTCCGTACGGAGCGAGCCCAGGTTGACGAGGGTTTCGTCGAGCGCGGTGATCGTGCCGTTAGGCGCGCGGGTGAACCGGCCGCAGTACGTCGGGTCGTTGCGTACGTAGCAGAAATTGAGGATGTCACCCGCGAGGATCGGCGTGATCACGTCGTGGATGTCGACCTTGTAGTAATCCAGCGTCATGTCGAGCCCGTCGAGGTAAACGGGGCTGTAGACGAGGCCGGCGGTGCGCGTGATCGAGGATTCCGGCTTAAGGCGCGGGTTGGCGCCGGCGCGGAATGCCGTGGGGTTCTGCCCACCGGTATTCGACGTCACCTGGGCGCCTGACTGGTCGACCTGGCGGTAATTGGCCGGGACACCTGCGGCGGCGCACCGCGAGCGCACCGCGGCATCGGTCGCGGAGGCGCCAAACGCGCTGTCGCACGGGTCGAGGAAACTTTCAAAGCTCTCGGTCGAGCCAGCGTACAGGTCGGACACCGTCGGCGCGCGGAAGCCCTGCGCATAGGTGCCACGCAGCAGCAGGTCATCGAACGGCTTCCAGCGGAAGCTGTACTTGTTGTTCGTGCGGCCACCGAACGCGGTGTAGTGCGAGTAGCGCGACGATGCGTTGACCGCCAGTTCCTGCGCCATGGGCAGGTCGGCGAGTAGCGGAACGTCGAACTCAAGGTAGGCCTCGTTCACGATGTAACCGCCGTTTGTCGGATCGCTGGCGAGCTGCGTCGTCAGGCCGGCGGAATCCGCCGGGTCGGGCACGTAGCGCCCATCTTCCTGGCGATGCTCGAGGCCGCCGGCGACCCGTAGCGTGCCTGCGGGCAGGTCGATGAGGCCGCCCGTCAGGTTGGCGATGAAGTCGTTGGTTCGCGTGGTCTCGTGGGCCGTGGTCGTGGATGCCACGTAGCGCCACACCGCATCCGGCGTGGCGCCAGGGCCAGCCAGGATGTTCCATGGCACGCAGCCCGCCGCGCGATCGGCGGCATCGGCGCAGGCGACCTGGCCATCGATCGTCGTGGTCGCGCCCAGTGCCTTGCGCGCATTCACCAGGTTGATATTGCCGCTGGTGGTCCGGCTCGCCCGGTCTTCGGAGTAGGCGTACGTAACGTCCCAGTTCCAGTTGTGCTCGCCCAGGGTGAAGGTGCCTTCGACGCCGGCGTCGGCATGGAACACCTTCGACTTCGCCCAGATCATGCGCGGCAGTTCCGCCGTGCGGCGGAAGAACGAGGTGTCGTAACCGGGGAACGGGTTGTAGGCGTTGGCAGGGTCGATGAACAGTCCTTCCGCGCGACCGGTGGGGCTCTGCAGGGGATAACCGGAGGCCTGCGTGCGCGTGTCGCGCACGCCGTAGTTCGCCATGCCGCGCAGCGTGATGTCGTCGGTGAGGTTGTAGCGGCCCGTGGCAAACAGGTTGCGCAGCTTGCTGCCCGAGCGGAACGTCATGTCGCGCTGGGTGTTGTACTTGTCCGCGGTGCTGTTCACGTCGTACGGGTGGTAATTCGCCAGGTCGCCGCTAGCGGTGGCGCCATGGTTGATCACGTACTGGTTGGGCACCCAGCTGCCATCGGCCGCGTAAGCGCCGGCGCCGGCAGTACCTGCCGCGCGCGGATCGGTGATCCCACCGTAGGGCCCCATGTTGTAGCCATCGAGCGGATGGCGCGGACCATAGGCCGTACTGGTCAGGGTGCGCTTGCTGTCATCGATCGTGTCGCCATCTTCGTAGCTGGCGCCGAGGATCAGCGACGAGCGCTCGGTGCTGCGTCCCCAGGTGAAGTTGCCGTTTTTCTGCGCGCCGTCGCCCTTGCCGTTCACGCCGTACTGGACATCGGCCAGGGCGCCTTCGAAGCGGTCGGTGGTGATGATGTTGACCACGCCACCGATGGCGTCGGAGCCGTAGATGGACGAGGCACCGTCCTTCAGCACCTCGATGCGCTCGACGATGGAAACCGGGATGGTCGAGAGGTCGGTCAGACCCCCCAGGCTGGTGGTCCAGCGGCGGCCGTTGACCAGCACCAGGGTGCGCACGGCGCCCAGGTTGCGCAGGTTGGCGTAACGGCCACCGGCATCGTTGCTGGAGGAGAGCGTGTCCTGCGGGGTGACCTCGGGCGTCGCGGCCGAAGGCATGCGCGCCACGATGTCACCCAGGCTGGTGAGGCCGGTGGCCCGGATGGCCGCGCGGTCCATGGTGAAGACGGGTTGGGCGGTCTCGACGTCGATCCCGCGGATGCGCGCGACGGTGACCGTGACATTGACCGGGGCGAGCATTTCAGCCGGCGAACCCGCCTCCTGGCCCGCAGGGGCCTCCTGCGCGGGCAGGGTAGCGGGCGCGAGGCAGCCGAGCAGCGCCACGGCAAGCACCGCCCGCCGCGCCGCGACGTGGCGCTTCTGCCAGCAACTGACGACCATACCCCGACAACCTCCCGATCCTCGCCAGGCACCACCCGGGCCCAGCGATCACGCGAACATAACGCTTGCGGGCGCAAGGGGCAACCGCCAGGGGTCACGGCGGTTGCCCCCGGGCCGGTCAGGGGGCCGCCGCTTTCGCCGCTGCGCCATCGCCGATGTTACGGTCCAGGAAGGCGGCGAGCTTGTTGTAGAGCTCCTCCACATTCTCCGGTTTGACGAACCCGTGCTTCTCGCCCGGCTTGGTCAGCGTCTCGTACGGCTTGTGCGCGGCATCCAGGGCCGCCTTCATGGTCTTGAACTGGGCGAACGGCGCACGCTCGTCGTCCTCGCCGTGGACCAGCATGATCGGCAGGTTCAGCTGGTCGGCCATGCGGGCGGGGGAGTTGGCCTTGAGCATGGCCGGGTCGGTGCCCAGCGTCAGCCGCAGCTCGCTGGTGGCTTCCTTCGACTCGGAGATATCCCCCTTGTCGTACATCATGGGCAGGTCGTACAAACCGGCATAGCCCACCGCGCACTTGAACATGCCGGGCGCCCTGATCGGCGCCATAAGCGCCGAATAGCCGCCGAAGCTGGCGCCGAACACGCACACGCGCGAGGCATCGGCGTAGTGCTCGCCAGTCGCCCATTTCACGCTATCGATCAGGTCATCCTGGAGCAGCGTGCCCCACTTCTCGTAACCGGCCTGGACAAAGCCCTGGCCGCGGCCCGCCGAGCCGCGGAAGTTTACCTGCAGCACCAGGTAGCCCCGGTTCGCCAGGAACTGCGCATCCGCGTCGAAGCCCCACGTGTCCTTCTCGTCGAACGGGCCGCCGTGCGGCAGCAGCACCATGGGCAGGTTGGTCTCGGGCTTGCCCTTGGGGAAGGTGAGGATCGCTTCGATCTCCTGGCCATCGCGCGCCTTGAAACGCATGGGGCGCCGTTCCGAAAGCTTCGCCGGGTCGAGCCACGGTGCGACCGTGAACAGCGAGCTGACCTTGTACGTCTTCGTGTTGATCAGCATGACGCGGCCCGGATCACGGTCACTCCAGATGCTGAACATCAGCTCCGTCCCGTCTTCGCTGTACGAGACGAAGTTGACGGCGTAGCCGGGGAACTTCTGCGAGATCGCCATGTGCAGCTTGGCGGTGGGATCCTGCGCGTCCACGTAGCTCACCGTGGGCAGGCCGATCTCCGAGCGGGTGGCGAACGGGCGGAACGGCGCCGCGGTCCACAGGCCGTTCGACGTCACTTCGCTGAACGGATCCGTGCGGATCACGCGCGGGTTGCCGCCATCCGGGTCCTGCTCGACCAGCGCGCCACCGACGCCATCCGGGCTGTACTGGGCGTAGATCCGCGTGCCGCCGGCGACTTGCGCGAGGGGCGTGATCCGGGAATGTTCGCGGCCGACGGGCATCTTGGCCCAGTTGCCATTGGCATCGCGCCGGAACAGGACCCAGTGGTGCTCCAGGTCCACGCCATACGTGAACAGTGGCACGCCCTGCGGGTCCAGCGTGAAGCCCATCCGGCCGATGCCGATGTCGGTCATCTGCCGGCGCGAGCTGGTTTTGGCATCCACGTCGTACAGGGTGCTGCGGTTGATATCGGTCCACGAGGTGGTGCGCATGTAGAAGTGGCCATTGGCCTGCTGCGGGCGCCCCTCGATCTCACCGACGCCGCGGTCGAGCGCGCGCGTGCCGGCGCGCTTACCAACGTTTTCGTATCCGTAGAGGTAATCCGCGTTCTTGCCATCGATATCGATCGCCATGATCTCGCCGGTGCGCGACGTGTTGCCGATCGAGCCATCGACTTTGCCACGGGCGACCACGAGCCGGGTGTTGCTGGTCCATAGGACGTCGGCGGGCAACTCGTACGGGGGCATCCGGATGAGCGAGATCGGCTTGCTCATGTCGTTGATGTCGAAGATGGCGACGCCGTGGGTCTTGCCATCGGGATCGTGGTACGAAACCGACACGTGCAGGCCATCGGGCGACAGGTGCGGGTCGGTGATCGGCGGGTGCCGGGCAAAGTCGGCGGCCGGGATCAGGTCGGCTGCCATGGCGCCGTGGGCGCATGCGGCAAGGCACAGCGCGGCCAGCAGCGGCCGGGCAAGGCGGTGGGTCATCTCGGTGTCTCCCCTGGTGAAGCATCCATACCCGCCGTCCCCCCGGACGGCGTTCCGGCTCGCTCTATAGCCCAACGGCCCCGTCTTCACAAGGCGGCATGCCGCATGCCGGGGCGGTACACTTGGGGATCGCCCCTCTAGCGTGCCCTTCCATGGCCGATCCGTTCGTCGTCAAATTCGATCCCGTCGCCGTCGCCCTCGGCCCGGTGCAGGTGCACTGGTACGGCCTGATGTACCTGGGTGGATTCCTCGGCGGCTGGGCGCTTGGCGAGTACCGCCGCCGCCAGGGTCGCCTGCCGGTGAACTCCGACCGCTTCAGCGACCTCATGTTCTACGCCATGATGGGCGTGGTCGTGGGCGGCCGCGTGGGCTACATGCTGTTCTACACGGCGATCAACTGGATCTGGACCGACCCGCTGGCCATCTTCCGCGTATGGGATGGCGGCATGTCGTTCCATGGCGGCCTGCTTGGGGTGCTGGTGGCCGGCATGTGGTGGTCGCGGCGCAACGGCGTCAAGTTCTTCGACACCATGGATTTCGTGGCGCCGCTGGTGCCGCTGGGCCTGGGCCTCGGCCGCCTCGGCAATTTCATCAACGGTGAACTGTGGGGCAAGCCCACCGACCTGCCGATCGGCATGATCTTCCCGCATGCGCCGGATGCGCTGCCGCGCCACCCGAACCCGCTGTATGAGTTCGCACTCGAGGGCGTGGTGATGTTCGTGGTGCTGTGGGTCTTCTCCATGAAGCCGCGCCCGCGTTACGCCGTATCCGGCCTGTTTGCGCTGATGTACGGCCTGTTCCGCTTCACCATCGAGTTCGTGCGCGTGCCGGACGCGCAGCTTGGCTACCTGGCCTTCGGCTGGGTGACCATGGGCCAGATCCTGTCGCTGCCGCTGATCGCGCTGGGCATCCTATGGCTGCTGATGTCGCGCCGCGCCCCCTACGCGCCGGTCGCAGCGCCTACCGCTACCGCCACCTGATATCGTCGAACCCATGCAGCCCTATCTCGAACTGCTCCGCCACGTCCTCGACCACGGCGCCGAAAAGGCCGACCGCACCGGTACCGGCACGCGCAGCGTGTTCGGCTGGCAGATGCGCTACGACCTCGCGAAGGGTTTTCCGCTCGTCACGACGAAGAAGCTGCACCTTCGCTCGATCATCCATGAGCTGATCTGGTTCCTGCAGGGCGATACCAACATCGCCTACCTGAAGGAGAACGGGGTCAGCATCTGGGATGAATGGGCCAACGCGGACGGCGATCTCGGCCCGGTCTATGGCCGCCAGTGGCGCGCGTGGCCCACGGCCGACGGCAAGGTGGTCGACCAGATCGCCTGGGTGGTGGAAGAAATCAAGCGCAACCCGGATTCGCGCCGGCTCATCGTTTCCGCATGGAACGTCGGCGAGCTGCCGAAGATGGCGCTGATGCCGTGCCACACGATGTTCCAGTTCTACGTCGCGAACGGCAAGCTCAGCTGCCAGCTGTACCAGCGCTCGGGCGATATCTTCCTCGGCATCCCGTTCAACATCGCAAGCTATGCACTGCTCACGCACATGATCGCCCAGGTCACCGGGCTGGAAGTGGGCGACTTCGTGCACACGCTGGGCGATGCGCACCTTTACTCGAACCATATCGAGCAGGCGCAGAAGCAGCTGGCGCGTGAACCGCGTGCGTTGCCGAAGCTGGTGCTGAACCCCGAAGTGAAGAACATCTTCGACTTCCGCTTCGAGGATGTGTCGATCGTCGATTACGATCCGCATCCGGCGATCAAGGCGCCTGTCGCGGTCTGAGCGTCAGGCGATCGAGCCGCCCCCATCGACGGTGATGGTCGAGCCCGTGGTGAACCCGGTGCCCGCCGCATAAAGCACCGCGTTGGCGATGTCCTGAGGTTCACCCACGCGCTTGCTCGGGAGCTTGCCTCCAGCCGTCGCAAAGAACGCGGCTCGCGTGGCGTCATCCATGCCACCCCACAGCGGCGTGCGAACGACGCCCGGGGATACCGCGTTGACCCGCACCGGCGACATCTCGAGTGCTAGCCCGCGTACGAGGCTCTCAAGGGCGGCGTTGATCGCGCCTTGCAGGACCGAGGTGGCGCTGGGGCGCACGGAAAGGAAGCCGGTGACGAGTGTCAGCGACCCTCCGTCGCGGATCCGGGCGGCACGCGCCACGCGGTAGGCGCCCCAGAACTTGCTCTCCATCGCCGAGTAGGCGTCCTCGAGGCCCAGTTTGCGGACCGGGCCGCCGGGCGTCTGGGCGGCGGAGACCACCACGTGGTCCCATTCCTGGCCCGATAGCAGCGCCTCGACAGCCTCGTTGTCGGCCGTATCGAGCGCAACGGTACGCACATCGTGCCCGATGTGGTTGGCCGCCTCCTGGAGCTTGGTCGCCGAGCGCGACGCGATGGTCACCCTGGCCCCGGCATGGGCGAAGGCCTGGGGGGTCGCGAGGCCAATGCCTGAGCTGCCGCCGACGACGAGAACGTTCTGGTCAGTGAAGGTGTTCATGGAGGGTCTCTGCAAGGAAGGACGGTGTGCAGGCACTATGCTGCCGGGGTCCCAGGCGGAGAACCCTCCGGGCCCAGAATCACTTTTTCCGGACGAGCGACAATGCTTGATAACCTCCTTGAGCTGACCATCTTTGCGCGCATCGTGGCCACGGGGAGCCTGTCGGGCGCCGCCAGGGACCTGGATCTTTCGCTGGCGGTCGTCAGCAAACGGCTGGCTGCGCTCGAAGAGCGGCTGGGGGTGCGCCTCTTGCAGCGCACGACCCGCCGGCAATCGCTGACTCAGGAGGACGAAGCGTTCCACGCCCGGTGCGTGCGCATCCTGGCCGAGGTTGAAGAGGCCGAGGCGGCAGTCTCCCGCACGCGCGATGCCGTCACCGGCGTGCTGCGCGTCGCCGCGCCGCGCGGCTTCGGCCGGCGGCGCATTGCGCCGCTCGCCGTGGCCTTCCGCGCATTGCATCCCGAGGTGTGCGTGCAGCTCACCCTGAGCGAGGCGCTGGTGGACATCGTGGAAGACGGCATCGACGTCGCCATTCGCTTCGGCGCGCTGGCCGACTCCTCGCACGTCGCCAGGCGCCTTGCGCCGAACTACCGGATCCTTTGCGCGGCGCCGGCCTACCTGGCACGACGCGGCATGCCGCAGGAGCCGGCAGACCTGGCGGCACACGACTGCATCATCTTCGGCGAACACCCGACGCGTGAATGGCAGTTCCAGCACGCCGATGGCGAAACGACCGTTCGCGTGAATCCGGCCTATGTCACCAACGACGGTGAGGCGGCGCATGCGCTGGCGCTAGCCGGCGGCGGCATCGTCCAGAAGTCCATCTGGGACGTGGGCGACGACCTCGGCACGGGGCGCCTGGTGCGCTTGCTGCCCAGCCATACGATCCCGGCGGCGCCGCTACATGCTGTATACGCCAACGCACAACACCTCGCGCCGAAGGTGCGTGCGTTCGTCGCGTTCTGCGCCGAGGCGCTGGAGCAGGACTGGCGCTGGGGTGAGTGAAGCGTCGATGCGTATGCGCACCCGCTGAGGTAGTGCGACTTCTACGTCGTAGCTACTTCTTCTGACCGACGATGTCATAGATGTGTGTCGCCAGCCGGTCCGGTGAAAACGGCTTTGGAAGGCGGTAGTTGCGCGCATGGGACGGTGCGCCGTCGGCATCGGCTGGTGCGTTCGTGGAAATGAGTATGGCCGGCACGCCGGGAAAGCGATCACGCAGGTGGCGCATGACCGTCGTGCCGTCCATGTCCGGCATATGGTGGTCGCAGACGATAACGTGAGGTGGATCGCGCGTCTCATCGGCGTACCTGAGCGCCGAGCGCCCGTCATGCGCGGCCTTGACCTGGTAGCCATAGTCTTCGAGCGACGACACCAGGATGCCCCTGAGCAGGTCGTCGTCATCGATCAGCAGGACACGGATGTCGTCTTCCCCCATCGTCTCCGCGGCCCCCTCGGCCGGCAAGGCATGCCGAAGCCAGAGCGTCACGGACGTTCCCTTGCCGGGAGCACTCTCGATTGACATCCGGCCGCCGTTCTTCTCAACGAGCCCGTGGACAACGCTGAGGCCGAGACCCGTGCCGATGCCGACCGGCTTGGTCGTGAAGAACGGTTCGAAGACACGCTGCCGCGTTTCCTCCGACATGCCCTCGCCCGTATCGGCGATCGAAACCGCTATCCAGCCATCCGTCTCGGGCATAAGCGTAATGACGCACGCGCCACCTCCGGGCATGGCC
>NZ_JBQCFT010000028.1:0-2114 GCF_051958795.1 Luteibacter sp. | reverse complement strand
CGTCGATCGCACCATCCAGCTGATCCAGGGCGAGGGCTGCGAAGCCGGCCTGGTGTTCAACCCGGCCACGCCGCTCAACTGGCTGGATTACGTGCTCGACAAGATCGACATGGTCCTGATCATGTCGGTGAACCCGGGCTTTGGCGGGCAGAAGTTCATCCCCTCCGCGCTGGACAAGATCCGCCACGTCCGCGAGCGCATCGACGCAAGCGGCCGGAAGATCCGCCTGGAAGTCGATGGCGGGGTGAACGCCGACAACATCGGCCAGATCGCCGCGGCCGGCGCCGATACCTTCGTGGCCGGTTCGGCCATCTTTACGGCCCCTGACTACGCCGACGTCATCCGCCGGATGCATGCGGCAATTGATAAGGGCTGACCCGGGCAAAGCTGATGTCGTAGGAGCCCACCCTGTGGGCGACGCCGTTCGCGACAAAGCAACAGGGCCCGTCGCGCTGAGGCGTAAGATGTCGCCCACAGGGTGGGCTCCTACGGTCAACTGGCCGCAGGATTTTGTAGTTGACCCTGACGCATAAACAAATTTTCACGACGACAAAGCAAACTCGGTAGTACTGTAATCTTTGCCTTAACCCCAGGCACGGGGACCCGTGTCGGCAGTCGGAAGGAGTCGGTCATGTCTATGCGTCGTACGGCGGCGGCCGCCGCGTTCGTGTTCCTGTCGGGTAGCGCCTTTGCCGCCCAGGCCCCTTCACCCTCGGCTGATTCGAGCGCTGCCCTGAAAGCCGCGCCGGCGTACTGCCCCCCGGTCGTCGAGACCTTCCTCCCCGGCGAGTACTACTTCTGCATCGGCAGCCAGGCCTTCGCGAAGGGCGATACCCTCGCGGCCAAGGCGCGGATGCAGGATGCCGCCCGCTGGGCGAGCAAGCCGGCCCAGTACATCCTCGGCCTGATGTACCTCAACGGCGATACCGGTGAGCGCGACCCCGCCAAGGGCGTCGCCTGGCTCGCCATCTCCGCCGAGCGCCACGACGTGGCCTACGAGCGCGCCTTCCTCGCCGAGTTCGCCAAGCTCAACCCCGAGCAGCGCAAGCAGGCCAACGCTTACTGGCGCGACCTCAAGAAGGACTACACCGATGACGTCGCCGGCCGCCGCGCCGAGCGCCGCTTCACTGCAGGCATGAAGGATATGCGCGATGCCGATTTCGCCGGCAACGATGTATTCCTCGATGGCATCAGCCCGCCGCAGGGCGGTGAAGCCGGCACCTACGAAGGTGGCGGCGGAAACCATGGCTCCCGTGTCGGTGGTGGCCAGCGTGCGTTCGCCTTCATCCGCAAGATGGACAAGATGCACGACGACTACTTCCACGGCATGGTCGGCCACGTAACGGTGGGCGAAGTGACCTACGGTGGCACGGTCGGCGAACTCGCCTCGGCGCCTTCGCACTGAGCCCGACGAACCGGAGATACGCATGAAGACGTCGAAGTCCCTGCTTTTCCTCGGTGCCTGTATCGCAGCGGGCTTCGCGTCCAGTGCATCGGCCGGCCAGAAGCCCCAGCCGCTCCCCGACCAGAAGGCCCATGACATCAGCGAGGCGCTGAAGCTCTGTCCTTCCTCGCTCGAGCGGTTCCTTCCGGGCGACTATTACTACTGCGACGCCGCCCGCGACTTCTGGTCCGGCAACGACAGCGGCGCCCGCGAGAGCCTGAAGGATGCCGCCGCGTGGGCCAACAAGCCCGCGCAGTACGCACTCGGCATCATGTATTTCAACGGCGACCACGCCCAGCAGAACCGGGCGCTCGGCCTGGCCTGGCTGGCGCTCGCTGCCGAGCGGCACAACCCCGAGTTCGAGCCGGCGTTCGTCGATGCCTACAAGCGTGTCAGCCCGGAGGAGATGGCCCAGGCCAATGTGTACTGGACCGAGCTGAAAGCGAAATATGCCGACAAGGTGGCCGCGCCACGGGCGAAGAACCGCTTCGACCGTGCCTTCAATGACATCGCCTGGGCCGTGAACTTTGGCGGCTCCATCTTCATCGATGGCGTTGCCGGCCTGCGCATGTCCGATGGCATCAACGGCGGCGATGCGGCCTACGGTGCCAGTGGCTTCAGCGTGGGTCGCTTCCTGCAGGGGCGCGAAGCCGTCGCCCTGGCCGGGTGG
>NZ_JBQCFT010000027.1:0-33773 GCF_051958795.1 Luteibacter sp. | reverse complement strand
TTGATGAGTCGAAAAAACACCCTATCGGCTGTCTAGAAAGACTTGACCACCTCAGGGCGCCAAGGGCTCTTTCCAGAGACGTCAGAGCGCTAGAAGCGATGGCGAAGCCGAGCAACGCGAAGCCGAAGGCGAGCCCGATCGACAAAACACGCATTCGCGCCAGCGAATGATCCGACTACAACGCCGGCGCGAAATCCGTGCGGCGGCGGCGGTGCGCGTTGACGTTGGCCAGGCGCGCCAGCGCCAGCAAGCGCGACGTTCGCATCCACGCCACCACGATCACCCCCACCTGCACGATCAGGAACGCCACCAGTGTGCCGCTGCCCGCCGCGACGGTATGCCCGCGCCACGACGCGATGAACAGCGCCAGGATCGAACCCACCAGCGTGATCACCAGATACACCAGCAACGTACCGAACGGCCGGCGGATGAACTGCATGAAGCCCCGGCCCAACGCACGGAATGCCGAACGCAACGTCACATCCGCGATGTATGCCGCGCGCGCCGACTCCACGATGCATTGCACGATCACGAACACCAGCAGCGTCACGCCCAGCGCAACGTGAGCCCACATATCCGCATCAGACTCCAGGAACGCCGCGTCACCCTTGTCCGCCGCGAACGACGACAAACCGCTCGCCGCCATGCCGAACAGGATATACGGCACCAGCGAAAGGATCAGCAGGCGCAGCATGCGGCCGTATTCCGTGGCACCACCCTGCAGCAGTGCACCGAAGCTGAGCGCCCTGCCCGCACGGCCGCCCGCCACCACCATGCCGGTGAGGAACGGCGAGATGGCAAGCGTAAGCAACACGCCGCCGAAGAACGCCATGCCCGTCCAGTGGTTGTCACGCAGGCCAGCCATGACGTCGGTGAACATCAAGCCCTCGAAGTGGCTGGCGTAGCGATCCGCGTGGACGCTATGGCCCAGCATCCCATCCAGCAGGCTCCAGAAAGGCAGCGCCACCACCAGCGTCGGCAGCAGGGTGATCAGGATCCACAGCAGCATCACCCGCCACTGCAGGCCACCCAATGCGCCAGCGCCCAGCGCGGCGAAGGCGGAACGTTTGACCTGGCCGTTCATAGGGTCACCAACAGGCTGTAGATGCCCTGGAACAGGGCGGCGAAATCGGAGGTCCAGCGGCGCGTAGCGGCGTGGTTCGCCTCCAGCGTGCGGCTATCGTTGAGCTTGTTGGCGTCGAGGTAGATCTTCTGCTCCGGGTCGAGCTCGGCCGACTTCGCCTTCACCGGCTTGGTGAACAAGAAGCGCGCCCAGCGCCGCTGGTCGTCCCAGCGCACGGTTTCCACGGAATCGTCGGCGAAGGTCACCTTCAGCACCTGCGGCACGGGCGAGCCGTCGCGCCACACCGTCACGATGGTGCGGTACGGGAACGGCCCGGTGCCCTCCTTCGCGTCCGGGTGCGCCTTCTTCCAGGCATCGCGCTGCTTCTCGATCGCATCGTCATTGTCATCGCTGGAAAGCTCCACGCGCTTGCCGTCCTTCATGGACACGCCTGCGAGCGGCAGCACTTCGTCGCTGGTGAGGTCCTTCACCGAGTCGTCGATGCGATGGGTACCGTAGACGTACTGCTCGAACACCTGCGCGACGACATCGGGCTTACCCGACACTTCGGCAAGGGTGGCCTGCAGGTCGCCGATGGAAGGGTGGCGGAAATGCCAGGTGGCGTAGTACTGGCGGAAGGCTTTCTCCGTCACGTCCTTGCCCAGCCGCTCTTCCAGGTCGTGCATGGCCGTGGCCGTGCGCGAGTACACGGTGTTGTACTGTCCGCTCGAGAGGCGATCCCATGAGTTCTGGCCCAGCGGGTCACCCGGATGGTTCAGCGTGGCGATCATGCGCTCGAGCTGGAACACACCGATCGGCGGCTGTACGCCAAAGAACTGCCAGAGCGGCTTGGTGAGCCACACATCCTGCTTGCGTTCGCGCAGCATGCGGTCGTCCCAGTATTCGTTCAGGCCCTCGTCCAGCATGGGCTCTTCGAACTCGTTGGACGCCAGCAGGCCATAGAAATAGCCGTGGCCGAATTCGTGGATCGTCACGAAATCGATGAACCATTCCGACAGGTTGCCGTGCTTGTAGTCCTTCGCGTAATCGGCCGTGAAGAACGTCGGGTACTCCATGCCGCCCGCCTCGCTGGCGTTGAACGGCGGCACGACGGCGGTCACGGTCTTATAGGGATACGGGCCGAGCGTGTTGGAGAAATAGGTCAGCGAATCCGTGGTCGCCTTCTGCACCGGCTTCGCATCGATCTCGTATTCCGCCGGGTAAAGCACCTTGACCTTCACGGCCGGGCTCCCCGGCCCGTTCCAGGTCGTTTCAATCGTCTTGAAATCGGGCGCGGCCATCCAGGCGAAGTCGTGCACATCGGCCTGGATAAAGTGCCAGGTCAGGTCGTTGCCTTCCGGCACCGGATCACCCTGCTGCTCACCCACGGCCCCCACGGTGTAGGCCTTGGGCACGGTCATGCGCACATCGAACTCGCCGAAGTCGGCGAAGAACTCGCTGTTGAAGTGGAACTCGTGGACGTTCCAGCGCGGCTCCGTAGCGCCCCGCTCGCCCGGCAGCTCAAGCACGCCGATCTTGGGGAACCACTGGGCGACCAGGTTGAACTTGCCCACGTACCCCGTGCGTTCGATGACCCGGGGCAACTGGCTGTGGAACGCCATGTCCAGGGTGACGCTGCCGCCCGCGGGGACCGGCTGCGCCAGATCCACCCGGACGACGGTGTGGTCGGTGGCCGGGCCGTTATCCGGGTGCACGAAGGTCCATTTCAACGACGCACCATCCTGCTCGACGTGCTGCAGGTCGATGTAACCCCATTCACCCTTCTTGACCTTGCCGACGCCACGGGTGTCGCCACCGCGCGCCAGCACGTTGCGTTCGGTGAAGAAGGTGCTGCCCTCCCCTTCGAAGGCGTTGAGGTACAGGTGCAGGAAGATCGCGGCGACCGGCCGGTCGCTGCGGTTGCGCCAGGTCAGCTGCTGCTGGCCATCGACGGCATGCTTGTCAGCGTCGAACCGGGCCTGGATGCGGTAGGACACCACGCGGTCCGAGAGCGTGGCTTCGCTGCCGGTGCGCGGGCCGCCCCATGCGGTGGGCGCGCTCGGTGTGCGCACGAAGGCGGCATGCGGCGAGGCGAACGGGATCTCGACCGGCACCGCCGGTGGGGCTACCGAGGTCGCGGCGGCCGGCGCGCTGACAGCCGGGGCCTGGGGAGTGGCAGGCGGTGGGCTCTGTGCCCATGCGGCGGTCGCGCAGGAAAATGCGCCCGCCGTGACAAAACGAACAACCCTGGCTGCCTCGCGGCGCATGCGTGAACCCTCCCCTTTAATCCAGCGAGATTGCTGAGGTCACGCGTTGCCGTCAAGCCTTCAGCCAGCGAAAGGACGTTCCCGCATCCACTTGGTAACGATCCACTTCTCCCCGGCGATCACCGGCGCGCCGCCGTGCAGCGAGAGCGGATCCAGCGAGCCATCGGCGGCGGCGTATTCGAAGTAGAGGCCCTGGCCCTTGCGCGGGACGTAGCTGAAGTCGATGCGCGGGAAAATGGTCTCGCCGCCGGCTGCCACGTCGTCCAGGTACATGATCAGCGTGGATACGCGCTGCCCGCCGGTGGCGATGTGTGGCGCGCTGCCCTTCTGGTCGGGCGCGAAGTAATCGTAGTGCGGCATGTACTCGCCGCCGACGCCGTAGCGCATGACCTGCAGGCCCTCGCCGTGCTCCTCGGAGAGCTGCATGATCGCGGCGGTACGGGCGTCGATACGCTGGACCAGTTCGTTCTCCGCCCGGTGGAAGTACGCGCCTTCGCTCGTGCGGATATCCATCACCGTATTGCTGCCCGAATCCGGTGCTACCACCGCCGAACGGGCCAGGCGCGAGCGCGCCATCGTCATCATGCCGTCGCATTCCGCGTCGTCCAGCACGTTGTCGAGCACCGCGATGACGGGCCGTGCCACGCGCACGAGCACCCGTATGTCGCGATCCGGCGTCCGGATGACGTGGCCTGGCACCAGCCGGCTCGTGAAGTCGCTGCCACTCGCTTCGACGGACGCCGGAGGCGCCGCGCCACCGAACACGGCGTCGGCGATGGCCTCGCGGGCCACGCGCTCATCGAACTGGTGCTCCTTCATCGTGGCGAGAAGGTCGGCGGGCGCGTTGCCACCCGCCAGCGCCTCGCCGATCCAGCGGTGCCAATCCGGCGTAACCTTGGTATGTCTGCGTGCTTGCATGCTGCCATTGTGCCTCACGCGGGGCCGGCGAGAAGCCAGGCGAGCTTTTGCGCCCTGGGGAGTTGCTTCACCTCATACTCCGCCCTGCTGGCCGCCGACCGGTCGGGGAACGTCCGCGCCCCAAGGAGCTTCACGGGCGGGTTCGCACGCGTGTAACGTGCACCCCTGCCGGCCACGTGCGCGGCGTAGCGGGCCTCGAGGTCATTGGTGATGCCGGCGTACCAGCTGCCGTTCCGGCATTCGATCAGATAGACGTACCACATAGCCAAAGCATACCGCCCCCCATGAGCTACGACCTCGCCGTAAACCTCCCCCTGCGCGCTGCGCCCACCGCGCGGCTGCGCGAGGCACTCGCCACGTTCCCGCTGGACGACCGCCTGCTCGGTTACCCGGCGCCCGAGGGCGGCCTGGCCGTTCGCGAGGCGATCGCCGGCTGGATGCGCAGGCATGGGGGGTTTACCGCCGTGGACCCGCGCCGGCTCGTGCTGACGATCGGCGCGCGGCACGGCCTGGTGCTGGCCCTTGAAGAGACCTGCGATCCCGGCGACACCCTGCTGATGGAAGAGCTGACCTTCCACGGCTTCCGCCTCGGCGTACTCGCGCACGGGGTGCGGCCCGCGGCCGTCGCGGTGGATGACGAAGGCATGCGCCCGGATGCCCTGGAGGACGCGGTGCACCGCACGGGTGCGCGCATCGCCTATGTCCAGCCTACGCTGCACAACCCCACCACCGGCACGATGTCGATGGCGCGCCGCGAAGCGATCGTCGAGGTCGCGCGCCGGCTCGACCTCACGCTGATCGAGGGCGATGTGTACGCCGCGATGGGCTGGCAAGGCGGCGACGCATTGCCCGCGCTGGCCGAGCTCGCCCCGGAACGGGTGCTGCATGCCGGCGGCATGGGCAAGGTGCTCGGACCCGGCCTGCGTATCGGCTGGCTGCTGGCGCCGGACGAAGCGACCCACCTCCGCCTCACCGAATCGATCCAGCTTGCGACCGATGGCCTGGCGCCGCTGCTGCCCGCCATCGTTGCCGGCTGGATGGCCGATGGCACGGCCGATGGCCTGCTGGACACGCTCGCCGCCTCCATGCGCGATCGAAACATGCTCGCCCGCGAAATCCTCGGCGGCGCGTTGCGGACCAATGGCGGCATGCATGCCTGGCTGCCGCGCGACGATGCCGACGACGTGTATGAGCGGGCACGCGCCGCGGGCGTGCTCGTGACGCCGCCCGTTCCGTTCAACGCGGAGGGTGGCATCGGTCGGGGCCTGCGCGTGTGCCTTGGCGCTGAAGAAGGTCCCGCGCGCCTGGAACAGGGCCTCGCGGCGCTGGCCGCGGTGCTCTAGGCCTTCTACACCGCGGTCAGCATCTCCAGCGCCTCGCCTACGGCCGCGAAGGCACACGCGCCGGTGACGTGCGTTGCGGCACCCAGGCCGCCACCGCAATCCAGCTTCAATGCATCGCTACCCGGCGGGCGCACGCCACAGACGCTGCCATCGGCCTGCGGGTACTGCACGTTCTGGAGCGAATAGACCGCCGACACGCCGAAGAAGCGATCGGGATTGCGGGGGAAGTTGTGTTCCTGGCGCAGCCGCTTGCGGATCATGCTGAGCATGGCGTCATGCTCCGTGCGCGACAGGTCGCGTACGCGGATCGCGGTCGGGTCGGTGCGCCCGCCGGCGGAACCCACCGTCACCAGCGGCACCTTGCGGCGGCGGCACCAGACGATGGTCTCCAGCTTGACCTTCAGCGCATCGCAGGCGTCGATCACAACGTCGTAGTTGCGATCGAGCAGCTCATCCAGCGACGACGGCGTCAGGAAGCGCTCCATGGCTTCCAGCCGGATCGTCGGGTTGATCGCATGCGCGCGCTCGGCGATGACGCCGACCTTGGGCTTGCCGTACTGGCCATCCAGCGCATGCAACTGGCGGTTGGTGTTCGACAGGCAGATGTCGTCGCCGTCGATCAGGGTCAGCCGGCCGATGCCGCTGCGCGCCAGCGCTTCCGCGGCCCACGAGCCCACGCCGCCGATGCCGATCACGCAGACGTGCGCGTGGGCGAGGCGGTCCAGGGAGCCGCGGCCATACAGCCGCTCGATGCCGGCGAATCGTTCGGCCTGGGCCGTACTCACGTGAATCTCGGGGTGGGGTTGGATGTGCATTATCTCATATTGAAACAACAGGCCTGTCCGCTATGCTGGCGGCCACGCTAAGCCATGGAAAACCGATGCGCGCGCTGCTCCTTGTCGTGCTGGGCCTTGCCGTTGGCGCGCTGGGCGCCACCTTCGCCATCTCGGCCCTGCGCCAGGCCACCCCGTTCCATGCCGGTGTCATGGCGGTGATGCAGCACCACATGGGCGCGCTCCGCGCCAACGTGCGGGCGAACCAGTGCGATGCCAAGGGCTCCGCCCTCCGGCTCCAGCGCCTGCGCCAGACCGCCGGGGATATCGGTGAGGCCTTTCCTGGCATGGAACAGGGCTTCGGCGAGGACGCCGCACGGCTCGTGACGGCGCTCGATACGGCGACCGCCGCGCAGCCGGCGACCTGCGAAGCGCTGGTCGCGGCCCTGAAACCGGTCGGCGATGCCTGCTCCGCCTGCCACCAGCGCTACCGTTGAGCCCGCGCCTGATGTCCATGCCCGCCCCGGACGAACAGCCACCGCCGCGCCAGCCCTACCTGAAGCTGCAGTTGTGGCTGCTGCTGCGCGCGCTGGCTCGCTTCGAGACCACGATGTGGCTGCGCACGCGCTACTCCCAGCCCAAGATGGTGGCGATCGGCGTGGTGGGCAGCTTCTCCCTCGCCGTGTATTACCCGATCTGGGCCTCCCTGTTCCCCCAGCCGTACGAGAACCTGCCGATGCGGCTGGCGTGCAGCGCCGCGTTCATCCCGCTGGCGCTGCTGCCCTGGTGGCCACGGCGCCTGCGCGCCTACCTGCCCACCTACTGGTACTTCGCCATGACGGTGGCCATGCCCTTCTTCGTGGGCTACATGACCCTGCGCAATGCGACGCCGCCCTGGCTCATGACTCACATGGCCTGCGTCATGTTGCTGATGATGCTGTTCGATATCGCCAGTTTCCTGCTGGTGTTCAGCGTCGGCAGCATCCTCGCCAGCGTGGCCTTCGTGCTCTCGCCCGGCGCGCAGTTGCACGCACAGACCATGCTGGAATACATCCCCCTGCTGCTCTTCGGCATCGTGGGCGGCGCCACCTGCACGGTGTCATCCAACATGGCGGAGCAAAGCCGGATCGACGCGCTGACCGCAACCTCGAACAACATTGCCCATGAACTGCGGACCCCGCTGGGTTCATTGCGCATCGCCGCCCGGGCGGTCGCTCGCTACATGCCCGACCTGATCCGCAGCCATCGCCTGGCCGAGGGCGAGGGGCTGGCCGTTCCCGAGATGCGCGCCCAGAACCTGCACGCCCTTGAGCGCAGCATCGGCGTGATGGAGCGGGAGGTGACCTACGCCAACACCATCATCGACATGCTGTTGCTTTCCGCCCGGCCCATCGGCGAGGTCCCACTGACCCTGCTGGGTGCGCGCGAGTGCGTCGAGCAGGCCCTGCGCCGCTTCCCCTATGGCTCCCGCGCCGAGCGCGAACGGATTACCCTCTCCCCCACGGGCGATTTCCCCCTCATGGGGGAGGAGACCCTGGTGGTCCATGTGCTCTTCAACCTGCTCCGTAACGCCCTGTTCCATACCGACCGGGCGGGCAAGGGAGAGATCCGGGTGTATATAGAAGCAGGCGAAAACGGCAATCACGTCCGGGTCCACGACACCGGCCCAGGCATACCGCCGGACGTACTTCCCCGTATTTTCAATCGTTTTTATTCCTATTCCAGCGATAGCGCCGGTACGGGCAACATTACCGGCCTTGGGATAGGTCTCGCTTTTTGTCGCGCGGCGATGGAGCATATGGGCGGAGGCATCGTTTGCCGCACCAACCTGGGTGAGTTCACGGAATTCACCCTTACGTTCCCGATTACGGAGGCCGGGGTCCGGCAGTGATGACGCTGAACTCGCAGGGTGATATCCAGCCCTTCCATTTCCCGACGACCACGGTGCTCGTGGATGACCACGAGGAATACCTCGACGTCGTCCCGTTGCTGCTCGACCCCATGGTCCGGGTCCGCACGTTCAGTTCGCCGCGCAGCGCCCTGGCCACCCTGGGCAACAACGGCAGCCGTCCCGTGCCCGGCGGTGGCTGGCTCTACCGCTGGAAGGACCGGCCCTCGGAGACCCAGGAACTGGTCGCCCTGGATATCGACTCGATTCACCGGGTCGTCTACTACCCTGATCGGTTCGCCGACATCTCCGTCGTCGTGGTCGACCAGGCCATGCCGGAGATGGACGGCATTACTTTTTGCAAGCGCTTGCCGAATCCGCATATCGGCAAGATCCTGCTGACCGGCCGGGCGGACGATGCCACGGCCATCGACGCCTTCAATTCGGGCGTCATCGATCGCTTCATCCGCAAGAACGACCCCCTGGCCATCGAAAAGCTGCAGACTGCCATCGTGGAACTGCAGCGGCGCTATTTCGAACGGGCGAGCGCGTTCGTGGCCGAAACGCTGGCGCTGGGCAATTTCCGCTTCCTGCGTGACCCGGCGTTCCGCGATGTGCTGCAGAGCGTCACCGCCACGTTCCAGCCGGTAGAGTGTTACGTCCACTGCAACCCGACGGGCCTGCTGCTGGTGGACGCGTGGGGCATCGGCCGGTTCCTCCTCGTCCAGACCGACGAAGACCTGCGGACGCACTACGAGATCGCCTCGGACCTGGGCGCGCCCCCGGGCGTGCTCGAGGCCCTGCGCAGTGGCGAGGCCCTGCCCTGGTTCAATTCGCGGGACGGCTTCTACCACAAGGGCGTGGAGAACCCGGAGTCGCACATGTATCCCGCAACCGCCGTATCGGGCGAGCAGTGGTACTACTACGCCCTCATCGATGACGTGGAGCGTTTCCGCCTCCAGCACGTCAAGTCATACCGCAGCTGGCTGCGCGAGCAGGACCTGAGCCTGTCCGCCGATAGCCGCCCGCGCTTTATCTGACCCTGACCCGAACGACCACGCGCTGATCCCCTGGCTGCCGGATACACCGGCACCATGGGACGCGTGTGCCTATATGCTCGCCAGGTGATCGCGGCGGCGGCCAGGGTGCGGCCGCGCGATCTCCTTCAACCTGGCAGGGCTCGCGCCCAGGCCCTCTGGCCGGCGCGGATTGCCTCTCTCGTTTTCGCGCCTGCCCCAGGCGAGGCCGGCGCGCGCGTGTCGTCGTGAGACGACGCCGTGGATATCGCCTGTCCTTAACCAACGAGAGAAAGCCACGCCATGGAAAACGTTTCCGTCCTGCATCCCATTGCCCGTGCCCCGCAGCTTCCCGACTTCGTCCAGCGCCGCGTCGAGCAATTTCACCGCGAACGCGTTGCCATCGACTGGGGCGGTCGTCACATTTTGCGCGGCCGCAAACCGCGGCCGGATGACCTGATGTTGCAGAGAAATGACTCCCTGGCGATCGCGGGCCACCCCGCTATCGTCGAAGCGCAACGCGATGCGCTGGCCTCCGGTGGCCTTGGCATGATGATGTCGGCCCTGTTCCAGCAGGATGCCGACGAACCCCTGCATCGCGTGGAGAGCGAACTCGCCCGGGCCGTCGGCACGGAAGACGGCATCCTTGCCCAGTCAGGATTCGCGGCCAACGTGGGCCTCATCCAGTCCATCGCCGGCGAGCGCGTCCCGGTGTACGTGGATATGCTCGCCCACGCGTCACTCTGGGAAGGCATCCGCAGCGCGGGCGCCAGGGCCGTCTCCATCCTGCACAACGATGTGCAGCACCTGGAACGGCAGCTGCTGCGCCACGGCCCCGGCGTCATCGTGGTCGATAGCGTCTACAGCACCAACGGCAGCCTGTCGCCGTTGCTCGATATCGCCGATCTCTCCGAAGCCCACGGTTGCGTCTTCGTTGTCGACGAGTCGCATTCGCTCGGTACGCACGGCGCGCGTGGCGAGGGCCTCGTCGCCAGCCTTGGCCTGAATGACAGGGTGCACTTCATCACCGCCAGCCTCGCGAAGGCGTACTGCTCGCGTGCGGGCTTCATCGCGTGCACCACCCGCTTCAAGGACTACTTCGGCTGCGAGGCGCTCCCCGCGATCTTCAGCTCGTCGCTGCTTCCCCATGAGCTCGCGGGTATGTCGGCCTCGCACAAGGTCATCCAGACCGAAGGCTGGCGCCGCCAGCGCCTGCGCGAAGTGACCCGCCATGTCCGGCGCGAGCTCACCGCCATGGGCTTTCCCATCGGTGACGGGACCGAGCAGATCATTGCCTTCGAAGCGGGACAGGAAATCCTCACGGGGCACGTCCGTGATGTCATGGAGACACACCGTGTCTTCGGGTCCGTGTTCAGCGCGCCGGCGACCACGGTGAATCGTTCGCTGTTGCGGCTTACGCTGAACGCCGGCATGGACGACAGCGCGGTGGAACACCTGCTGGATGCCTGCCGCGCCGCACGGGATGACCTTGACCTGCCCGCCTGGAGCGCGACACGTCGGCTGCGCAAGGAGGAAGCACGGGCCGCGGCCGAAGTCGCCTGAGCCTGCGTGGTGCGCGTCCGCCAGCATCACCCGAGCGTGACGCGCCCACGCAGGATGTCCCAGAACATCACCCAATCGCCCATCAGGCTGTAGAGCGGATGCTTGAACGTCGCCGGGCGATTTTTCTCAAAGATGAAGTGCCCGATCCACGCAAACCCGTAGCCACCCACGGGGGCCAGCCACAACCAGGCCCAGTGGCCGGTCGCGAACGCAAGCACCAGGGCGGCAAGTACGACCAGGCTACCGGCGAAGTGCATGCGCCGGCAGCGCACATCGGCGTGCTCACCAAGGTAGAACGGATAGAACTCGCGGAATGAGGCGAAGGTGGCCATGGACGGCTCCGCGTCAGTAGGTAGGGAGCGGAATGCGTTCGTGCTCATCACCCGGGACGATGGGGAACCGCCCCGCGTGACCGGACCAGTCAGCCTTGGCGGCTTCGATCAGTTCCTTCGAACTGGCGACGAAATTCCACCACAGATGCCGCTCGCCATCGAGGGGAGCCCCACCAAACAGCATGACAAGCGCATCCTCGGTCGCTTCGAGCACCGGCGGTTCGCCGTCGTGGGCCACGGCCATGTCCAGCGCGTTCAAAGCGAGGCCATCGAACCGCGCGGACCCTTCGACCACATACACGCCCCATTCCGCGTGCTGCCCGGGCATCGGTACGCGTGCTCCCTTGCGCAGGCGCGCCTCCACGAAAAACATCGGTGCGAACACGCGCACCGGCGAGGTCACGCCGAACGCTTCGCCTGCAATGACGACAAGGCGGCCGCCATCGACATCGACCTTCGGCAGCTCGGCCGCGGCGTGGTGGTGGAACTCCGGCGCCATTTCCTCATGGCTCTTCGGCAGGGCCACCCACACCTGGATGCCATGCAGCTTCTGGCCGTGGTGCCGCTCATCCGGCGGTGTGCGCTCGGAATGCACGATGCCGCGGCCCGCGGTCATCCAGTTCACATCGCCCGGATGGATATCCACGAGGCTACCGAGCGAGTCACGGTGCCTGATCGCGCCGTCGAACAGCCAGGTGACCGTCGCCAGGCCGATATGCGGGTGCGGACGCACATCCATGCCGCTGTCCTCACCGAAATCGGCCGGGCCCATCTGATCGAAGAACACGAACGGGCCAACGTGGCGTGCCTTCAGGTGCGGCAGCATGCGGCGCACCTTGAAGCCGTCGCCAAGGTCGCGCTGCTTGCCTTCGATGAAGTCGGTGGTCATGGCATAACTCCGTTGAACATGCGCGCAGGTTAGCGCATGCGCGTCGGCATGCCTTGCACGTTACGTGGCGGTCGCCGAAAGCCAGTCGTGGATGCGCGAGGCGATCGGCGCAGGCACCTTCATCCAGGCGAAATGGTCCGCCTTCGCGCCGGCGAGTTCGTCCGGACCGATGACCTCCGTGCGGCGCGGTGCGCGAGGCATCTTGTCCAGCAGGAAGGCTAGCGAGGTTTCCGACCCGAGCCAGTCGTCGCGCAGGCGCAACGCAAGCACCGGCGCTCGCTGGCCCTGCAAGGCAGCCTCGAGGTCCGTGGCCATCCCGCGCACGGCATAGCGACCCGTACGCCCACTGCGCGCCCAATCCGAGATCACGCCGCGCGCCTCGTTGCCGCCAAAGCCAATCTGCCGACCCGGCAGCCGGCCGACCAGCCGGGCGAGCGCCGGCGCGGCGACATAGGCCAGCCCCACCCACGGATGGAAGCGGCGCCAGTACGGTGAGCCGCTGGCGACCAGGATGATCCCCTGGAGGTCCAGGTCCGTGACCGACGCGAGCAACGTCGAAAGCTGGCCGCCGAGGCTATGCCCGCCCACGCACAACCCGACGCCAGGAAACGCCTTCGCCAGTGCGGAGAGGCTGGTCGGCAGGTCGTCGGTGAGAAGGGTGCGGTAACCCCAGTTCGAACGGCGGTCGGCCCGCTGGTCGCTGGAGCCATGCCCCCGCCACTCGTGGATGCCCACCGCGACGCCCAGGTCCGCAAGCGCCTGCGCCAGTGGCTCGTAGTGGCGCGCAGCCACGCCGAGGGCGGGCACCCAGAGCAATGCGGCACGCGGCGTGCCAGGCGGACTGAACAGCAACAGGTCGGCGCGCGCGCCGTCGGCCATGCGCAACGGCATGACCGAGAGCCCCCCGACCGTATAGGGCTCACTCATGCGAACTTTCCGGGGCCTTAAAATGGAAAAGCTCCCCCGGCGACAGGGGGCCGGGGGAGCCAACGTTCTTGCAAGGTCGGCTGGACGGAGCCAGCCGCAAGGGCATTACATGGGCTTGACGTTGTCAGCCTGCGGGCCCTTCTGGCCCTGGGTCACTTCATACTCGACCTTCTGGCCTTCCTGCAGCGACTTGAAGCCGTTGCCCTGGATGGAACGGAAATGCACGAAAACGTCGGGGCCACCACCGTCCTGGGTGATGAAGCCGAAACCCTTCGCATCGTTGAACCACTTCACCGTACCTGTTGCCATCACACACACCTCTAGACTCGCACTCGAAAACCCGGCTCGAAAGCCGGCGACTTACTGGGCATGCAGGACCGGGTGAGGCGATGGAGCGTGATCAACGAACGCGCGCACATCGGGCCACTCTCGTGACCGCGCAAACACAGTACGACCGATCATAACCACATTCTTCGTGGATTCTGTAGGGGAATGCCTACACAGGACGTTTTTTTGACACCGATCACGCGTGTAGGCGTGAAGGAAATGCGAAATCAGCGCATTTCCTAGGACATTTTCATTTTTTGGACGCAAAAAAAGAGCCCGGCTTGCGCCGGGCTCTTTCAGACAGGACGGTTGTCCGAAGGCTTAGGCCTTCTGGACTTCCTCAGCCTGCAGGCCCTTCTGGCCGTTGACGACCTTGAAGGAGACCTTCTCGCCTTCGGCCAGCGACTTGAAGCCGTTGCCCTGGATGGCGCGGAAGTGGACGAAAACGTCCGGGCCGTTCTCACGCGAGATGAAGCCGAAGCCCTTCGCGTCGTTGAACCACTTCACGGTGCCGATTTCACGATCCGACATATGTAACACTCCAAACGGAATAACTAATTGAATAACCAGCAACTTTTAGATAGTTGCCGCTTACTGGTGTGCAAGGAAACGCGAGGAGCGAAGCGATGTGGCAGATCCGTGATCAGCGGCATCGGGTCAACGGAACTCTATGACCCCGGCAAACACAGCGGGCGGATCATACCTGTCCCCGCGGAAAATAGCGATGGAGCCGTTTACCCGGGTTTCCCGTTCGTGCTAACGCAATAACGTTACGTTCACCCGTAATCGGGCAAATCGTTGGTCGCGTCGCACCCCCCGGTGCGATTCCTGTCCACCTCGAACCTGCTCCGCAAAGGGGGAAAAGTCACCATGGCATCCATTCTCAACCGCCTCGCCCCGCTGGCCTTCTGCGCCATCGCCCTGGCCGCCTGCTCGGACAACAAGCCGAAGCCGGCGACGACCCAGACCGTAACGGCCAGCCCGTCTTCGCAGTCGACCACGAAGACCGCCACCACCAGCGTCACCAAGGTGCCTGCCGCCAAGGGTACGACCGGCGCAGCCGCCGCCAAGGGCGGCCCGCTGCCCAGCAGCACCGGCATCGCCGCCTGCGATGAATACCTGGCCAGCTACAAGACCTGCCACCTGGCTGCGGGGATCTTCGCCCGCGACCAGATCGAGCCGCGCTACGAGATGATGCGCGAGAGCCTGCTGCGCCAGTCGCAGGACCCCGACATGCGCGACCAGTTGCAGAACCGCTGTACCTCACTGGCTAACCAGTTGAAGGACGCCCTGCACGGCAAGTCCTGCGCGGACACGCCTGCACCGGCTTCCACCCGCTGATCAGGCGGCGCACGCCAGCTTGAGTTGGGTGCGCAAGCCCTTGGGCTGCGCACCCTCGATCGACACACGCGGCGTGCCATGCCACGCCGCGCATTCGCAGATCGCCATCGCCACGTCTTCGATCAAGGCTGGCGTTAGGCTCACGCCTTCCTCGATCCAGACGCCGAGCACCTGGAACAGGCCGTCGTTTCGATGCGCCATCGCATCAAGCCGACCCACGAGGCGGCCGCGATGCAGGATCGGTAGCTCGTTGTACCCGAAACGGCGCCTGGCTGCGGGCGTGTATGACTCGATCGTGTATTCGAAGCCGAAAAGTTCCTGGGCCCGTGCGCGATCCCACACGAGCGGATCGAACGGCGAGAGCAGGGTCGTACGCGTGGCGCGAAGGGTGTTCGCGATCGCCTTTGCCAGCAGGCCCGCGTGGCTGGCGTGGACGTACGCAGGTTCGTCCCAGCCATCCACGTCGACGCGCAGCAGGGTCCCTTCCGCGACCAGCGGTGCCAGCTCGGCATCCGTGACCCGCGGCTTGAGCCGGAAGTAATCCGCGATCCAGCGCGCGCGGGTGATGCCCAGGGCCTGCACGCTGCGCGCGATGAAATGCGTACGCACGACCGCTTCGTCCAGCGCGCCCTCCGGCGGTGGTACCGGCCAGCGTGCGGTGACACGCTCGGCAAGATCGTAGACCCGCTGGAAGCGTTCGCGCCGCAGCACCATCAGTTCGCCCAGGGCGAACCACGCCTCGAGCCATTTCTTCTCGGGTTTCCAGCCCCACCAGCCTTTGCTCGCCGGCGCGTCGCGCTCGAAGTCGGAAGCGCGCAGTGCGCCCTCGCTGCGGATCCGCGCGAGCAGCGCATCCATGTCAGTGCGCGCTTCGGCATGCGTGCGCTCGGCGAGCTTCTGCGCCCAGTGCCCCGCGCGGCCAAGCCGGTAATCGCGATGAAAATGGAATTCGCGCGATGGCACGAACGACGCCTCGTGGGCCCACGCTTCGGCGAGATGGCCATCGGCGAGCGCGTCATCGAGCCACTCGTTCCGGTAGGCGCCAAGCCGCGAGAACAGCACCATGTACGGGCTGCGCGCGACCACGTTGATCGTATCGATCTGTAATAGGCCCATGCGGTCGATCGCTGCGGGAACATCCGCCTTGCGCGCCTTGCGCGTGGCCCGCTGGAGCAGTCCCTGTGCAGCGAGGTGGAGCAGCTGCGCGGAACGGTGCGAGAGCCGGATCACGTTGCCTGTGGAGGTCTCGTCGGATACGCGTGACGCCACGGTGGAGGCCTTATCGCAGTTGGGCCACCATTAAATCGCTCCTTGCTAGCGTCGGCAATGAGGTCGCAGGCCATGCCTTGCGATGCCCTACCACGCTACCTAACGGAGGCTTTCGAATGAAGATGCAAGTATGCGCCGTGACCTTCGGCGCTTCGCTGCTGCTGGCAGGCGCAGCGTTCGCCCAGACCGCCCCCGCCAACCAGACGCCGCCGCCTCCGCCGCCCGGCCAGACCATGCCCGCGGATCCGTCGCAAGTCCTGCCGCCCCCGCCGCCGGGCGAGGCCACGCCTCCGCCGCCGCCGGCCGATAACCCGGCGAGCCCGGGCATGCCGCCGCCGGCTGCGGCAGCACCGCCTCCGCCGCCTCCCCCGCCGCCGGCTCCCCCGGGTCCGCCCCCGCCGCCGCCCCCGGGTGGTGATACCGGCACCGCCGGCATGACCAGCGGAACCACGATGCCCACACCGCAGGGTCAGGTCCAGGTGAACAGCGGCCCGGCCCAGGCCAAGCCGGCCGGCCCCGCACCCGACTTCGCTACGCTCTCGGGTGGAAAGGGGTCCATCACCCCCGAGCAGGCGTCGGCTTATCCGTTGCTGGCAAATGACTTCCAGTACGCCGACAGCAACCGCGATGGCCGCATCAGCAAGGCCGAGTACCAGAAGTGGGTCGCGCATTCGGGCGCTGGCCAGTAAGCACCAAGGCGGGAAGCGGCCGCGCCGCTTCCCGCCTTGTTTGCTGAACGTGCTCGCGTTTGCACGTTCTTCACACGTTTGCGGCAGATAAACTCCCGGGTCGCCGTGCCGGCTGGTCCCAGGGAGTTACTGAAGATGAAACGAATCCATGCCGTAGGCGCGCTTGGCGTCCTTGCCTGCCTGCCTGTCGCGCAGGCGATCGCGCAGAACCCGAGTCCCATGGACATCCGTGCGTGTTCCGCGATCGAAACCGACTCGCAACGCCTGCTTTGCTACGACAAGGCCGTGGGTCGCACGCAGATGCCCCAGGCCGCGAAGAAGGAAGACCAGAAGGCGAACTCGGTGAGCGTCGATCTAGCCACGCGTGACTCGGGCAACGTGGCCCGGCCGCTTTCACTACTCGACAGCCGCTGGGAGCTTTCACCCGAATCCAAGCTGGGCACGCTGAACCTGCGTGGCTACAAGCCGACGTACGTGCTGCCGTTCTTCGGTACCACGAACCAGAACGATACGCCGCACAGCCCTGCCCCGGACCACACGGTTACGACGCCACAGAAGCTCGACAACGTCGAGGCGAAGTTCCAGATCAGCCTGAAGACCAAGGCCGTCGAAAACATCTTCGGCGACAACGGCGACCTGTGGGTCGGTTATACCCAGTCATCGCGCTGGCAGGTCTACAACAAGGACAACTCGCGCCCGTTCCGCGAAACGAACTACGAGCCGGAAGCGCTGCTCGTCTTCAGCACGCACTACAACATCCTGGGTTGGGATGGCCGGCTCGCGAGCATCGGCATCAACCACCAGTCGAATGGCCGCGCCGACCCGCTCTCGCGTAGCTGGAACCGCGTCGTCGCCGACGTGGGCTTCGAGCGCGAAGGCTGGACGGTGATGCTGCGGCCGTGGTGGCGGATCCCGGAGGCGCGCAAGGACGACGACAACCCGGACATCGAGGATTACATGGGCAGGGGCGAAATCCAGGTCGTCCACGAAGTGGGACGCAACGAGTTCGCGCTGACGGCGCGGCACTCGTTCCGTACGGGCGACCGTTCGCACGGCTCGCTACGGGGGACGTGGAGCTTCCCGGTGGTGAACAACCTGCGCGGGTATCTCGAGGTGTTCAACGGGTACGGCGAGAGCCTGATCGACTACAACCACCGGGCTACGTACCTCGGCGTGGGTGTGTCGTTGCTTGACTGGTACTGACGCTTGACCGTAGGAGTCCACCCGGTGGGCGACATCTTTCGCGCTGACGCTACAGGGCCTGCGGCTCTTTCGCGAACGGCGTCGCCCACAGGGTGGGCTCCTACGACGCTCAAGCGGCCTTAGTGGTGGTGACCACCCTCGCCGTGCACGTGGCCGTGCTGAAGCTCTTCGTCGGTGGCTTCACGCACGTTGGTGATTTCCACCGCGAAGTGCAGGGTCTGGCCGGCGAGCGGGTGGTTGCCGTCGACGGTAACGTTATCGCCTTCGATCTTCGAGACCGTGACGTTGATCGAACCCTGGTCGTTGCGGCCCTGGAACTGCATGCCCGGCTCGAGGTTATCGACGCCCTGGAACGCCGCCTTCGGCACGACCTGGATCAGTTCCGGGTGACGCGGGCCGTAGCCCTCTTCCGGGATCACGTCGACCTTGAACTGGTCGCCGGCCTGCTTGCCTTCCAGCGCCTTCTCCAGACCCGGGACGATGTGGCCTTCGCCGTGGATGTAGGCGAGCGGCTCGCGACCTTCCGAGCTATCGATGACGGTGCCCTGGTCGTCGGTCAGCGTGTAGTGGAAGGAAACGACGTTGCGATTGCCGATCTGCATGAATTTCTCGCTCTGGGAGGGGGGAATGAAGGCAGGAGGCGCCTCCGTGCCCTCCAAGGCTAGGGGACAGCCCCGCCGGGTGCAAATCGGCAAGGTGGGCGGATGCTGCGGCGCAACCCGCCGGAAGGGCACAATCTGTTAATTTCGCGGGCTTTCCCCTACCCCACGCCGCGTCACAGGGAGCCCCATGTTCGACTGCATTCTGATCGCCAACCGTGGTGAGATCGCCTGCCGCGTGATCCGGACCTGCCGCCGCCTGGGCATCCGCACGGTCGCCGTGTACTCCACGGCCGACGCCGACGCCCAGCACGTCCGCCTGGCGGACGAGGCCTGGCCGATCGGTGGTCCCCGCCCGGCGGAGTCGTACCTGCGCGGCGACGCGATCATCGAGGTCGCCAGAAAAACCGGAGCGCAGGCCATCCATCCGGGGTATGGGTTCCTTTCCGAGAACACGGATTTTGCCCGCGCCTGTACGGCCGCAGGCATCGTTTTCATCGGCCCGTTGCCGGAGAGCATCGACGCCATGGGTTCCAAGGCCGCGGCCAAGGCGCTCATGGAAACGCACGCGGTGCCGCTCGTACCGGGCTACCACGGCGCGAACCAGGATCCCGCGCACCTCGCTGAAGAGGCAGAGCGCACCGGCTTCCCGCTGATGATCAAGGCCGCCGCCGGTGGTGGTGGCAAGGGTATGCGCATCGTGCGCGACGCCGCGGCGTTCGCCGAGGCGCTGGCGTCCGCCCAGCGCGAGGCCGCCAATGCCTTCGGCGACACCCGCGTCATCCTCGAGCGTTACGTCGAGCACCCGCGCCACATCGAATTCCAGGTGTTCGGCGACACCCACGGCAACATCATCCACCTCAACGAACGCGAGTGCTCGGCGCAGCGCCGTTACCAGAAGGTGCTCGAGGAAACGCCGTCGCCCTTCCTCGACGCGGACCGACGGGCTCGCATGGGTGCCGCCGCGGTCGCCGCCGCCCGCGCCGTGAATTACGTCGGCGCCGGCACGGTCGAATTCATCGTGGGCCAGGACGGCGAATTCTTCTTCATGGAGATGAATACGCGCCTGCAGGTCGAGCACCCGGTGACCGAGGAAACGCTCGGGCTCGACCTGGTGGAATGGCAGCTGCGTGTCGCCGCCGGCGAGCCGCTGCCGCTTGCGCAGGAGCAGGTGCACGCCCGTGGCCACGCGATCGAAGTGCGCCTTTACGCGGAGGACCCGGAGGCGAACTTCCTGCCGGGCTCGGGCAAGCTGCTCGCGCTTACCCTGCCCGCGCCGTCGCGGCACGTGCGACTCGATGGCGGTGTGGTCGCCGGGGACACGGTCACGATCTTCTACGATCCCATGATCGCCAAGCTGATCGTCTACGGCGAAGACCGTGCCGACGCACTGGAGCGCCTGCGCGATGCCCTGGCGCATACCGAGATCGTCGGGCCCAAGTCGAACGTGGCCTTCCTCGAGCGCCTCGTCCGCCATCCGATGGTCGTCGAGGGCCGTATCGACACCGGCTACCTCGACCGCCACCTCAATGAATTCCTCGCCGCCGATCGCCGTGCGGGCGATACCGAACGGTTCGCCGCCGCAGTGGCCCTGCTCATCGCGGACGCGGCCGAACACCGCACCGCCGCGCACGAGCCGCATACGCCGTGGGGCGCCGCCGACGCCTGGCGCCTTGGCCACCCCGGCAAGCGCGTGGTCGCGCTGATGGAGGGCAAGGCCCGCCACGAGATCGACGCCCACGGCCACGACGGGCATTACGTGCTGCGCCAGGGCGATGCCCAGGCCACGGTGGCAGGAGCGCGCCTCGGCAGCGATGCCCTGTCCGCCCGCTTCGACGAACACGCCCGGCGCATCCCGCTGGTCGCCACCGGCCCGCGGGTCCGCGTCCACGACGCCGAAGGCGCCCGCTGGACCTTCGAACGCGCACCTGCGTTCGCCTGGGCCGGCGCGGCAGGCGATACCGCGCGCCACGTCGTCGCGCCCATGCCCGGCCGCATCGTGCTGGTCCGCGCCGCCCCGGGCGATACGGTGGAAGAAGGCCAGGAACTGCTCGTGATGGAAGCCATGAAGATGGAACTGGCCTTGAAGGCACCCCGTGCCGGCCGCATCGAATCGATATCGGCCGCGCAGGGCGATTTCGTCGACGCCGACAGCGTCCTCGTCCGCTTCGCCGAATCGGCCTGACCGGAGCTCGCATGAACACCTCGAACCACGTCCGCATCGTCGAAGTCGGCCCGCGCGATGGCCTGCAGAACGAAAAGGCGATGCTCGCCGCCGCGGTGAAGATCGAACTGATCGACCGTCTTTCGGAGACGGGCCTGCAGACCATCGAGGCGACGAGCTTCGTCAGCCCGAAGTGGGTGCCGCAATTGACCGATGCCGCCGAGGTCTTCACGGCCATCCGCAAGGCGCCCGGCGTGGTGTATCCCGTGCTGGTACCCAACCTGCAGGGCTATGAGCGCGCGCGCGAGGTCGGAGCTACGGAGGTGGCGGTGTTCACCGCGGCCTCGGAAGCCTTCAACCGGAAGAACATCAACGCCAGCATCGACGAATCGATCGATCGCTTCGTACCGGTGATGGAGCGCGCGCGTGCCGACGGCGTCGCGGTTCGCGGCTATGTATCCACCGTGCTGGGTTGCCCGTATCAGGGCGAGGTGCCCGTCGCCGACGTAGTCCGCGTGGCGAAGCGCCTGCATGACCTCGGCTGCCACGAGATTTCCCTGGGCGACACCATTGGCGTGGGTACGCCCGCGAAGGCACGCGCCATGCTGCGCGCCGTTGCCAGCGAAGTGCCCATGGCCGCGCTGGCCGTCCATTTCCACGATACCTACGGCCAGGCCCTGGCCAACATCCTCGCGTGCCTGGAAGAAGGCGTGCGCGTCGTCGACAGCGCGGTCTCCGGCACCGGTGGCTGCCCGTACGCGAAGGGTGCGACCGGCAACGTGGCCAGCGAGGACGTGGTGTACATGCTGCATGGCATGGGCATGTCCACCGGCGTGGACCTCGACAAGCTGGTGCAGGTCGGCGCGTGGCTGGCCACGCAGCTGGGCAAGGACACCGCGAGCCGGGTGACGCGGGCGCGTACGGCGGCCTGAGGCAGGCTGGATCGCGCGCAAGCGCGCTCCCACAAGGGTGCGCAGCCCTGCTTTTGTGGGAGCGCGCTCGCGCGCGATGCCCCCGCGGCCCGGTGACGCCACGCCCTCGCCCATGGCAGCATCGGCGCATGGCCTCTTCAGACCCCCTCCTCCGCCCCATCGAACCCCGCGACGACGCCCAGGTCGCCGCGGTGATCCGCGCCGTCATGCCAGAGTTCGGCGCCGACGGCCCAGGCTTCGCCATCCACGATCCCGAGGTCGACCACATGTCCGCCGCCTATGCGGGCGACCGCAAGGCGTACTTCGTTGTCGAGATCGATGGAAAGGTGGCCGGTGGCGCGGGCATCGCGCCGCTCGAGGGTGGTGACGCGGAAACCTGCGAGCTGCGCAAGATGTACTTCCTGCCAGCCGCGCGCGGCACGGGTGCCGCATCGCGGCTCATGCGGCTTTGCCTCGATGCCGCCCGTCGCGAAGGCTTTTCCCGCTGCTATCTCGAAACGCTCACCGGCATGGATGCGGCACAGGCGGTTTACCTCCGCCATGGCTTCACCCGGATCGATGCGCCGATGGGCGGTACCGGGCATTTCAGCTGCGACCGTTTCTACCTGCGCAGCCTCAACGATGGCGATCTCATCGTCGCACCCAGGCCACCGTCACTCGCCTTCGCAATCGACGACCCGGCACGCGCGGATGTCCTGCCGCTCATCGAACAGCTCCACGGTTACCTCTCCGACCTGGACCGGCACCCGGTGTCGCCGGCCGTTACCGTGGAAAGCCTGCAGCGGCCGCACGTCACGTTCATGACCGCCCGCGTCGACGGGAGTCCGCTCGCCTGCGGCGCGGCCCTGGACGTGGGCGACTACGTGGAACTCAAATACATGTACGTGCTCCCGGCATGCCGCGGCATGGGGCTGGGCAAGCAGATGCTCGAAGCGCTCGAGGCACAGGTGCGCTCGGCGGGCGGCAGGCTGGTTCGCCTGGAAACCGGCACGGCCCAGCTGGAATCGATCGAGTTGTATGAGCGCTCCGGCTATCGGCGCTGCCCGCCCTTCGGCGATCATCACGCCCACCCCGGAAGCATCTTCATGGAAAAACCCCTGTGATCCGCATTGCCACCGAAGCCGACGCCGCCGCCTGCCACGCCATCTATGCACCGGTCGTCGAAACCAGCGCCATCACCTTCGAAACCGAGTTACCGGGTGAAGCCGCCATGGCCGAGCGCATCCGCACGCGCCTGCGCAACCACCCCTGGCTCGTGTGGGAAGAACAAGGCGAAGTGATCGCGTACGCATACGCCGGTCGTTTCCGTGAGCGCGCCGCGTATGACTGGATCGCCGAGACCTCGATCTATGTCCATGAGAAGGCGCGCCGCCGCGGCATCGCCCGCCGCCTCTATGCGGTGCTGCTGGACGCCATGCAGCGCCAGGGCATCAACCAGGCCGTGGGCGTCATCACCCTGCCCGGCGACACCAGCGTCGCCATGCACGAAGCCATGGGTTTCGCGCCCGCCGGTGTCTGGCCGAAGGCCGGCTACAAGCTCGGCCGCTGGTGGGACGTGGGCGTGTGGAGCAAGTTCATGAGCGAACCCGCGGTACCGCCGGTACCCGTCGTCCCGTTCGCCACGCTGGCCGCCCAGGGCGGCCTGGACGACCTGCTGGGCTGATGCCCCGTCGTAGGAGCCCACCCTGTGGGCGACATCTTTCGCCTCATTGCGACAGGGCCTGTAGCCACACCGCGAAAGGCGTCGCCCACAGGGTGGGCTCCTACGGACACCTGCTTTTTTGCGGCGGCGCGGCAGCGCCTGAAGCGCCGGCTCGGCTAAACTCGGCGTTTTCACCCCGCATCCCCGGAGTTTCCATGCAGCTCGATCAGGTCAAGGCCGTCATTACCGGCGGCGCATCCGGTCTCGGCCATGCCGTCGCCCAGCGCCTCGTCGCCGCCGGCGCCTCGGTGGCCCTCTTCGACGTGAACGAAGAAAAAGGCCAGGCCGCCGTCGCCGCGCTCGGCAGGCACGCGAGCTTCCAGCGCACCGACGTCACCTCCGAAGAGGGTGTCACCGCCAATGTCGCCGCCGCTGCCCAGGCCATGGGCGGGCTGAACCTGGTGGTGAACTGCGCGGGCATCCTCGGCGCCGGCCGCGTGCTGGGCAAGGAAGGCCCGATGCCGCTGTCCACCTTCAGCACCACCGTGATGGTGAACCTCATCGGCAGCTTCAACGTCGCCAAGGCCGCCGCGCAGCTCATGCAGGGCAATACGGCAGGCGAAGACGGCGAGCGTGGTCTCATCGTCAACACGGCATCGGTCGCGGCCTATGAAGGCCAGATCGGCCAGGCCGCCTATTCCGCGTCCAAGGGTGGCGTCGTCGGCATGACGCTGCCCATGGCCCGCGAACTCTCCCGTTTCGGCATCCGCGTGAACACGATCGCCCCGGGCATCTTCTGGACCCCGATGGTCGACGGCATGCCGCCGCAGGTCCAGGAATCGCTGTCGGCTTCGATCCCGTTCCCGTCGCGCCTGGGCAAGCCGGAAGAGTTCGCCGACCTCGTCGCCTTCCTCATCGGCGCACGCTACGTCAACGGCGAAACGATCCGCCTCGACGGCGCCGTGCGCCTCGCTCCGAAGTAATCCCATCCACACAGCACCGGCATCGAAGCCATGAAAGCATCTGACGTCAAGAAGGGTAACGTCGTCGAACACGACGGCACCGTGTACCAGGTTCGTGATATCGAACGCAGCTCGCCCAGCGCGCGCGGCGGCAACATCACCTATCGCTTTACGCTCTACTCCATCCCGGGCAGCCGCAAGTTCGACCTGAGCGTGCGTTCGGAAGACGACCTGAAGGAAGTCGACCTGGCCCGCCGCCAGGCCAAGTTCTCGTACATGGACGGCGAAGCCTTCGTCTTCATGGACGACGAGGACTACACCCAGTACACGCTCGACGCGAACGTGGTCGGCGATAACGCCGGCTATATCGTCGAGGATGCCGAGGGCTACTACGTGCAGGTCATCGACGATGCCCCGGTCGGCCTGCAGGTACCGAGCAGCGTCGTGCTCACCGTGGTCGATACCGCGCCGGAACTGAAGGGCTCGAGCGCCACCAAGCGCAACAAGCCGGCCAAGCTCAGCACGGGCATCGAGATCCAGGTGCCGGAGTACATCACCAACGGTGAGAAGGTGACGGTGAATACCCTCACCGGCGAATTCTCGGGCCGCGCCTGATGAACAGCGCGGGGTGGAATGCCATGCCGCTTCCACCCCGCCGCTTCGCTCGCCGTCCAGTCAGGAAGCCTGCGGCACAATCATCGGCCCACAGGAAGGGCCAAGTCATCCCACCATGAGCCAGGGTTACTCGCTTCGCGCCAGCGTCGTCGATACGCTGATCCGGACGAAGCGTCCCGATGTCCCCATGCGCGTCGCGCTGCGCAACACCGCGGCGGTCATCCTCCCCCTCGCGCTCGGCATCTACGCCGGCTACCCGCAGGTGGGCATCGGCATCGCCGCCGGTGCGCTCGATACCATGTTCTCCGACCAGCCCGGGCCCTACCAGCAACGGCTGAGCCGCCTGTTCCTTGCCGCGCTATCCGCCGGCGCCGCCGGGCTCGTCGGCTTCCTCATCGGCAGCCAGGTGCTGCCCATGGCTTTCGCGTGCATCCTCTGCGGCTTCTTTGGCGGCCTGCTCGTCGTGTTCGGCCCGGACCTCGCGCGCGTGGGCATGACCAGCATGCTGCTGCTCGTGATCTGCGCCGCCGTACCGACCGACTGGCGCGGCGCGCTGGGCGGCGGCAGCCTGATCTTCGCCGGCGGCATGTTGCTGGCGCTGTTTTCCGTGGCGGCGTGGCCGCTGCAACGTTACCTGCCCGAGCGCCGTGCGCTTGCCGGGGTCTACCGCGGCCTTGCCGAGCTGGCGAAGCAACCCATGCGCGAAAGCGATGCGCCGCTGCTCACCGAAGCGATGAACGATCTGCAGACCACCCTGCTCGGCCGCCACCACGCGCGCGGCCGTGCCATGGAAGCGTTCCGCGTGCTGCTCGAGCTGGCGGAGCGCGTGCGTCTCGAGCTCGTCGCCATGGCCGAGCTCGAGACCAGCCGCAACAACATGGGCGAGATGTTCCGCGCCGATGCCGCCCGCGTACTCAGCGCCACGGCCGCGGCGCTCGATGCGGCCGAGCCGCCCGAGCGCGCGCAGCGCGCCCTGGCCACGTTGCAGGCGAGCGAACGCGCCCTGCTTTCCGCCGGTGCGGTCGGCATGGGCATCACCGCGCATATCCAGGCGCTCTCGGGCCAGCTTGCCGCGGTGGTGCGTAACACCAACTGGGCCGGCAGCCGCGGTGAGGAACGCGCGCAGCGCGAGGAAACCACGCTGCCGGAGACCCTGCGCAGCACCTCGCCGTGGGCGACGATCCGCGCCAACCTCACCCCGCACTCGGTGGCGTTCCGGCATGCCGTGCGTTGCGCCGTCGTGCTGACCCTGGCGTTCGTGCTCTCGCGCTACTTCGCGCTGCCCCACGGGTACTGGCTGCCGATGACCGCCGCCATCGTGCTGCGCCCGGATTTCGCCGCCACGTTCAACTTCGGCCTGCTCCGCGTTGTCGGCACGGTGCTCGGGCTCATGCTCACCACCTTCCTGCTGCGGCTTACGCCGGATGCCGTGTGGGCGCACCTGACGGTCATGGCGGCACTCTGCGTCGCATTCCGTTACCTCGCCGGCGCCCATTACGGCATCGCCGTCGCCGCGCTCACGGGCACGGTCGTCGTGCTCCTTTCGTTCGAAGGCGTGGACCCGTTCAACGCCATGTCCGATCGCGTGCTCAACACCGCGCTCGGCAGTGCCCTCGCCTTGCTCGCCTACGTCCTCTGGCCCTCGTGGGAGCGCCACCGGGCGCGCACCGCGTTGTCCGAGATGCTTTGTGCGTATGCCGACTACCTGGATGCACTGGTAGCACCCGCCGACGCACGCAAGCGCCAGGAAGTGCGCAGCGCAACCCGGACCGCGCGTACGAACGCACAGGCGTCGGTCGACCGCCTGCGGGCGGAGCCTGGCACCCCCGCGCTGCTGCAGGAGCTCGCGGAAACCCTGTACGCCAACGGCAACCGCGTCGCCCGCACCGGCATGACCCTGGAGGCCCTGATCGAAGCAGGCGACGTTCCGCCCGAGTGGGAGCATGTCGGCCCCTTCATCAGGGAAGCCTCGGGCGAGCTGCGCAAGTTCGGCATCGCGCTGACCCGCGCCGATCCCGTGGACATCCCCCCGGGCTTGCGTGACCACCAGCGAGCGCTGGTCGAGGCGTTGTCGCGTTCGCCGGACAGGGCGCTGGCCGAGGTCATCGGCCGCCTTACCGACCGGCTGACCGACAACGTCGACACCATCGCCCATGTGGTGAACCGGCGCAGCACAGCGCCGGCCTGACCGCGCGCAGGCGCGAAGCGCCGTCCCCTCGTGAAGGCCCATGCTGCACCGCCAGAGGCGCCCGGGCGCACGCGAGCCTACACTCGGGCCCATGCTCAAGATCGACACCCACGCGCACATCCTGCCCCGGGACTGGCCTGATCTGGCGTCCCGTTTCGGCGACGACCGCTTCCCGGTCATGACCCACAGTGGCGGCCACCACCGTATCTATCGCGGTGGGAAATTCTTCCGTGAAGTGTGGGAGTCGGCGTTCGACGTCGACCACCGGATCCAGGATTACGCTCGCTTCGGCGTCGGGGTGCAGGTGGTGTCCACGGTCCCGGTGATGTTTTCGTACTGGGCGAAGGGTCACCAGGCCCTCGAGCTGCATACCCACCTCAACGACAGCATGGCCGCGGTGTGCGAATCGCGCCCGCGCCACTATGCGGGTATCGGCACCGTGCCGCTGCAGTCGCCCGACCTCGCCATTCGTGAGATGGAACGCTGCATCGGCGAACTTGGCCTGCAAGGCGTGCAGGTCGGCTCGCATTGCAACGACTGGAACCTGGACGCGCCCGAGCTCTTCCCGTTCTTCGAAGCGGCCGCCGACCTTGGCGCCGCGGTACTGGTGCACCCATGGGACATGATGGGCACCGACAGCATGCCGAAATACTGGATGCCGTGGCTGGTGGGCATGCCCGCTGAGCAGAGCCGGGCGGCCTGCGCCCTCATCTTCGGTGGTGTACTGGAGCGGCTGCCGGACCTGAAGGTCATGCTCGCCCACGGTGGCGGCAGCTTCCCCTACACCATCGGCCGGATCGAGCACGGTTTCCGCATGCGGCCCGACCTGGTCGCCACGGACAATGCGCGCAACCCGCGCGAGTACTTCAAGCGCTTGTATTTCGATTCCTGCGTGCATGACGACGCGGCACTGCGTTACCTGCTGGATGCGGTCGGCACCGACCGCGTCATGCTGGGCACCGATTACCCCTTCCCGCTGGGCGAACAGGAGCCGGGGAGCGGCATCGAGGCCCTGCGGCTCGACGAGGCCAGCCGTGCCCGCCTGTTCCACGGCACGGCACTCGAGTGGCTGGGCTGTCCCCTGGCCCGCTTCCAGCCTGTCGCCGCCGTGGCGTGACGCGGCGCACACCGCCTTCGCGGCCAGCCCGCGGTGGGTATGCCAAAATGGCGGGACTTCCTGGGGGAAAACAACCGATGCTCCGCAAGTTGCTGCGCGCCCTTCCGCTCGCCCTGGCCCTGGCCGCTCCGTCCGTGGGTGCCACCGACGTCTCCATGGCAGACGGAGTCATCCACTTCAACGTGCCCGACGGCTGGTCGATGATCATGCAGTCCAGCGGCGAAACCGAGACGCAGGTGTTCCAGGTCCCCGGTTCCAGCCATGCCGATGCGACGCTCTCGCGCGTCACTATCACGTTGAAGAAGGCGGCCGACCTGCATGCCTTCCAGGTGTTCTCGGGTGAGATGCGCAGCCGCGCCACCAACCTGAAGGACTACGTTGCCGCGACGCCCAAGGCACCGACGGAAAACGTGTACTCCGCGAAGGAAGGCACTACGAAGCTCGATTACTACGAGCGGTATTTCTTCGCCAACGGTTACGCCATCCAGCTGCGCTGCGCGCGCCCGGATGGCGATGCGAAGTTCAGTGCGACCTTCGACAAGGGCTGCACGGACGTCGCCAATTCCATGCCCAACTGATGCTCCAGGTTTTTCGTTATGAACGGTTTTGAAGCCACGCACGCCTGGGCAGCCGCCCAGGATGCCGCCGATCCGCTGCGCCGCTTCCGCGACGAGTTCCATATCCCGCCGCACGGCGATGGCGAGACGCTGTACTTCTGCGGCAACTCGCTCGGGCTGCAGCCGAAAGGCATACGCGCGGCGCTTGAAGCCGAGCTGGACGACTGGTCCAGCCTGGCGGTCGAAGCCCACTTCCGCGGCCGTTCGCCGTGGATGCACTACCACGAGTACGTGAGCGATGCGATGGCGGAGGTGGTCGGCGCGACGCCGCACTAAGTCGTCGCCATGAATTCGCTGGGCGTGACCCTGCACCTGATGATGGTGAGCTTCTACCGCCCGACGAAAGAGCGACCGGCCATCCTCATGGAAGCCGGCGCCTTTCCCACCGACCGCTACGCACTGGAATCGCAGGTCCGCTTCCATGGTTTCGATCCGGCGACCGACCTGATCGAGATGCAGCCCGACGGGGCTGGCGGCACGCTGTCAATGGATGCGATCGAGGAGGCCATCGCCGAGCATGGCCACCGCGTCGCGCTGATCCTCCTGCCGGGCATCCAGTACCGCACCGGCCAGGTCTTCGATCTGAACCGCATCGTCGAGTGCGGCCATGAGGCGGGCTGTGTCGTTGGGTTCGACCTCGCCCACGCCGCGGGCAACCTGCCGCTGACCCTGCACGAGACCGGCGCCGACTTCGCCGTGTGGTGCACCTACAAGTACATGAACGCCGGCCCGGGCGCCGTCGCGGGCGCGTTCGTGCACGAGCGCCACGCGAACGCCGACGTGCCGCGTTTCGCTGGCTGGTGGGGCCACGACAAGAGCACGCGCTTCCAGATGGGCCCACAGTTCGTGCCCACGCCCGGTGCGGATGGCTGGCAGCTTTCCAATCCACCCATTCTTGCGCTGGCGCCCCTGCGTACGTCGCTCGATGTGTTCATTCGCGCAGGCATGCCGCGCGTGGTGGAGAAGAGCCGCCGACTCACTGCGTACCTGGACTGGCTGATCCGCACGCGCCTCGATGACACGCTGGACATCGTCACGCCGAACGATCCGGCGCAGCGCGGTGCGCAGCTTTCGGTGCGCGTGCGCGCCGGGCGCGACGCGGGACGGTCGTTGTTCGGGTATCTCGAGAAGAACGGTGTCATCGGCGACTGGCGCGAGCCCGACGTGATCCGCCTTTCCCCCACCCCGCTGTACAACCGCTTTGCGGATTGCCTCGGTGCCGTCGAGGCGATCGAAGCCTGGCGCGCGAGCCAGGCATGAGCGCGGGTGACCTGTTTGCCGCCGCCCACGTCGAGCGTGGCGACGGCTTCGCGATGCAGGCGACGACGCACTGGCTGCGCCTCGTGCCCGGCCGGACGCTGTTCGGCCTGAAGGCAGGCGGCTTGCCCGTGGAACTGCCGGACCTCCCGAACGGCGTCCGCCACCCTGGGCTCGAAGCCACGACGGAGGGGCACCGCATCGCCCTGATCGATGTCAGCAGCCACTGGCTGCGCGACAACCCCGACGTACTCACGCGCTACGCGGCGAACCTGCGCGGCGTGCTGGCGAACAAGGCCGCGCGCATGGATGGCTACGCCAAGCACGTCGCGGTTAACGGGAGCATCGAGCTCTTCCTCGGCCGCGAACTCGACCGCGTGCCGCTGGAAATCGAAGCCGGCGATGGCTTCTACGAGGTCGCCATCGACCTGCTCGCCAACGCACCGCGCGACAGCCGCACCGCATTCGCCATGCCACGCGGCGTCGGCTCGTCGAAGTACGACGATCCGGACTTCTTCGCCGGGACGCAGTCGTGGATCGACGGCGAGCGATTGCTCGTGGAGTTCCGACCTGAGGAAGGCGGAAGGCAGGAGACGCTGGCGGTGGATCGGAGGCAGTTCCTGGGGGCGTTGGAGCGGTGTTGGGGGGCGGTGCGATCGGTTTCGGACCGGCTGCGCGCCAGCTTGCCGGACTTCAGCTGACATCCGTTTTGGAGTGGACCGCAGCGACGCCAAGCGGTGCCGATCAGTCCTCGACGATAAGGCTATCCGCCCGCGTATCGCGCATCCGCAGATAAACCACCAGCGACACGCCAATCATCGCCGTGACGTACCAGTAGAAGCCGCGCTCCCAGCCGTAGTCCTTGAAACTCAGCGCGACGTACTCGGCGGTGCCGCCGAAAAGGGTATTCGCCAGCGCGTAGGGCAACGCGACCCCTAACGCCCGGATATGCGCCGGGAAGAGCTCCGCCTTCACCACCGCGTTGATCGATGTGTATCCCGTGACGATGACGAGCGCTGCCATAACGAGCAGGCCGGCCACGATGGGATCCCGGGTGGTCTCCAGGGTGCTGAAGATCGGGTAAGTGCACACGACACCGAGCACCCCGAACGCGACCATCAGCGGTTTCCGGCCCACGCGATCGCTCAGGGCCCCGGCGACGGGTTGCAGCAACATGAAGACGAACAGCGTCACGGCATTGATCTGGCTCGCGACCTCCCTGCTGAAGCCGCTCGTGTTCACGAGGAACTTCTGCATGTAGATCGAATACGCGTAGAACGCGAGCGTGCCCCCGGCGGTCAGGAGCATGACGAGGAGGGTCTCGCGGGGGTGCTGTTTCAGGAGGATGAGGAACCCCGACTTCGGTGCGTCGTTCGCCTTGATGCCCCTGAAGCTCTCCGTTTCCGCAAGACCGCGGCGGATCCAGAACACGACGACAGCCAGGACGGCACCGATGGCGAATGGAATACGCCATCCCCATGCATCCAGCGTTCCCTTCTCCATGGACGACTGCAAGACGAGCAGGAGCAGGATGGCCAGCAATTGCCCGGAAATAAGCGTGACGTACTGGAAGGCGGAGTAGAACCCGCGCCGCTCCTTGCCCGCCATCTCGGAGAGATACGTGGCGCTCGCACCGTACTCGCCACCGACCGACAGGCCCTGCAGCATGCGGGCGATCACGAGCAGTGCCGGTGCAGCTATGCCGATGGTCTCGTACCCTGGCGTGCAGGCGATGATCAGCGAGCCCGCGCACATCAGCGTGACTGACAGGGTGAGACCCGACTTTCGCCCCCGGCGATCGGCGTAAATGCCCATGATCCACGCGCCAATCGGGCGCATGACGAAGCCGACGGCGAATACCGCTGCCGCACTGAGCAGCTGGGCGGTCCGGTCGCCTGTCGGAAAGAAATGCGGCGCGAAGTAAAGGGTGAAAGCCGCGTAGACATACCAGTCGAACCACTCGACCAGGTTACCGGTCGATCCGCCGACGATGGATTTGAGGCGCTCGCGCGCGGACGGCGGCATATCGGTGCCAGCGGGTTCGGCCGATGGATTTGGCGTCATGCGATAAGACCTGGAACCATGAATCAGAAGTACACCTTACACGACCCGCCCGGTCGGGGCTGCCGGGTGTCCGCGCGCGACACGCCGCATGCGTCAGGATCTTTCGAGCCCGGCCGCAACAGGGAGTCGGCCGTTAACGCGCCCACCAGCTGAAGAAGGCTTAGCTCGTTCTCGATAGCGGCATAGCGGGCGCGGCAATGCTCGATCCGGATGGCCGCGAGGCGGCTCTCACCGCGAAGTCTCTGCGGCCAGCTATGCGTGCCAGCCACAAGGCCAACGCTTACGGTGTCCACCGCAGCCTCCGCCGCAGCAACGGCACTGCGTGTGGCGGCAAGCAGCATCCGATCCGTCCGGGCCCTTCGATACAACCGGCGCGTATCGCGCACGGCATCACGTCGAAGGTCGTCCAGCGCGTCGATCTTCACATCCCGATCGGCGATGCCGCGCCTGACGAGTGCTGCGGGGGAAGAAGCGCCGTGCAAGGGAAGCTTCAGGACCAACATGACCGTCGTCCTGGACCGCCGGTGGGCCCGGGACCCGGCCGACGCTATCCACGCCGGCGCCTCCCGCCGCGAACTGACGCCGTATCTGGCCTGAAGATGGAGCTTTGGGAGATAGGTGACCCGGGCCGCGGCCAGGCGCCACTCCGATGCGGCCAGGTCGTGCTGCGCGGCCTCGACTCGCGGATGGCGAAGGGCGCGCTGGACCACGTCCTCCTCTGACTCCGCGCGGAAGCGCTGCCCGACCCTCCAGGACGACGCGATCGACGGCAGGGCTGGCGCGGACGCGCCGCCCATAAGACGAAGCGCAACCAGCGAATCATCGAGCCTCAACTGCGCATCGACGCGCGCCCTCGACGCCGCCGCGTTGGCCGATACCGCCTCGTACACGTCACCCACGGCCGCGAGCCCCGCCTCAAACCTCATCCTCGCCATGTCCACCAGCGACGCCAGCGCCAGTTCGTTCTGCCCGGCGAGCCGAAGCAATTCCCGATCACGCTCTACCGCTAAGACCCCGATGCCGCGGCGCAATAGCGCCTCTTGTCTAGCTGCTTCAACACGCGCATTGCCAACGCGCGCCATGAGGGCCGCTGCGGCACGGTTATGCCGGGAAGCCTCGTCGATGACGGGAATGGTCAGGTTGAGCGAAAGGCTCGTACTACCGCTGGACCCGTTACCGATGACTCCCCCGACAGCAGGACGAGGGCGCCATTGACCCCGAAGCGTTACGCTCGGCCAGCGAGCAGCGGACGCCTGCCTGGCGGCTTCCTGCGCGACGGAAAGCATGTCGACCGCATACGAGAGCTCCGGGTCGTCCAGCGTGATCGCCTGTGCTACAGGCGCATCGGTCGCCCGCCCTACGGGGATGGCGGCGACGCAAAGTATCAGCCCGACGATAACGCTCCTGATGTGCACGATCCCGGTCGATCCCGATGCCCGAAGTGTGGGCATGATCGTCCGCATCGCATCCACGCCATATCAGCGTCGACCGCCTGATCGCGTAGGCGGATGCTTACGCTACACCGGGTGCCGCGTCTGCCCTTCCCCACGCACCACGAACCGCTCCACGGTCAGAGATTCGGCGCCCATCGGGCCGTAAGCATGCAGGCGCGTCGTCGAGATGCCGATCTCCGTGCCCAGGCCCAGTTCGCCGCCATCGCTGAAGCGGGACGAGGCGTTCACCATCACCACCGCCGAGCGCAGGGCCTTCACGAAGCGATCGGCAGCGAGTATGTCGCGCGTGGCGATGACCTCCGTGTGATCGGAGCCGAAACGGCGGATATGGGCGATGGCCTCGTCGATGTCCGC
>NZ_JBQCFT010000026.1:0-15061 GCF_051958795.1 Luteibacter sp. | reverse complement strand
TCGGCGCGCTGCTTCAGCGCGCCGTCGGCGGCCCAGTCGCGCGCCAGGCCCGGATTGCCTCCCGCCGCGTCGAGAGCCGCGGACGCATCGGGCACGCCCTGCGCACGAAGCCAGCCGAGCGCTACGTCGCGCGAAGGCACCTGGAAATCGATCCGCTGGCAGCGGCTGCGGATGGTCGCCGGCAGCCGTGCGGGTTCATCGGCGACCAGGATAAGGATCGTCGATGGCGTCGGCTCTTCCAGGGTCTTGAGCAAGGCATTGGCCGCCGCGGCGTTCATCGCGTCGGCCGGATCGATCGTCGCGACCTGCCAGCCGCCGAACTGGCTGGACATGGCGAGGCGCTGCGACAGGTCGCGCACCTGGTCGACCACGATCTCGGTACGGGTACCGCCATCCTTGCGCAAGCCGAAGGTCAGCGAGGTCACATCCGGGTGCGTGCCCGCTGCGAGCAGCAGGCAGCTGCGGCAGACCCCGCAGGCAACGCCATGGTCTGGCTGCTGGCAGAGCAGGCCGTTGACGAAGCCCGCCAGGAAGTCGCGCTTGCCGAGCCCAGCCGGGCCGGCCAGCAGGAGGGCGTGGGGCAGCGCGTCGCGCTCCCGGCGCGCCTGGAGGCGGGCCCACGCATCGGCATGCCACGGCCGCGCCGTCACGCCGCCCCCTGCCCGAGCAAGCCGGCGACGCCATCGATGGCCTGGGCGAGGACGGCATCCGGCAGCGCACTGGCGTCCAGTACGCGGAATCGCTCGGGATCGGCGGCGGCACGCTGGCGATAAGCGCCGCGAATCCGTTCGAAGAAGGCATCGCCCTCTACCTCGATGCGGTCGGCGTCGCCGCGGCCTGCGGCACGCGCGCGCCCCTGGCTTACCGGAAGATCGAGCAACAGGGTGATATCGGGACGCAGGCCAAGCGCCGCCCAGCGCTCGAGTTCCGCAATGCGCTCGACGGGCTGGCCACGGCCACCGCCCTGGTAGGCGTAGCTGGCATCGGTGAAACGATCGCACAGCACCCACCGACCCGCGGCGAGCGCTGGCTCGATGACCTGGCGCACGAGTTGCGCGCGCGATGCGAACATCAGCAGCAGCTCGGCCTCGGCGCAGAGGTCGTTGTTGGCGGCGGCAAGGACCACGCCGCGCACCGACTCGCCCACCACGGTGCCACCGGGCTCGCGCGTCACGACCAGGTCGATGCCCTGCCCACGCAGGTGGGCCTCCAGCCCGCGCAACAAGGTGCTCTTGCCGGCGCCTTCGCCGCCTTCGAGGGTAATAAGCCGTCCGCGCTGTCCCTGGTTCACTGGCATCGTTTCAACTGGTAGCAGGCCACGGCCTTGTTGTGTTCTTCGAGGGTGGCCGAGAAAACATGGCTGCCATCGCCGCGCGCGACGAAATACAGCTCCTTGCCTTCGGCCGGGTGCAGCGCGGCCTGGATGGCGGCCCGGCCCGGGAGGGCGATGGGCGTGGGCGGCAGGCCGGCGCGTGTGTACGTATTGTACGGGGTGTCGGTGGTGAGGTCGCTCTTGTGGATGTTGCCAGCGTAGGCGGCACCCATCCCGTAGATCACGGTCGGATCCGTCTGCAGCAGGACATGCTGCTCGAGTCGGCGCACGAAGACCCCCGCGATGCGCGGGCGCTCATCCGCCCTGCCCGTCTCCTTCTCCACGATGGACGCCAGGATCAGCGCCTCGTACGGGCTGGCTAGCGGCAGGTCCGTAGCGCGCGCCGGCCACGCGGCATCCAGGGTTTTCGTCATCGCGGCGTGGGCGCGCTTGAGGATGCTGGTGTCGGTATCGCCCTTCACGTATGCGTAGGTCTCCGGCAGGAACCACCCTTCCGGGTTATCGCCCTCCGCACCCACCCGCTTCATGATCTCCGCATCGTCCACGGCGGCCGTATCGTGGGTCAGCGTATCCACCGCGGCGAGTGCCCGGCGCAGGTCGGCGAACGTCCAGCCATCGACGATGGTGAAGTTCCGCTGCATGACCTTCCCGGCCGCCATATCGGAGATGAGCTCACGCGGCGTCATGCCCTGGCGCAGGGCGAATTCACCGGCATGCAGGCGCCCGGAGGCGTGCATTTCCATCGCCAGGACGCGCCAGTACAGGGGCGAGGCTTGCGTCACGCCACGGGCACGCAGGTCGCTCACGATGTCCTTGAACGACGAGCCACGGGCAACATCGATGCTCTGCCCCGCCGTGGGCACGGAGAGCGGCGTACGGGCGAAACGCGCCCAGTCGAACCAGAGCCAGGTGCCTGCCGCGATGACCGCGAGCAGCACCAGCAGCAAGATAGCGCGCCACACGGCGGCGCCACGCACTTTCATCGATCAGGATCCTTGGCACGGTTCGGTAACGGCAGGCCCAGCGAAGCCCAGTGCGCCTGCAGGGCACGCGCCACGGGGCCGGGTTGCCACGTCCGGGCGCCGAGCGCCCGGACAGGGAGAATGCCGCGAACAGCCGAAGTGAGGAAGACCTCCGACGCCCGCAGAAGGTCCGCCACGGTGAACGAGGCGACCGCGACCGGCCGGACGGCCATGACTTCCGCACGCGCCACGCCAGCCACGCCACAGCGATCGACGGGCGGTGTGACGAGCTCGCCATCGATGACGGCGAACAGGTTGGCGGCCGTTGCACAGGCCAGGTTGCCCTCCATGTCGCACATCAGGCCCTCGCCGATAGCGGCATCGCTCCACTCCGCGCGCGCCAGCACCTGCTCCAGGCGATTGAGGTGCTTGAGCCCGGCAAGGGCGGGCTGCACGGCCAGGCGCGTGGTACACACGCGAACAGCCAACCCATCATGCGTCGCGACGGGATCGAGCGCGAGCGGCGCCGCTGAGGTCACCAATGTCGGATGCTGCCGCTGCGGAAGCGCGTAGCCGCGCTCACCCACGCCGCGACTCAGCGTGACGCGCGCTACGGCATCGGGCAGGCCCGTGCACAACCGCAGGATTTCATCGCGCACGGCAGCCAACGCGGGCGGCTGCAGTTGCAGGCGCGCGCAGCCGTCCAGCAGGCGTGCCGCGTGACGCGCCCAAAGGGGCACCACGCCATCCACGACACGGAGCGTCTCAAACAGGCCATCGCCATAGGTGAAACCGCGATCGGCCGCGGACACGCTGCCTCCGTCGCAAAAATCCACCGAGAAGCGCGCGTTCATGCGGCGCCGAAGATCCGCAGCAACCCACGGGCCTTGGCCCGTGTCTCGTCCAGTTCTTTTTCCGGCACGGAATCGGTGACGATCCCCGCGCCCGCGCGCAGCGATACATCCTGCCCTTCGGCCAGCAACGTGCGGATGAGGATGTTCAGGTCCATGTCGCCATTGTCGTCGACGTAGCCAAGGGCGCCCGTGTAGGCGCCGCGCGGCTCCTGCTCGATATCGCCAATGATCTGCATGCAGCGGACCTTGGGGCAGCCGGTGATCGTGCCACCGGGGAACGTCGCGGCGATGACTTCGCCCGGGGTGATGCCTTCCCTTGCGTGGCCACGGACGTTGGACACGATGTGGTGCACGTGGGCGTAGCTCTCGACCACCATCAGTTCATCGACCCGCACGCTGCCTGGCACGCACACGCGCCCCAGGTCGTTACGCTCGAGGTCGATCAGCATGACGTGCTCGGCGCGCTCCTTGGGGTGCGCGGTGAGTTCACGGATGCGCTCGGCATCGTCGTCGCCCGGCACCCGTGGACGCGTGCCTGCGATCGGCCGCGTCTGCAGCACGCCTTCGCGCGACTCAACGAGGCGCTCCGGCGAAGAACTCACGATCGCCCAGCCAGGCTGTTGCAGCAGGCCGGCGAACGGCGCGGGATTCGCCGCGCGCAACGCCTGCATGAGCGCGGCGGGTGCCGGCGCTACGGCAAATCGCGCACGCCAGCACCGCGACAAGTTGACCTGGAAGGTATCGCCGGCACGCAGGTGTTCGTGGATGCGGTTCACGCCTTGCAGGAAGCGCCGGGGCTCGTCCTCATCCACGCGCTCCGGCGCGGCGAGCGGCACGGCAGGCATGGGCGCGGCGAGGTCGGCCTCCAGCACGTCCAGCCAGTCCTCGGCGCCCTCTTCCGCGATCAGGATCGTGCGCCCTTCAACGTGGTCGACGATCGCCGCGGCGGGTGCCCGCAACGCGCACGCCACCGGCGCGGCGCCGCGGGGCGCCGGCAGGCGGAGCGATGGCTCGATCTGCGCGACGAGTTCATAGGCGAGATAGACCACCCAGCCGCCATGGAATGGCAGGCCATCATCCACACGCGGGCGGCGACGGGCTGCCCACGCCTTGTCGAAGGCATCGAGGAATGCGCCGGACACGACCTGTCCCGCCGCATCGCGCACGACACCGTCGCCGTGCAATGTCAGCGATGCATCGCCGCTGGCGAAAAGGATGTCGAAGCGGGATTGCGCGGTGCCGGTGACCGCCGAGGCAAGCAGCGCCGGGTACCGCTCCGGAAACAGCGCGGCCGGCGCGAGGAGATCGCGCCGGCCGGCCAGGGTTCGCGTGGAAAACGCCACGCAGGGATCAGACGCGACGGAACATGAGCGTCCCGTTGGTGCCGCCGAAACCGAACGAGTTGGACATGACGACCTGGAGGTCGGCCTTCTCGGCCTTGTTCGGCACGAGGTCCATGCCCAACGCCTCGACTTCCGGATCGACGTTCTCAAGGTTCATGGTCGGCGGGATGATGCCATCGCGCAGGGCCAGGACCGAGAAGATCGCTTCCACGCCGCCGGCGGCACCGAGCAGGTGGCCGGTGACCGACTTGGTGGAGCTGACGGCGAACTTGCCCTTCTGCGTGGCGTGGTCGCCAAACACATTGCGGATCGCCTTGGCTTCGCCCAGGTCACCCACGGGCGTGGAGGTGCCGTGCGCATTCACGTACTGCACGTCTTCCGGCTTGAGGCCGGCATCGTGCAGCGCGTTACGCATGGCGAGTTCCGCACCATCGCCGCTCGGCGAGGTGATGTGGTACGCGTCGCCGCTCATGCCGAAGCCGATCAGCTCGGCCAGGATGTTGGCGCCACGCGCCTTCGCGAACTCGTATTCCTCGAGCATGAGCATGCCCGCGCCGTTCGACAGCAGGAAGCCATCGCGGCCGGTATCCCAGGGGCGGCTTGCGTGCACGGGATCGTCATTGCGCGTGGACATGGCCTTGGCCGAGCAGAAGCCCGCCATCGCGGTCGGCGTGGTGGCGAACTCGGCGCCGCCGGCCAGCATCGCGTCGGCATCGCCGTACTGGATGAGGCGCATGGCCATGCCGATGTTGTGCGCGGCCGTGGTGCAGGCCGACACGAGGGCGATGTTCGGGCCCTTCATGCCGTGGTAGATGGAAAGGTTGCCCGCCACCATGTTGATGATGGAGCTCGGCACGAAGAACGGCGACACCTTGCGGGGGCCCTTCGCTTCGAGTTCGAGGGCAGTGGCCTCGATGGTGTGGAGACCACCGATGCCCGCACCGGCAGCGACGCCGACACGGCCGGCGTTCTCGTCGGTGATGACGAGGCCGGACTGGCGGAACGCATGCGTGCCCGCGACGATGCCGTAATGGATGAACGGGTCCATCCGCTTGAAGTCTTTCGCGATGGAACGCTTGTCATCGTCCGGCGTATCGGTACCGGCGAAATAGGCTTCCACGGCGTCAAAACCGCGCACCTCACCCGCGATGCGGGTGGCGTAGGCGCTTGCGTCGAAATCGGTGACAGGGCCGATGCCCGTGTTGCCTTCGACGACGTTCTTCCAGGCGGTGGCGAGATCATTACCGACCGGCGAGATGATCCCCATGCCGGTCACTACCACGCGTCGCTTAGTCATGCATTTGTTCCTTCACTGTACCCGTGCAAACCATACGCGGGCGCAGGTTACGGTATGCGGAAACGAAAACTGCGCCATGACGGCGCAGCTTCCATGTCGCTCGGAGATCGACGGGAGGACGAACCCCCGATCGACGACCAGTCAACCCGATCAGGCCTTGACGTGGGCCTTGATGTAGTCGACAGCCTGCTGAACCGTCGTGATCTTCTCGGCATCTTCGTCCGGGATCTCGCACTCGAACTCTTCTTCGAGGGCCATCACGAGTTCGACGGTATCCAGCGAATCGGCGCCCAGATCGTCCACGAACGAAGCGTTCGCAGTGACTTCATCTTCCTTGACGCCCAGCTGTTCGACGACGATCTTCTTGACGCGTTCTTCGATGGTGCTCATGTCGCTATAACCTCCCGAGGGGAAAAATCCGGCGCATTGTAGTGGCTAAGGTCCATACCCGCCAGCACGTGGCCGTGTCGTGGATAGCGCCCCGGATGGCCGGGGCGCGAAAGGGTGATTGTCTCTCAAAATCGGCCCGCTGGCGACTGCCGGGGCCGGCCGGTCAGGGCATGTACATACCGCCGTTGACGTGCAGGGTCTCACCGGTGATGTACTTGGCCGCCGGCGAGGCCAGGAAGGCCACCGCTTCGGCGATATCGCGGCCCTCGCCCAGATGGCCCAGCGCGATCCCGGCCAGCAGGGCTTCACGCTGCTCTTCGGGCAGCGCGCGGGTCATGTCGGTGTCGATGAAGCCCGGCGCCACCACGTTCACGGTAATGCCGCGCGAGCCGATTTCCCGGGCCAGCGACTTCGAGAAGGCGATGATGCCGGCCTTGGCCGCGGCGTAGTTTGCCTGGCCGGGGTTACCGGTCACGCCGACCACCGAGGCGATGCTGATGATGCGGCCCTTGCGCGCCTTCATCATCCCGCGCATCACGGCCTTGGAAGTCCGGAATACCGAGGTCAGGTTGGTGTCCATGATCGCGCTCCAGTCATCCTCTTTCATGCGCATGAGGAGCTGGTCGCGGGTGATGCCCGCATTGTTCACGAGCACGCTGATCGCGCCCGAGGTCTTGGCGATCTCGTCAACCAGGGTGTCGATGGCCTCGGGGTTGGTCACGTCGAGCACGCGGCCGTGGCCGCCGTGCGCCGAAAGGCGCTCACCAATGGCCTTCGCGCCACTTTCGCTCGTGGCAGTGCCGTAAACGGTCGCGCCTTGCTCGGCCAGCAGATCGGCGATAGCGGCACCAATGCCGCGGCTCGCGCCGGTGACCAGGGCGATCTCGCCCTTCAGGGAGTGGGTCATGGGGTGGTCCTGCTACAGGGAAATAGGGATCAGGCCTGGATGGCCGCGTCGAGGTCGGCAGGCAGGCCAATGGCCTTCGCGTCGATGGACTTGTCGATGCGCTTGATCAGGCCGGCGAGCACCTTGCCCGGGCCGCATTCGAGCACCTGGGTCACGCCGTTCGCGGCCAGCGCCTGGACGCATTCGGTCCAGCGCACCGGCAGGTACAACTGGCGCTGCAATGCGCCCCGGATATCGTCGAGTGAGGCATGTACCTTCGCATCGGCGTTCTGCACCACCGGGATGGAGGGTAGCTGCCAGGTGATCGCAGCCATCTTCTCGCCGAGCTTATCGGCGGCGTCACGCATCAGCATGGAATGCGACGGCACGGAAACGGCAAGCTTCACCGCCTTCTTCACGCCGAGCTCGGCCAGGCGCGCCAGGGCGCGATCCACGGCCTCGGCATGGCCGGCGATCACCAGCTGGCCGGGCGAGTTGAAGTTAGCGGGAGCCACGATCTGGCCCTGGGCCACCTCGTCGCAGACCTGGGCGATCTGGGCGTCATCGCCGCCGAGCACGGCCGCCATGGCACCGACGCCGGCCGGCACGGCCGCCTGCATGAGCCGGCCACGCTCGGCCACGAGGCCCGCGGCGTCCTTCAGCGAGATCGCGCCCGCGGCGACCAGGGCGCTGTATTCGCCCAGGCTGTGGCCGGAAAGGTAGGCCGGCAAGGCCCCGCCCTGCTTCAGGTAGACGCGCCATACGGCAACGCTGGCAGCCAGCAAGGCCGGTTGCGTGTTCTCGGTGCTGTTGAGCTTCTCTTCGGGGCCGTTCTGGCTGATGTCCCAAAGATCGACGCCCGCGCCCTCGGAGGCCTCGTCGAAGGTGGCCTTGACCTCGGGATGGACCGCGGCCAGGTCGGCAAGCATGCCGATGGCCTGGGAACCCTGGCCGGGAAAGACAATGGCGAGCGAGGCACTGGTCGAGGTCATGCGAGGCGATTCCGGTCGTTCAAACCGCGAATGGTGCCAGCAACCCATGGGCGAATGCACCATTCGCGAGGGTTTGGAGCCTGGAGGGGCGCGGCCAGAGCGACGCCCACAATGAAAAACGGCGCACCAGAAGTGCGCCGTTTCTTATCCCGCCCTGCGGGCAGGATCAGTCTTCGACTTCAACCGCACCGCGGGTGTCGATGACCTTCTTGCCACGGTAGAAGCCATCCTTCGTGACGTGGTGGCGCAGGTGGACTTCACCGCTGGTCGGGTCGGTCGACAGCTGCACGCCCTTGAGGGCGTCGTGCGAACGGCGCATGCCGCGGGTGGACGGGGTCTTGCGGCTCTTGGCAACGGCCATGGCGAATCTCCAGCGAAATTACTTGTTTATAAGTCCGCGGAGGGCCGCGAACGGGTTATCGGATGGGTCCTGCGGAGAAGATTCTTCTTCCTCAGGCGCATTTACGTCTTCAGGCAGCTCAGCGTCCGGGTTGACCGGAACAAGGGGCAATGCCAACAACAGTTCGTCCTCGATCGCGGCGAGCGGATCCAGCTTGCCGTCCTGCTCCAGGAGGAGCGGTTCGTAGCCGGGCGGAAGCGATGCCTCCTCACGCTCTTCGACGATCAGTCCGAGACGGGTGTCGACCTCCACCGGGAGCTGGAACGGCTCCAGGGAACGCTGGCAGACCAGCGTGGGCGAAGCCTTTGCGCGAACGGCCACATAGGCGACACCCAGGTCATCACGACCGAAATCCAGTTCGTAGGTTACGTCGCCTTCGGGCGATGCCACCACATCAGCCAGGCGCTTGAACGCCGACAGTGGGAGCTGGCCCTGGAACGAACGCCGCGCACGTACTTCGCGCCAAGCGTCCACGGACGATGGCAGAGTCACGGACATAATCGGGAAATGGTAGGCATCAATCTGCCTGAAGTCAACCGGTTAGCCATGGCCATGCATACGCCCTGGCGTTTTTGCGGAGTGGCCCGGGTTTCGGGCAGACTCGCGCTGAGCGGGAAGTTTGCCGCAGCACGCCCAACAGGGGGAAGAGGCAGCGTGTTTTCCTTTGCATATTATGCACTTGCCGCAATGGCGATGATCGTCATCGCGCTGTGCGGCTGGCTGGTGGCGCACCACCGCCGCCGACGGAGGCATGGCGCCCTGCAGGACCTCATGGACCAGGCAGACCGCCTGGAGACCGACCTGAAGGACTGCCGCGACCGCCTGCAGAAGGCCCACGCGGTCATGCAGTTCAGCCCGGACCAGCCGGCCGTGGGTGAAGTCGAGGCCCAGCAGGCGGTGGATTCGGGCCTGCGGGCACTGCTGCAGCAGCGCCTCTGGATCCGCGACCGGGCACCCAGCGCCAGCCAGCGCGAACTGGATGATGCCGTGAGCGCCCTGGTCAGGGCCCGCCACCAGCTCGAACCCCGCCTCCAGGCGCTAGACGATGCCCAGACAGCACTGGACACGGCCGTTCGCGAACACTTCCAGCCGGACCGTTAACCCTTGTCCCAGCCCGCCGTTATCCTCGCCTCGACCTCGGCCTACCGGGCCGCCCTGCTCCGCCGCGTGCTCGAGGCCTTCAGCCAGGCCGCGCCTGGTACCGATGAAGCCGCCCTCGCGCAGGAAGGCCCCGCCGCCCGTGCCGCACGCCTGGCGGAAGCCAAGGCCCGCGCAGTGGCCGCCATGCACCCCGGGTGCGTGGTGATCGGCTCCGACCAGGTGGCCGACCTCAATGGGACCGTGCTGGACAAGCCGGGCACGGTACACGCGGCGCATCGACAGCTAGAGGCGAGCTCGGGACAAGAGGTGGTCTTCCACACCGCGGTATGTGTTATCGATGCCCGCGGCGACGCGCATGGCCACGTGGACGAGACCCGCGTCGTTTTTCGTACGCTGACCCGCGAAGACATCACCCGCTACGTCGAGCGCGAGCGCCCCCTGGACTGTGCCGGCAGTTTCAAATGCGAAGGCCTCGGCATCACGCTCTTCGAGCGTATCGCCAACAACGATCCCACCGCCCTTATCGGCCTGCCGCTCATCGCGACATCACGGTTGCTGCGCGCCGCGGGTATCGCCCTGCCCTGACGCGCGCCACGCGCGCATCCACACCATGCACTCGTCCGGCAAGCCCGGCGCTGCCATCCCAGCGCGCGCCTTCGCTTCGTAGTACGCGATGCGCCGACGTCCGGCGAACGCATCCACGCGGCCGAGCGGCCGCACGATATCGACACGCGCACAGATGGAACCCAGCCACGCACGCGCACCCTCATCCTTTAGCGCGGTTTCATCGACGGCAAGGATCATGCGCGTGCCGGGCCGCGCGTCCAGTGCGGCCTCGTCCAACCCCCACGCGCGCAGCTGCGGCGCACGCCCGTGCTTGGTGTTGAGCGGGCTGTCGAGCGAGTAGACCGTGGCCGACGGTCCCAGGACGAAATGAAGCTCTGCCGCGAGCATGAAATTATCCGCGACCAGCACGGTGCCTGCGGGACGCGGCGGCAGCGCCGCAGCCGCTTCGCGCCACCCGACGAAGTGCGACGGAAACGCCTTGGCATTGGCGAGCACCAGCGCGCCGCGCGGCGAGGCCGCAAGACCGAGATACGCCAGGCCCGCAAGCAGCCCCAGGCCCGACGTGGCCAACGCCAGCACGGCAAAGCGCCTTGCCGCGACCCAGGCACGCGCGAGCACGGCGGGAACGGCCGCGCACAGGAACAGGTAGCCCGGCAGCGGCCAGTGCGCGCGGAAACGCAGGTCGTCGGCGAACAGACCCAGCACGAAATACGCGACCAGGAACGTGCCCGACAGCGCCGCAACCACATCGAACGGCGTTTCGGCCCGGCGTCGCCACGCGCTGTACAGCACCCACAACAACAGGCCATACATGAGCGGCGTGCAGGCAACGGCCTGCTCCAGCGGTTGCACCAGCGCATCCGCGTGAAAGGCCCAGGGGTTGCGCTCCACCAGTTGGAAGGCGACGCCGGCACCACTCGCCCCCACGTTGTAGATGATGATGGGCACGAGCCCGAACGCGGCGACCAGCAACGCGACCCAGAGTCCCGGCCTGCGCCACGTCGCACGCCCGCGCCGCATGCATGTGAGAAAGACCAGGCCGGCGAGCATCGCCATGGCGGCGCGGTAGTGAGTGGCCCATGCGAGAGCGAGGCCCGCGCCGAGCAGCAGCCAGTCGCGAATGCGATTTGTCTCAAGCGCTCGCACCATGCCCTGGGCAGCCAGCAGGATCGCGAAGGTCAGTGGCACGTCAGGGAGCGCCATGACGCCCAGGCTGCCGGCCAGCGGCAGGAGCAACGCGAAGGTCGCCGCCTGCCACCCTGCCCCTGCGCCCCCCATGCGGCGCGCCAGCGCGCCGACCTGCCACGGCAGCAGGGCGCCAAGCACGAGGAACGGCAGGCGCATGGCGAACACGCCGTGCCCGAAAACGGCCTCGGACGCACCCATGAGCCAGGCCGTGACCGGCGGCAGGTCGCTGTAGCCCCACGCAGGCCTCAGGCTCTCCTGCCAATAGAAGGCTTCGTCACCGAAGGGCGACAGGGTGGCCGCTATGACAACCTTGCAAACGATGGCAAGGACGAACAGAGCGAGGAATACGCCTCGCCAGCGCCGCGCGCGCACCGCTAAACTCGACGGCTCATCCATTGGCATGGCCAGGCCGGGGGGCACACGCAACGATCATGTCTGCCATTACTCCACTCAACGACGAAATGCTGCGCCACCGCCTCGACGCCGCGCTCGCGCAGGTCAACGGCGTACTGCTTGGCAAGCCACGCCAGGTGAAGCTCGCTTTCACCTGCCTGGTGGCCGGCGGCCACCTCCTGCTGGAAGACGTGCCCGGCGTGGGCAAGACCACGCTCGCGCATGCGCTCGCCGCCACCTTCGACCTGGAGTTCCAGCGGATCCAGTTCACCAGCGACCTGCTGCCGTCGGACATTATCGGGGTGAGCGTGTACGAGCGCGAGACCGGCGCGTTCCGCTTCCACCCCGGCCCTATCTTCACCAGCCTGCTCCTCGCGGATGAAATCAACCGCGCGACGCCCAAGACGCAGAGCGCCTTGCTCGAGGCGATGGCCGAGGGCCAGGCCACGGTCGATGGCACCACGCACGACCTGCCAAAGCCCTTCTTCGTCGTCGCCACGCAGAACCCGCTAGATCTGGCAGGCACGTTCCCGCTCCCGGATTCGCAGCTGGATCGCTTCATGCTGCGGCTGTCGCTCGATTACCCGGACCCCGCCGCCGAACGCGCCCTGCTGATCGGTGAGGACCGGCGCGACATGATGGCGTCGTTGCGTCCCCGCCTGGATGTCGAGGCCATCGGGCACCTGCGCGCGGCGGCGCAGGGCATCAAGGCGACCGGCACCCTGCTCGATTACCTGCAAGCCCTGCTGGCGGCCAGCCGCAAGCACAGCGAGGTCCGCGTGGGCCTTTCGCCGCGCGCCGGGCTGGCTATCCTCGCGGCGTCGCGGGCATGGGCCATGCTGAGCGGCCGCGACCATGTGATCCCCGAAGACGTACAGACGGTCTTCATTCCCGCAGCGGCGCACCGGCTTGTCCCTGGCCGCGGCAGCCATCGCGAGGCGATCGCACGCGCCATCCTGGCCGAGACCGCGGTGCCCTGATGGAACGCGCGGCGCCTCGCGTGTTGGCCTGGGCGGAACGAAGGCTGCCCGCCCTCACCCGTCTTCGCCCACGCGAGGCGCTGCCGATCGTATTGCACCGGCGCCGCATCTATATCGTGCCCACGGCTTTCGGGGTCGGCTTCGCGGTGCTGTTGGGCGTGATGCTGGTCGGTGCATTGAACTATGCGAACAATGCAGCGCTCATGCTGACCTGCCTGCTCGGCGCGGCGACGGCGGGCAGCATGCTCGTCGCGTTTCGCGTGCTCAATGGCCTGGTCATCGGGTCGCTTCGCGCGGATACCGCGCGCGCTGGCGAACGCATCCGCGTGTCACTGGATCTTTCGGCGAACCAGCGTGAGCGCAGCGCGGTACGCATGGACATCGCGGGAACCGAACACGCCGCCAACATTCCCGGGGGAGGCCACGCGACCATGGAGTTTGCCCTGGACGCCGAGCACCGGGGCTGGCTCCCGCTACCCCGCATGCGCATCCATACACGCTGGCCGCTGGGGCTCTTCCGCGCGTGGAGCTGGATCCACCCCGACAGCACCGTGCTCGTGTATCCCATGCCGGAAGCGATGGGCCCCTCGCCATTTGAACCGCAGGGCGATGCCGACCGTGGCCGACCCAGGATCGGCGACGAACTTGCCGCACTGCGTGATTACCGCCCCGGCGATCCACGCCGGCACATTGCATGGAAGTTGAGCGCTCGCCACCACGGCCTGCTCGTGAAGGACATGGAACAGCCCTCGCTCCAGGAGGATTGGCGACTGGATTGGGATAGCGTGCGCGGACTGGACGACGAGTCGCGGATCAGCCGGCTAGCCCGCTGGATCGACGAAGCCCACGAGAGCGGCCGGCGCTGGAGCCTGAAGCTGCCGGATGCCTATTTCGATGTGGCGCACGGCGACGAGCATTACCACCGCTGCATGACTGCGCTGGCGTTGCGACCATGACCGGATTCCGTCTTTCGCTGAAGCCGAAGCTGGACACGGAGCCCCGTCTCGACCCGCGCCCATTCAGCCTGCTCTGCCTCAGCATGGCTTTCGTCCTTGCGACGCACGCTACGCACCTTCCGTGGTGGTTTTCCACGACGCTGGCCGCGACGCTCGCCTGGCGCTGGTGGCATCGCCAGCATGGCGGCCGCCCCGTATCCATGTGGATCAAGCTGCCGATCGTCGGTTTGCTGCTCGCCGTCGTCATCGCCACCTACGGCACGATCTTCGGCCGTGAGCCCGGTGCGGCCTTCGCGACGGGCCTGCTCGTACTGAAGACCCTGGAGACCGAGCATCGCCGTGACGCGCGCGTAGGCATCGCGTTCGGCGGTTTCGCGCTCATGAGCGCACTGCTCTTCAATCAATCGCTGGTAGCGACGTTCGTGGTAGCGATCGGACTGGTGCCTGCCCTGGGCACGCTGCGCGCGATCGAGGAGCTTTCCCCTCCGCGCGATGTCTGGCGCGGGGAGCTTGCACCCATTCTGCTCATGCTTGCTTGCGCCATTCCGTTGGCCGCATTCGCTTTCCTTTTTGTCCCCAGGCTCGAATCGCCGCTGTGGGGTGCGCCCAACCCGCCGCGCGCCGTGACCGGCCTTGCCAACACCATGTCGCCCGGCGAGATGGGTGAACTGCTGGTCGACGATACGCCTGCCATGCGCGTCGCGTTCGATGGCCCGGTACCGGTCGCCGAGGCGCGGTATTTCCGCGCTTACACGATGCTCACTTTCGACGGGCGGCAATGGAGTCCGGGCTTCGGGGCCTACTCGCGAAATGGCGGAACGTTCGAGGGCACGGCGCGCTTCTTCTATCACGTGACGATGGAGCCCACCCAGCAACGGGTCCTGCCCATGCTGGACATGCCCTCCACGGCGCCTGCCGATGCCTCGCTCCAGTACGACCGCACCGTCGTCGCCAACCAGCGCGTGCAGGCCGCCAGGACCTATGACGCGGTGTCCGCGACGGGCTACACACTCGACGCCGGGATCAGCCCAGCCCTTCGCCGGGCCGCGTTGCAGTTGCCCGAGGGAACAGGCCCGCGTGCCAGGGCACTCGCGCAGGACTGGGCAACCCGGTTCAACCATGATCCCATCGCGATCGCCCGAGCGGCCCTCGGCATGTTCCGGGATGGCGGATACCGCTACACGCTCGCGCCGGCACCGCTCGGCGCCGACAGGATCGACGACTTCCTGTTCGGGACGCGCGAGGGCTACTGTGAGTACTACGCCTCGAGCTTCACCTTCCTGATGCGTGCCGCGGGCGTCCCCGCGCGCGTGGTCACCGGATACCAGGGCGGGTACTGGAACAAGCTCGGCTCCTACCTGCTCGTCCGCCGTTCCGATGCCCATGCCTGGACGGAAGTATGGATCGCGGGTCGGGGCT
>NZ_JBQCFT010000025.1:0-3723 GCF_051958795.1 Luteibacter sp. | reverse complement strand
TCGCTTGTCGCGCTTTGACGGGGGCTCATGCGGGCCCCAACAACCCCCCCGCCGCCCCTGGGGGGGGCGCGTTTGCCCGCGATTGGGGCTCACAAGAGCAACGCAGCCCCCTGTGGGAGCGCGCTTGCACGCGATTGGGGTTCACAAGAGCAACGCAGCCTCCTGTGGGAGCGCGCTCAGGCGCGGCCGCGCGCCTTCATGGTGCGGGCGCGGCGGGCACGCTGGGCTGCGGACCGGCCGGAGCCCTTTTTACGGGGTGACGAACGCTTGGCCTGCGGGCGCGGGCGGGAGGGCATGGGGTATCTCCGGGGGAACGACGACCGGGAGGATCGACTCTGCGACCCTCCCGGTGAAAAGCCCGCTAAGGGGATGTCAGATCAGCTTTATCTCGCGCAGGCGTTCCTGAAGGTACTCGTGCGCGGTAATCGGCTCCGGGTAACGCTTCGGGTTCTCCGGGGTGATGCACGAAGGCAGCACGTCCAGCACCACATCCGGGTTCGGGTGCAGGAAGAACGGCACCGAATAGCGCGGCTTGCGCGCCGCATCGCCGGCCGGATTCGTCACGCGGTGGGTCGTCGACGGGTACACGTGGTTGGTGAGACGCTGGAGCATGTCGCCGATGTTCACCACGATGGCGTCGCCTTCGCTGGTGATCGGCAGCCATTCGCCGTCGCTGAACACCTCGAGGCCCGCCGTGCTGGCGCCAACCAGCAGCGTGATGAAGTTGATGTCCTCATGCGCGCCAGCGCGCACGTTCGGTACGTCGGTCTGGGTGATCGGAGGGTAGTGAATCGGGCGCAGGATCGAGTTGCCGACGTTCACCTTGTCGTCGAAGAAGTTCTCCGGCAGGTTGATGTGCAGCGCCAGGGCGCGCAGGACGCGCGAGCCCAGGTTATCGAGCGCCTGGTACAGGCCGTAGCCGGCTGCCTTGAACGACGGGACTTCTTCCGGCCACACGTTCGGCGGCATGACATCGGCGAACTTCGAGTCACGCGGGATCTCGCGGCCGACGTGCCAGAACTCCTTCAGGTCCGCAAACTTCGAATCCTTGGCCGTCTCCACCTTGAACGGGGTGTAGCCGCGCGCGCCGCCGCCACCGGGAATGTGGTACTTGCGCTTCACGTCGTCCGGCAGGGCGAAAAAGGCCTGGAAGGCTTCGTAGGCGGCATCGATGTCGCTCTTGGGGATGCCATGGCCGCTGATGCAGCAGAAGCCGAATTCGCGGTACGCGGCACCGAGTTCGGCGACGAACGCGTCGCGGTCGGTCTCATAGCGGCGGATATCGAGGGTGGGGACCTTCTTCATCGGAATGACCTGCTTTCGGGCATGAAAAAGCCGACGCGGGGTGACCGCGCCGGCCGGAGGCGTGATTTGGGCTCAGGCGACGGCCTGGGCTGCTGATTTTACGGCTTCCGCAAGCTGTCCCGCTAGCCGGTCCACTTCGGCCGCGTCGGCGGCTTCGATCGTGACGCGAACCAGCGGTTCGGTGCCCGAGGCGCGCAGGACCACGCGGCCGCGGCCTTCCAGGGCCGCTTCCACCTCGGCCAGCGCCTGTTTCACCGTATCGCTGCCGAGCGCGGCCTTGGCGCCTTCCACCCGGACGTTGACCATGGTCTGCGGCAATTTGACGAGCCCCGCGCGGGCCTCGGCGAAGGTCTCGCCGGTTTCAGCCAGGGTCTCGAGCAGGGCCAGCGCGGCGACGATGCCATCGCCCGTGGTGAAGCGATCCAGGCACAGCACGTGGCCTGAGGTCTCGCCGCCGAGCACGCCACCGTGTTCCTTCAGCTGCTGCAGCACATAGCGGTCGCCCACGTTGGCGCGGATGAACGGGATGTCCAGCTGCTTGAGCGCACGCTGCAGGCCGTAATTGCTCATGAGCGTGCCAACGACGGGGCCTGGCAGCGCGGCCTTGCGCTTCCAGTGGCGCGCGATGACGTACAGCATGTCATCGCCGTCGGTGACGGTGCCGTCCTTGTCCACGATCCGCACGCGGTCGCCGTCGCCGTCGAAGGCGATGCCGAGGTCGGCACCCTTTTCCACGACGGTACGGGCCAGCGACTCGGGCGAAGTGGAACCGACACCACGGTTGATGTTCAGGCCATCCGGCTCGGCGCCGATGGTCGTGACCTCCGCGCCGAGGTCGCTGAACACCTTGGGCGCCACCTGGTAGGTCGCGCCGTGGGCGCAATCGAGCACGATGCGCATGCCGTTCAGCGAGAACTCGTCGGCGACCGTGGACTTGCAGAACTCGGCATAGCGGGTCACTGCGTCATCCACGCGCTTGGCCTTGCCGAGCGCCTCGGAGGGCACGGTCGCGAAATCGGCGTCCAGCTCGGCCTCGATCTCGGCTTCCAGCTCGTCGTCGAGCTTTTCGCCCTGGCCGGAGAAGAACTTGATGCCGTTGTCCTGGTGCGGGTTGTGCGAGGCACTGATGACGATGCCGGCATCGGCGCGAAGGGAGCGGGTCAGGTAGGCGACGCCGGGGGTCGGCATCGGGCCGAGCATGCGCACGTCGGCCCCGGAGGCCACCAGGCCGGCTTCCAGGGCTGCCTCGAACATGTAGCCGGAAACGCGTGTGTCCTTGCCGATGACCACGACCACCTTGCGCGAATGGTCGCGCCGGTCGGGGCCTGCGCCCGTGGGGCGCTTGTCGGCGTTGCGGCGGCGCGCCAGCACGGCTCCGGCGGCGCGGCCCAGGCGCAGGATGAAGTCGGCGCTGATCGGGTAGGAACCGACCTGGCCACGGATGCCGTCGGTTCCGAAGTATTTACGTTCGCTCATGGTGCTAACTCCTTCCTGGGACGGGGATCATACCCCCGCCGAGGCCGGCGGGGACCCTCGCCGGATGGCGTAGGAGCCCACCGTGTGGGCGACGCCGTTCGCCATATGGCCACAGGGCCTGTTGCGGTCCTGCGAAAGATGTCGCCCACAGGGTGGGCTCCTACCGGCTGTGCGTGGGGCTTATTCGTCGTCCGGCCAGCGGGGCATGGCGGGCTTGTCGACCCGGGGCGCGGTGTCGCCGGCCTTCACGGCCTCCCAGACCTTCAGGGCATCGACCACGGGGGCCACGTCGTGGGTGCGGACGATGACGGCCCCGCGCTGCACGGCGATGAGCGCGGCCGCGGTGGAGCCGGCGGCCCGGGCGGCCGGCTCGGCGTGGCCGGTGAGCTGGCCGATCATGCTCTTGCGCGAGAGGCCGATGAACACGCCCGCGCCCAGCTCGGCGAACCGCGCGGTCGCCCGCAGCAGGGCCAGGTTGTGCTCCAGGTTCTTGCCGAAGCCGAAGCCGGGGTCGACCAGGACCCGCTTACGCTCGATGCCGGCCAGCTCGCAGGCGAACAGGCGGTCGGTGAGGAAGCGGTGCACCTCGCCGACGACATCGTCGTAGCTCGGGTCGTCCTGCATGCTGCGCGGCTCGCCCTGCATGTGCATCAGGCAGACCGGCACGCGCAGCTCGGCCGCGGCATCCAGCGCGCCTTCGCGGCGCAGCGCGAACACGTCGTTGATCAGGCCCGCACCCGCGCCGACGGCGGCGCGCATCACTTCGGGCTTCGAGGGATCAATGGAGATGGGCAGCGTGGTGGCCGCGGCCAGGCGCTCGATCAGCGGGACGACCCGGCGGATTTCATCCTCGGCCGACACATCATCCGCGCCGGGACGGGTCGACTCCCCGCCCACGTCGAGCAGGTCGGCGCCCTGCTCCGCCAGCCGCATGGCATGCGC
>NZ_JBQCFT010000024.1:0-9207 GCF_051958795.1 Luteibacter sp. | reverse complement strand
TGGTGGGGGCGCTGGGGGGGGGCGGCGCGGGGGGGGGGGGGGGGGCCCCCCCCCCCCCGCCGCCCCCCCCCCCGCTCCCACAGGGGGCGGGCAGGTTTTCGGCGGCACAAATAAAAACGCCGCCGGTGGACTCCTGTCCACCGGCGGCTGATCCGGATACCTGGTGGTTCGTGGATCGCGAGTTGCTCGCTAGATCCCGTACACCACCTGGCGCCGGCGAGGCTGACATCCTGTCGCCTCTTCAGGTCGATCGTCCCCACGATCGACCTGGGCTCACCGTCTCTCGACGGCGGCTCCCCCACATCGATGGAAGGATCGTAACGAAGCGTTCACGAACCGGCTATTGGAAAATTTCCTATGTTCGTTCCGATACTTGTGCTGCGGAGCAACACGCGGAGATGCAATCCCACGGGCTCTGGGACGATGCGGAACAGGCCGCCCAGGGCGGTGATCCGGTCACTCATGCCCTGCAGGCCGCGACCGCCGCCATCGGTCCTGACCGGGCGCGGTGTGGAGGGCAGGCCATGGCCATCGTCACGAATGTCGAGGACGGCTACGGGGCCGCTGTCACGCAGGCCGATCCGCAGGCGCAGGCGCATTTCCTTTGCACCGGAATGGCGCACGACGTTGGTGGCGCTCTCCTGGACCACGCGGTAGATGGCGGTCAGGGTGTCGTCATCGAGCAGCCGGGGCTCGCCGCGCAGGTCGGTGACATAGTGGATGCCGGCCGCGGTCAGCATGTCGCGGATCGGGCCCTCGTCCAGGGCACGCAGCAGGCCGAACTCGTCCAGTACCGACGGGCGCAGGCTATCCAGCATCTTGTGCAGGGCCCGGCGCATATGGCCGAGGATCCCGTTGATGGCGCTGCCGATGTCGTCCAGGCCCGCGTTGCCGAGGCGGCTCTGGGCGAGCTTCAGGTGGGTCTGGATGGCGGTCAGGTTCTGGCCGAGCTCGTCATGCAGCTCCGAGGCCATGTGCCGGCGCAGGCTTTCCTCCGCCTGCAGGTTGCCTCGGGCCGCGTCGCGGAGCTGGCGGGCCAGCTGGTCGAGCCGCTGGTTGGCCGCGGCCAGGTGGGTGTTCTGCTGGGCCACGCGTTCGCTGCTGCGGCGGAGGGCATCGGTCGCGGCGCCGAGCATCAGGGTGCCGGTGCCGGCCACGGCAAGGAACAGGTGGGCGGCCGCCGTGGGGGCGCCACGGCCGATCATGTCCTCGGTGACGTTCAGGCCCACGCTCGTGATCAGCATGGCCAGGCCGGCACCGCGCCAGCCGTGCCGGAAAGCGAAGAACAGCACGGGCGCCAGCGAAAGCACCCGGGCGAACTGGGGTTGCGGGGAGTACTCGGCCAGGGTCACCAGGATGGCCAGAGAGGGCAGCATCACCAGCAGGCCGTCGAGCAACAGCTCCGCCAGCGCAGTCTGCGTGGGGCGCTCCCGGAACACCAGCACCATCACCGGCACCACCAGCAGCACGCCGAGGTAATTGCCGAGCAGGTCGCTGCCGAAGGTCGTGCCGAGCATTTCGACCGGCGCCGCGGGGTGCAGCGAGGCCATCATGGCCGCGTTGCCGGCCGTGGCCACCGTCGCCGTGACCATGGCCGAGAGCAGCAGGCGGGCGACGTCTTCGGGGGTATTCAGGCTGGCATGCAGGTGCGCGCGGCGCAGGAGCCAGAGGCACGCCGCGACCATCAGCGGTTCCGGCGTATCGCCCAGCACGAAGCCGGCACCGCCGATCGGTAGGCCGCTGCGCCACTCGCAGAAGGCGCTGGCGGCGATTTCACCGCCCAGGATCCAGAACCAGTCCCGCGTGCGGGTCAGCAGCAGGGCGCCGAAACGCAGGCCGAACGGAAGCACCCAGTACGGCTGCTCGGTCGGCCAGAGCATCACCCAGGCCAGCGCGTAGCTGATGGCGATGATCGGGCCGGCGAAGCGGAAAAGGGGGCGAAGGCGCATACGCGTGAATGTTACACGGCCCATGTGGCGCGCTGACGCCATGTGCGCGCATATGCGCACATTCGGTTGAGTACTGTTACATTCAGCCCATGCCAAGAATCGTCCTTGTAGATGACCACGCCATCGTCCGTGAAGGTTTCAAGCGGCTGATCCAGCTGGAACCGGACCTGGACGTCGTTGCCGAAGCGCGCAACGCCGATGAAGCCGTGGATGCCGTGACCCAGCACCGCCCGGACCTCGTGGCGGTGGACCTCTCGCTTCCCGATGGCAGCGGCTTGCCGCTGATCGAGCACCTGGGCAGCATCGAGCCGAACATGCGCATCGTCGTGCTGAGCATGCACGATGGCGAGCCGTACGTTTCCGAAGCCATGCGCCGTGGCGCGCGTGGTTACGTGACCAAGGGCGTGGCCCCGGAAGAACTCGTGGCCGCCGTGCGTGCCGTCCTGGCCGGCGACCAGTACCTGAGCTCGGACCTGCGTGAACGTCGCTCCAGCCGCTCCTCGCAGGATCTCGATCCCTTCAGCCGCCTGACCGCGCGCGAGCGCGAGGTGTTCCTGCTGCTCGCCGCCGGCCGGGCGCCGAAGCAGGTGGCGGCGGAACTCGGCATCGGGCAGAAGACCATCTACATCCACCGCGCCGCGGTGATGAACAAGCTCAACGCCGGGTCGGAACTCGACCTGTACCGCATGGCGCAGGAGCGCGGGCTGATCCGCAGCTAGCCGTCTCGCGGCAAATCCCGCTCATCGTCGTTGGGGCCCACCCGGTGGGCGTCGCCCTGCGCGGAAGAGCCACAGGCCCCGAAACGAGTGGGGAAAGATGTCGCCCACAGGGTGGGCTCCTACGGATTAGCCCTGCGCCTTATCCAGCATCTTCTTCGCGTGGGCGCGGGTTTCCTTCGTGATTTCCACGCCGCCGAGCATGCGCGAGATCTCCTCGCGGCGGCCGCTGGCGTCGAGCGCCCTGATCCGCGTGCGGGTGGATTCGCCGTCGCTTTCCTTGGCGACGTTGAGGTGGTTGTGGCCTTGCGCGGCGACCTGGGGCAGGTGGGTGACGCAGAGCACCTGCACGCGCTCGCCGAGGGCGCGCAGCTTCTGGCCGACCACTTCGGCCACGGCGCCGCCGATGCCGGTGTCGACCTCGTCGAAGATCATGCAGCCGATGTTGTCGTTGCCCAGCGTCGCCACTTCGATGGCCAGGCTGATGCGGGCGAGTTCGCCGCCCGAGGCGACCTTGCGCAGGGCGCGCGGCGGCTGGCCGGGGTTGGCGCTGACGAGCAGTTCGCAGCGTTCGCGGCCCTGCGGATCCGGATCGTCGCCGTCGGCGGGCTCCAGCGCCACTTCCAGCCGGCCGCTGGACATGCCGAGTTCGCCCATCAGGGCGGCGACCGAGGAGCCCAGCCGGGCGGCGGCGTCGGCGCGCGCTGTCGAAAGCGTAGCGGCGGCGGCGTCGTATTCGTTGCGCAGGCGGTCGCGCTCGCGGCCCAGCCGCTCCAGCGCGTCGCCGGCGCCTTCGAGCTCGGCAAGGCGCTCGCGCAGTTCCTCGGCCTTGCCCGTGAGTTCTTCGATCGGCAGCCGGTAACGGCGTGACAGGTCGTGGAGGTGGGTGAGGTGGGTGTCCACCTCGGCGAGGCGCTCCGGGTCGAGCTCCACGTCCTGGGCATAGCGGCCCAGGCCGTCCACGGCTTCACCGACCTGGATCTGCGCGCTGTCGAGCAGTTCCAGGGTGGGGGCCAGGGAGGCATCCAGCTCGGCGAGCCGCGAGAGCTCGGCATGCGCGCGCAACAGGGCGCGGCCGATGGCGAATTCGCTCTCGCCATCGAGCAGCTCCACCACGCCGTTGGCGCCTTCGGCGAGGCGGCCGGCGTTCGCGAGGCGGCGGTGCTGCGCTTCGAGGTCTTCGAGCGCGGCCGGCGCAAGCGCCCAGCGGTCCAGTTCTTCCAGTTCGTGCGCGAGCAGTTCGATCTGGCGCTCGCGATCGTCGCCGCCCGAGAGCTGGCGGATCTTCGCCACCGCGTCGCGCCAGGCCTTCGCCAGGTCACGCACGCGGGCAAGGCCTTCCTCATTGCCGGCGAAGGCATCGAGCAGGCCCATCTGGTGCTGGCGCGAGAGCAGGGCCTGGTGTTCGTGCTGGCCATGGATCTCGACGATCAGGGCAGCGAGGGCAGACATCTGCGCCAGGCTGGCCGGGCGGCCGTTGATCCAGCCCTTGGAGCTGCCCTCGGTGCGGATCACCCGGCGCAGGCGGCAGGTATCGCCATCGTCCAGTTCCTCCTGGCGCAGCCAGCCCAGGGCTTCCGGAAGGCCGGTGAGGTCGAACTCGGCGGCCAGCTCGGCGCGGTCGCTGCCGGCCCGGACCATGCCGCTATCGGCGCGGGCGCCGGCCAGCAGCATCAGGGCATCGACCAGCAGGGACTTGCCTGCGCCGGTTTCGCCGCTGACCACGGTAAGCCCGGGCCCGAAGGCCACTTCGGCTTCTTCAACGACGGCAAACTGGCGGACGTAGAGCGAGGTGAGCATGGGCACCGGCGTGGCGGATGGAATCACGCCAATTGTAGCGGGAGCCGCGTCGCAGGAACCGAGACTTGCAAGGCGGGCGCGCAGACCTTATTGATATCGCCTGCTATCCCGCCCTCAGCCCACCACGCGCATGAATCCGTTTTCCGGCCAAGACATTGATGCTCGCGCGCGGCGACTGTTGCGTACCCTGATTTCGCAATACCTGTCCGATGGCGAGCCGGTCGGCTCACGCACGCTGGCGAAGTCCTCTGGCCTGGAAGTCAGCCCGGCGACCATCCGCAACATCATGGCCGACCTGGAAGAGGCGGGGCTGGTCGCGTCGCCGCACACGTCGGCGGGGCGTATCCCTACACCGCGTGGCCTGCGCCTGTTCGTGGATAGCCTGCTCGAGCTCAAGCCCTTGCCGCGCGACGAGATGGCGCGCCTGCAGGGCGGGCTCCCGCCGCACCAGACGACCACCCGTGACCTGCTGGGCAACGTTTCCCACCTGCTCTCGGCCATGACCCATTTCGCTGGCGTGGTCACCGTGCCGCGCCAGGGCGACTTCCCGCTGCGCCACATCGATTTCGTGAACCTCCCGGATGCCCGCGTGCTGGTCATCCTGGTCTTCTCGGATAACCAGGTTCAGAACCGGGTCGTGCAGCTTTCGCGCCCCATCGACGCGGGCGAGCTCGAACAGGCTGCCAACTACCTCAACGCCCACTTCGCCGGGTTCCGCCTGGCGGATATCCGGGCCCACCTGGCGGCCGAGCTGCGCGAGGCCGGTGGCGAGCTCAACCGGCTGCTCGCCAGCGCGGTGGAGCTGGCGACCGCATCCTTCCGGGACGACGACACCGACGACGTCCTCGTCAGCGGCCAGACCAACCTCATGGGCTATTCCGAACTGGCCGATATCGATCGCCTGCGCGATCTTTTCGACGCCTTCCAGCAGAAGCGCGAGCTGCTCCAGCTCATGGAAAACTGCGTGAAGGCGCCCGGCGTACGGCTTTTCATCGGCGAGGAATCGGGCTTCTCGGCCCTCGACGGCTGCAGCATCGTCACGGCTACCTACGGCACCAGCGGCCGCATGCTGGGCGCGATCGGAGTTATTGGACCGACGCGTATGGCATATGAGCGGGTCATCCCGGTGGTACAAGCCACCGCCGGATTGCTCAGTGATGCCTTGAATCGCGCCGTGGCGACCTCATAAACCGCCACGGGAGGCGGGTTTAGTATTTCCCGCGAATGTTCGGTCCCCTTGCGGGGGCCGTTTGCTTACATTTGGAGTAATCATGCAGAACCACGATCCCCACGCGACGGATCCGGCGCAGGAGAGCGGTGCCGCCAACAGCGTCAACGCCGATCTTGATGCCCTGACCGCCCGTCTGGCGGCCCTCGAGTCCGAGCTGTCCCAGGCGCGCGATACCGTGCTGCGCGAGCGGGCGGAGATCGAAAACCAGCGCCGCCGCCTCCAGCGCGACCTGGACCAGGCCCGCCGCTTCGCCAACGAGAAGCTGCTGGGCGACCTGCTACCAGTGTACGACAGCGTGGCCCTGGGCCTTGCCAACGAGAACGCCGATGCGAAGGCGCTGCGCGAGGGCCTCGAGCTCACGCTGAAGCAGCTGGAAAAGGTCACCTCGTCGAACGGCCTCGTACTGGTCGATCCGCTGCACCAGCCGTTCAACCCGGAACACCACCAGGCGATCAGCGCGGTGGATTCGACCGAGCATGCGCCGAACACGGTGGTCGCCGTGGTCCAGAAGGGCTTCGTCCTGAACGATCGCCTGCTGCGCCCGGCGCTGGTCGCGGTCGTCAAGGACCACTGAGTCTCACAACGCATTGAATTGATGGGGCAAGGCCCCATTTCCACAAACAGTCGCGGCCGCGGGGGCCGCATTGAAATTCGGAGCACGTTTTATGGCCAAGATCATCGGCATCGACCTCGGTACCACCAATAGCTGCGTAGCCGTTATGGAGGGCACCACGGCACGCGTCATCGAGAACGCCGAGGGCGATCGCACCACGCCGTCCATCGTCGCGTTCACCAAGGACAACGAAGTCCTCGTCGGTGCGCCGGCCAAGCGCCAGGCTGTCACCAACGCCAAGAACACCTTCTACGCGGTGAAGCGCCTCATCGGCCGCAAGTTCACCGACGCCGAAGTGCAGAAGGACATCAAGCTCGTGCCGTACGGCATCGTGGCGCACGACAATGGCGATGCCTGGGTGCAGACCGCCGATGGCAAGAAGATGGCACCGCAGGAAATCTCCTCGAAGGTGCTCATGAAGATGAAGAAGACCGCCGAGGATTTCCTGGGCGAATCGGTCACCGAAGCGGTCATCACCGTGCCGGCGTACTTCAACGACAGCCAGCGCCAGGCCACCAAGGATGCCGGCAAGATCGCCGGCCTCGACGTCAAGCGCATCATCAACGAGCCGACCGCCGCGGCCCTGGCCTATGGCCTCGACAAGTCCGGCACGGCCGACCGCAAGATCGCCGTGTACGATCTCGGCGGCGGTACGTTCGACGTCTCGATCATCGAAATCGCCAACGTCGATGGCGAGAAGCAGTTCGAAGTGCTCGCCACCAACGGCAACACGTTCCTCGGCGGCGAAGATTTCGACAACCGCGTCATCGATTACCTCGTGGAAGAGTTCAAGAAGGAGCAGGGCATCGACCTGCGCCAGGATCAGCTCGCCCTGCAGCGCCTGAAGGACGACGCCGAGCGCGCCAAGATCGAACTCTCCTCGGCGCACCAGACTGATGTGAACCTGCCGTACGTCACGGCCGACGCCTCGGGCCCGAAGCACCTCAACATCAAGCTGACCCGCGCCAAGCTCGAGTCGCTGGTGGAAGACCTGGTCAAGGGCACCATCGAGCCGTGCCGCACCGCGCTCAACGACGCCGGCCTGCGCGTGTCGGACATCAACGAGGTCATCCTCGTCGGTGGCCAGACCCGCATGCCCAAGGTCCAGGAAGCCGTCAAGGACTTCTTCGGCAAGGAAGCGCGCAAGGACGTCAACCCGGATGAAGCCGTCGCCGTCGGCGCCGCGATCCAGGGTGGCGTGCTGGGCGGTTCGGTGAAGGACGTGCTGCTCCTCGACGTGACCCCGCTTTCGCTGGGTATCGAAACGATGGGCGGCGTCATGACCAAGCTCATCGAGAAGAACACCACGGTGCCGACCAAGGCCTCGCAGACCTTCTCTACCGCCGATGACAACCAGACCGCGGTGACGGTGCACGTGCTCCAGGGTGAGCGCGAGCGTGCCAACGCCAACAAGTCGCTCGGCAAGTTCGACCTCTCGGGTATCCGTTCGGCGCCGCGTGGCACGCCGCAGATCGAAGTCACCTTCGATATCGATGCGAACGGCATCCTGCACGTGTCGGCGAAGGACAAGGACACCGGCAAGGAACAGAAGATCGAAATCAAGGCGGGCTCGGGCCTGTCCGAGGAAGAGATCCAGCGCATGGTGGCCGATGCCGAAGCCAACCGCGAAGAGGACAAGAAGTTCCACGACCTCGTCCAGGTGCGCAACAAGGCTGACCAGCTCGTGCACCAGACCCGTTCGCAGCTGAAGGAGCACGGCGGCAAGATCCCGGCCGAGCAGCTCGCCAGCATCGACGGCGCTGTGTCGGATCTGGAGAAGGCGAAGGATACCGACGACAAGTCGGCCATTGAGTCGAAGATCGCCAACCTCGAGCAGGTCGCCCAGTCGCTGTACGCAGCGGCCCAGTCGGGTGGCGCTTCGGATACGGCGCAGCAGTCGGCACCGGGCGGCGGTTCGGCCCAGCCCGACGACGTGGTCGACGCCGAGTTCACCGAAGTCAAGGACGACAAGAAGTAATCGTCCTGATGGTGGGATCCGTGGCGCGGGTAGCTTCCCGCGCCACTTGTCTGAAGTATCAATGACGCGACCGCGCCGGGGCGAAAGCCTTCGGCGCGTTTGTCCGTCCAAGGGAAGCAAAAGCGTCACATGAGCAAGCGCGACTACTACGAAATCCTCGGTGTTGAACGTACCGTCACCGACGGGGATCTGAAAAAGACTTTTCGTCGCGTCGCGATGAAGTACCACCCTGACCGCAATCCGGATGATCCGGAGGCGATCGACAAATTCAAGGAAGCCAAGGAGGCGTACGACGTCCTCTCCGATGCCCAGAAGCGCCAGGCCTACGACCAGTACGGCCATGCGGCGTTCGAGGGTGGCGGCTTCGGTCGTGGCGGTGGCGCCGGTTTCGGCGACGTCGGCGACATCTTCGGGGATATCTTCGGTGACATTTTCGGCGGCGGTGGCGGTGGTCGCCAGCGCGCCCGCCGTGGCGCCGACCTGCGCTACATCATGGAGCTCGACCTCGAGGAAGCCGTGTTCGGCGTCGAGAAGAAGATCGAGATTCCCACCCAGGTGAACTGCCACCACTGCAACGGCACGGGCTCGGAAGACGGTAAGGTCTCCACCTGTCCCACCTGCGCCGGCCACGGCCGCGTGCGCATGCAGAACGGCATCTTCTCCATCCAGCAGGCGTGCCCGACCTGCCATGGCTCCGGCCAGAAGATCGACAAGCCGTGCAAGAAATGCCACGGCGAAGGCCGCCTCGAGGAAGAGCGCACCCTGTCGGTGCAGATTCCTGCTGGCGTCGACAACGGCGATCGCATTCGCCTTACCGGCCAGGGTGAAGCCGGCCCGGCGGGTTCGCCGGCGGGTGATCTCTACGTCGAAGTGCGCGTGCGCGAGCACAAGATCTTCCAGCGCGATGGTTCCGACCTGCA
>NZ_JBQCFT010000023.1:0-2516 GCF_051958795.1 Luteibacter sp. | reverse complement strand
GCTTCGCCTGGCGCTGGCGCAGATCGAATGGTTCGCCGCCGACGGTGACTACGTGCAGGCGCATACCGCCGAGCGGAGTTACCTGATGCGGGACAGCCTCTCGCATCTCGAACGAACACTGGGCGCGGGTTTTCTGCGGGTGCACCGCTCCACCCTGGTGAACATCGACGCAGTGCTTCGCGTCACCACCGGCACCGGAGGCCAGTTGCTGCTGACCATGCGCAACGGCGCGGAGCTAGCCGTGGGCCGGCGCACGCGTAAGACCGTCCGCAACGTGCTCGGCACCTGACGTGCGCGAAGCCGCGAGATCTGCCCGTTCGCGTTGCGTGCTGGACACCCTCCAGCATGTTCGCCGCGCGGCATCCGGCCGACGCGGCGCGGGTCGGCGTCGGTCCTACTTGAGCAGCCCCTCGGCACGCATCGCATCCTGCACCGACGGCCGCTCCGCAATGCGGCGCAGGTACCGGGCCAGGGCCGGGAAGGGGTCCAGGTCGAGGCCGACCCGCGCAGCCCACTGGGTCACGGTGAACAGGTAGGCGTCGGCAACCGTGAAATGCTCGCCCAACAGGTACGACTGCTTGCCGAGAATGGCTTCGATATAGGCATAGCGGCGCGTGAGGTAAGCGGTCCGCTCGGCCCGGGTCTCGTCCGGCGTCGCCGGATTGAACAGCGGGCTGTAGCTCTTGTGCAGCTCGGAGTTGATGTAGGTGAGGATCTCCTGCAAGCGGTAACGGGCCAGCGTGCCGTGGGGTGGCGCCAGTCCACTCTCGGGCTTGAGATCGGCCAGGTACTGCACGATCACCGCGCCTTCGGTGAGCACTTCGCCGTCATCCAGGCGCAGCGCCGGCACATAGCCCTTGGGGTTCACCTCCATATAGTCCTCGCCCGAGGCAGTGACCTTGGTGGCGCGATCCACCTTGTCCAGCGTGATGGGGATACCGGCCTCGTTCGCCACGATGTGCGGCGACAGCGAGCAGGCGCCGGAAAGGTAGTAGAGCTTCATAGGGTGTCTCCTTGGTGGGCGGGCGGTTGAGCGTGGCGGGTCCGGGCGGGACACGGAAAGTCAGTGCGTCGCCTCGGCCGGTGGAAACGAAGAGCCCGCCAGCTGGCGGGCTCTTCGTTTTACGGTGCGAGCAGCGATCAGCCGAGCAGCACGCGGTTCATGCGCTGCACGAACGCGGCCGGATCGGGAAGCTGCGCGCCGGCGGCGATTTCCGCCTGCTCCAGCAGCAGCGTGGCCAGGTCCCCCGCCTTGGTCTCGTCCGTCTCGGCCTCGACCCGCTTGAGCAGCGCATGGGCCGGGTTGATCTCCAGCGTGGGCTTGGACTCGGGCATGGCCTGACCAGCCTCGCGCAGCAAGCGGGCCAGGTGCGGGGCCATCTCGTAATCGCTCAGCGCGAGGCACGAGGGCGAATCGGTGAGGCGTGCGGACACCTTGACGTCGCCCACGCGGTCGCCGAGCAACTCCTTGAGCTTTTTCAGCAGCGGCTCGGCGCGGAGCCAAATCGTACGGTCGGTGACCGTGTCGGGTAGTTCCTCCCCGACGCATGCGATGACGACATCAGCCTTGTCGTCGTCCGCATCGTCGATGACGCGGTAGCCGGCAGCTTCGATCAGCGGCCGCAACATGTTCTGCATCCACGGATCCCAGCCGGGGACCAGGCAGACCAGTTGCTCGACCTGTCGGGCCGCGGCGCCGACATATTGCGCAAAGAGCCAATGCGCATCGACCAGTTCGGCAGGCTCATCGTTGATGAGCGACACGCCGCTGACCTCGCCGGGGCGATCTGCGTGGATGATGTCGTTGTCGATCGATGCGAAGTCGAGCACTTCGGAGAAGGCGTAGCCAATCTCGTTCTTGCCATCATTGAGGCGGAACAAACGAACCTTCTCATGCGGGAGATCGGCGCTGGCGGCACCCCCGAGTGGCAGGATCACATCGCCGACCTGCACGCGTAGCTGGCCCGCGCTTTCACGGATCGCGCTTGCGGATACCTCTTCTATGCGATCGACGATCGCCAACCGAAGCGCCTTCCGGCCGCCGTCGAGTCCGCGGAAGAGGAGTACCGGGGTGGCCTGGGAGGTAATGGTTCCGGAACCTTCGGCGATCCGCGCCGCGCGCTCCTGCGCTTCAAGCCGCACGCCACCGACCTCGGCGAGGCCTGCCGGATCGAACAGCAGGATTGGGCGACCGTCGTCGGCGAGCGTGGTCCCGGCATAGAGGCCGGTCGCCATCACCGCGGGGGCGACAGGCTTGACGACCAGTTCCTCGTGATCGTGGATGCGGTCGACCGCCAGCGCGTAAACGTCGCCGCCGGCCGGCCGAAGCACCACCAGGCTGCGCTCGGTCTCGGGGACCTCGCTGTCGAGGCCGAGAACGTCGGCCAAGGCGACTTCCGGAACCCGGCGCCCGCGAATGGTGGCGACCCCTGCCCCGCCCAGCTTCTCGAGCTTCACCGACTCTCCGTTGGCGCGGACGATCTCGTCGATCGCCGAACGTGGGATGGCGAAATGCT
>NZ_JBQCFT010000022.1:0-17617 GCF_051958795.1 Luteibacter sp. | reverse complement strand
CCCGGCGAAGAAGGAAGGCGTGTTCCGTCGCCTGGGCCGGATTTACGCCGGGAAGAAACGCCCTGGCGGCATGATTCGCGCGCAAGCGCGCTCCCACATGACAGTTGTTGTGGGAGCGCGCTTGCGCGCGATAAGCCAACGAAGCGGCGACGCCGCACGCCACCCGCCCGAATTTCGCGACCCAGACCCGGCCCAAACCCCGCCGCATCCCTTATCCTCTAGGCTTCACGAGCCAACGGGTAGCGCGGTGATCGGTTTCGATCTGGTGAGCAAACGATACGAGGGCGACCACCAGGCCCTTACGGATGTCTCCTTCCAGGTCGACGCCGGTGAAATGGCCTTCGTGACCGGGCATTCCGGTGCCGGCAAGAGCACCCTGCTCAAGCTGCTGGCCATGATCGAGCGCCCGACCAACGGCGTGGTCACCCTGGACGGCCAGAAGCTCAATACCGTCCGCTCCTCCGATATCCCGCGTATTCGCCGCAAGCTCGGCATGGTCTTCCAGGACCACCGCCTGTTGCTGGACCGCAGCGTGTTCGCGAACGTGGAGCTGCCGCTGGTCATCGCCGGGGTCTCGCCCACCGAACGGGCACGGCGCGTGCGTGCCGCCCTCGAGAAGGTCGGCCTGCTCAGCTACGAGAAGCAATTGCCCGGCACGCTTTCCACCGGCGAGCAGCAGCGCGTGGGCATCGCCCGCGCCATCGTCGCGAAGCCCGCCGTGCTCATCGCTGATGAGCCCACCGGCAACCTCGACCCGCAGCTGGCCATGGAGATCATGGGCCTGTTCGCCGAATTCCAGGCGGTGGGTACCGCCGTCCTTGTCGCGAGCCACGACCTGATGCTGATCAAGCGCATGAAGAAACGCGTCGTCGTCCTCGACCACGGCAAGCTCATCGCCGACGTGCCCGCGACGGAGGTGGTATGAACACCGTCCGCGAGCCGCGCCGTGCACCCGAGCCGGAGAAGACCCGCCGGACCACGCCGCACCACATCGGCGCCTGGCGCGAACACCACGCCTGGAGCCTCTCGATCAGCTGGCGCCGGCTGGCTTCGCGCCCTCTGGGCACGCTCCTTACCGTCGCCGTCATGGGCGTGGCGCTCGCGCTTCCGCTGGCCTTCTACCTGCTGCTCGGCAATGTCGAGCGCATGGGTGATGCGCTGGGCCGCAACCAGACGATCAGTGCCTTCATGAAGCCGGGTGAGAACGCGGCGATGGCGGAAACCGCGGCCTCGGCCTTGCGCGGCCGGCCGGAGGTACAGGACATCACCGTGCGCACCCCGAAGGATGGCCTCGCCGAACTGGCTGAAGTGCAGGGGTTCTCGGGCGCTTTGCAGTCGCTTGATGTGAACCCGCTGCCTTATGTCCTAGCCGTGCAGCCCAAGCCCAACCTTTCCGCCGAGGACGCCAGCCGTCTCGTCGAATCGATGAAGGCGACGCAGGGCGTCGACATGGTCCAGGACACGGGCGCCTGGCGCCAGCGGCTGGATGCGATCGTCGGTGTCGGCGCGCGCGCGACCACCATGCTCGCGCTGCTGCTTGGCATCGCCGCGCTGCTCGTCGTCGGCAACACCATTCGCGTCGACATCCAGAGCCGCGCAGAGGAAATCGGCGTGCTGCTGCTGATCGGCGCCAGCCGGCCCTTCGTACGCCGGCCTTATCTTTATGCAGGCATCTGGCTGGGCCTGCTTGCCGGCATCCTGGCCGTGGCGCTGGCGGTGGTGATCGAGCTGGCGATGGCCGGCCCGGTCGGCCGCCTCGCCGCCGCCTACGATGGCAGCGTGCAGTTCGGCGGCCTGCCGGTGTGGTTGCTTCTTTCGGTGCCGCTCGCGTCCGCCGTCCTCGGCTGGCTCGGTGCGCGGCTGGTCAGCGCTCGACAGATACGCCGCGCGGCGGCGGGTTAAGGGGAGGCCAGGGGGTGGCATCGCATATCGGATCAGGCGTCGCTGGCGCCACGCCGCGCATCCTGCTGGTGGACGGCTCCAAGGTCGTGCGCTCGCTGATTTCGCGCGTCGTGTCGGCGGAAGTGCCTGGCGTGGAAATCGTCGGCGTGGGGACCGGCGCGGAAGCGCAGATGGAACTGCAACGCGGGGTGTTCGACTTCGTCACGGTGGCCCTGCGCCTGCCGGACATGGATGGCCTGGATGTCGCGCGCTTCGTCCGCGAAGCCGCGCCGCAGATCTACATGCCGATCGTCGTGGTGTCGGGCGACGTCGAGCAGCGCCTGCATCGTCGCGAACTCGGCGAGTTCGTCACGGACTATTTCGACAAGTCGCTCGGCTTCGAGGCACTGGCGGAGTTCATCCGCGGCTACGTGCGCCCCGAAGGCGGTGCGGAAGGCGAAGTGCTTTACGTGGAAGACAGCCGTGTCGTCGCGCTGGCGACGCGCCGCATGATGGAGAAGTACGGCCTGACCGTACATCACGTCATCAGTGCGGAAGATGCGATCGAGTTCCTGCGTACGGCCAAGGCGGGAGGAAAGGTTGGCGCCGACGTGGTCCTGACCGACGTGAGCCTCAAGGGTGAGCTCACCGGCGGCGACCTGGTCGAGCGCATCCGCAATGAGTTCGGCTACGGCAAGGGCAGGCTGCCCACGCTGATCATGACCGGCGATGAAAATCCCGCAAACCAGGCGGCGCTGCTGCGTGCCGGTGCGAATGACCTGGTCGAGAAGCCTGTCGAAGAGAAGTTGCTCATCACGAAGCTTCTGTTCCAGTTGCGCGTCGCGTTGCACCTGCGTGCGAAGGCGGAAGCTTGAACGATCGCGTGCAGCTCGAGGCCTCGTGGAAGGAGCGCGTCGGCGATCATCTCGACCGGCCTGAGATGCTCGAGCTCTCTACATTCCTTCGTGACGAGAAAGCACACGGCAAGGTGATTTATCCGCCGGGTCCCGAGATCTTCAACGCGTTCGAGCACACACCGTTCGACAAGGTACGTGTCGTGATCCTCGGCCAGGATCCGTACCACGGACCCGGGCAGGCACACGGCCTGAGCTTTTCCGTGCGCCCCGGCGTGCGCGTGCCGCCGTCGCTGCAGAACATGTTCAAGGAAATCGAGAGCTGCCTCGGCATTCCTCGTCCGGACCATGGTTGTCTCACGACATGGGCCGATCGCGGCGTGCTTCTGCTAAACGCGGTGCTCACCGTGGAAGCAGGGCAGGCCGGCTCTCACCAGGGCAAGGGCTGGGAAGGTTTCACCGACGCCGCGATCGATGCGCTCAACCGTGAACGCGAAGGCCTCGTCTTCATGCTGTGGGGCAGCCACGCGCAGAAGAAGGGCCAGCTCATCGACGGCAAGCGCCACTGCATCCTGCGCAGCGTGCATCCCTCGCCGTTATCGGCGCACCGGGGTTTCATGGGCTGCGGGCATTTCGCGAAAGCGAACGCATATCTCATCGAGCGCGGTGAGCAACCCATCGACTGGTCGCTGCCGCGACGCGCCGAACTCGAAGCCTGAAAAGACAAAAGCCCGCGGCCGAAGCGCGCGGGCTAAGTAGCAACCGAATCACTTGTCATCGTGTTTCGGCCCGCCTCGATCGCTACCCTTGAGTGCATCGAGGTCTTCGAAATCGACGTTGCCGCCGATAGACAGCCTTAATCTAGTTGTTGTGCGTCCAACGTGCAAGCACCTTCGCATCGACACGCGTCCAGCTCGAACACATAAGCCAACGCTGTGCGAATCTCGCTGAGCGTCTTCTCACTTACACGTGTAAGGATGCCTTGCGCTGTGCGCGACGCATGAGCTCGCGCATGCGACAAACGCTCAAGGCTGACGACCATGGCCATGTCGCATTTCGCCCACCGATCTCCTTCGCGATCGCGCCAGCCTGGGGGCATCTCATCGGCTGGCACGCGGACATGCCAGCCTGCAGGTTCTCGCGGCGGAGTCATGCTGACCGGCACGATGCTGACAAGGCCCGGGCGCCCCTTGAGCCGGCGACTGACGACGATCACCGGGCGCGTCTTGACCATCTCGCCTGGGGGCGCGGATCCGGGCGGTGGAAACCGGCAGATCAGGACGGTGCCGGGAAGGGGAGCGTAGTAGAAGGCCATCCTGCGAGCTTGGGGTGCGCCTTGCCATCTGACTGCCGGGGCATGGGCTTTCCGCGCGTAGGGGATTGCCCTTTAGATCTGAAGGGTTACCCCCATATGTATTGCACATCAGTCACTTAAGTGGTTCCCGCCGCCGTAGCAGCGGCCGGGTAGCGTTCTCCCTCCTGAATACCTTTCAACCCCCACTGGACACCCCGGGGGTATTTCTGTACCATTGAGTACAGCTAACCAAGATTGAACTTCGGCAGGGGTTAGCACTCCCACCCTGGGACTGCTAACCTGCACCGATACCTTTCAGGAGGTTCCACACATGTCTCAAGCCCTCGCCACCCGTAACTACGGGCTACCGAGCGTCGTTGGCAGTCTGGATTCCTACATCGCGGCCGTCCATCGCATCCCGGTGCTCAGCCTTGACGAGGAGCAGACGCTTGCGCGGCGCTTCCACGACGACGCCGACCTCGACGCCGCCCGCCAGCTGGTGATGTCCCACCTTCGCTTCGTGGTGCACGTCGCCCGCGGCTACAACGGCTATGGCCTGCAGCTCTCCGACCTGATCCAGGAAGGCAACATCGGCCTGATGAAGGCGGTGAAGCGCTTCGACCCGGACCAGGGCGTGCGCCTCGTCAGCTTCGCGGTGCATTGGATCCGTGCCGAAATGCACGAGTTCATCCTGCGCAACTGGCGCATCGTCAAGGTCGCCACGACCAAGGCCCAGCGCAAGCTGTTCTTCAACCTGCGCAAGAGCAAGAAGCGCCTGGGTTGGATGAACGCCGAGGAAGTCCGCGTGGTCGCCCACGACCTGGGCGTGCCGGAAGCCACCGTCCGTGAGATGGAATCCCGCCTCTCGGGCCGTGACGTCGGCTTTGAAGCCCCGGCCGATGCCGATGACGACGAGAAGCCGGCTCCGGCCGCGTTCCTGGTCGACGAAGGCGCCGACCCGTACGACAACCTGGCCGAAGCCGACGCTTCGGACAACCAGATGAGCGCCCTGGGCTCTGCCCTCGCCAACCTGGATGCCCGTTCGCGCGACATCATCCAGCGCCGCTGGCTGGCCGAAGACAACAAGGCCACCCTGCAGGACCTGGCCGATGAGTACGGCGTCTCGGCCGAGCGCATCCGCCAGATCGAGGCGAATGCCATGAAGAAGATGCGCGTCGCCATCGCCGCCTGAGTGCAGCGAACGGCGTAAGATCCGGAACGGCCCCCTCGTGGGGCCGTTTTCCGTTGCCTCGAACGTGGAGTGAGAAGGATGCCCAGGGCCCTGGTCATCGAAGATGACGAAGTCACCGCCCGCGATATCGTCGCGGAGCTCGGCGCGCACGGCCTCAACGCCGAGTGGGTCGCCAACGGCCGCGACGGCCTGGCCCGCGCCCTGGAAAACGGCTACGACATCATCACCCTCGACCGCATGCTGCCCGGCATGGACGGCATCGATGTCGTATCCGAGCTGCGCAAGCGCTCGGTCGAGACGCCGGTGCTGATGATCAGCGCGCTATCCGACGTGGACGAGCGCGTCCGCGGTTTACGCGCGGGTGGCGACGACTACCTGACCAAGCCCTTCGCGCCTGACGAGCTCGCGGCGCGGGCCGAGGTGCTACTCCGCCGCCATCGCCGCCCCGAAGCGGCCGAGACGCGGCTTCGCGTCGAGGACCTCGAACTGGACCTGGTGAAGCACAACGCATTGCGCAACGGCCAGCCGCTGACCCTGCTGCCCACCGAGTTCCGCCTGCTCGAGTTCCTCATGCGCAACGCCGGCCAGGTCGTCACCCGGCAGATGATCTTCGAGCACGTGTGGGGATTCCACTTCGATCCGGGCACCAACGTGATCGATGTCCATATCGGCCGCCTCCGCCGCAAGATCGACGGCGCCGGCCAGGTGCCGCTCATCCGCACCGTGCGCGGCTCGGGGTACGTCCTTGCGCCCGCTGACTGACGCCTGGCGTTCCGCCACCTCGCGCCTGATCCTCATCTATGGCGCACTGTTCGCCATCTGGTGCGTGGTGCTGCTGGGTGTCGTCCAGTGGGAATCCTCGCGCTACCTGACGAACGTCGTGGACGGCATGCTTTCCGCGCGCCTGCATTACCTGGAAAAGACTGATCCGCGCCGGCTCAACGATACGGTCGACACCGCCAGCGCGATCGATGCCACCGGCTTCATGGCCGCGGGCCTGTTCGACGCGCAGGGCCGCCGGCTGGCCGGCAACGTCGCGACGATTCCGAAGGGACTCGAGGAAGACAACGTGATCCACGCGGTCGCGGCCCAGGTGGAAGACCACCCGGGCGAGAACGGCCGGCGCGCACGTGGCCTCGCCACCACGCTGCCGAACGGCCAGCGCCTGGTCGTGGTGAAGGAGAGCGCGACCATCGACGGTCTCGGCGCGATCATTCGCCGGGGTGCATTGTGGGGCCTCTCGCTCACGCTTCTCCCAGGTGTCCTGGGTGGCATCCTCATCGCTCGCCGGCCCGCGCGCCGCGTACGCCAGATCCAGCAGGCGATGGAACCGATCCGCGAAGGCGATCTCAGTGTCCGCCTGCCGGTGACCCGCGCCGGCGACGAGGTCGACCTGCTCGCCGGCACGGTGAACACCACGCTCGACGAGATCGAGCGCCTGCTCGGCGAGGTGAAGGGCGTCACCGACAACATCGCGCACGACCTGCGCACGCCGCTGACCCGCATGCGCACGCGGTTGTACCGCGTGCAGCAACAGTTCGCGGACACGCCCGCCGCCGAGCAGCTCGAGGCCGCGGTCGAGGAAATCGACACGGTGCTGGCCCGGTTCCGCGCGCTGCTGCGCGTCTCCGAGCTGGAAGACCGTCAGCGCAGCGCATGTTTCGAGGACATGGACCTCGGGGCCGTGCTGAAGAACGTCCACGACTTCTATGCACCGCTCGCAGAGGACCGCCACCAGCGTTTCGAACTCGATGTCGGCAAGCTGCCGCCGCTGCGTGGCGACCCCCAGCTGATGTTCGAGGCGTTCGCCAACCTGGTGGGCAACGCGATCAAGTTCACCCCGAACGGCGGCGCGATCCGCCTGGTGGCGCTCACCGATCCCACGGGCGATGCGCGCATCGACATCGCGGATACCGGCCCCGGGATCCCGGTGGGCGAGCGCGAAGCGGTATTCCGTCGCTTCTACCGTGGGGATGAGACGCGCGCCAAACCCGGCTGCGGCCTCGGCCTGGCTATCGTCAGCGCCATCGTGCGCCTGCATGGCTATTCGCTGGCGGTGGGCGGAAATGACGAAGGCGCGGTCTTCTCGGTGACCTGCCCGGCGGCTTAGCCGAAAACGCCTAAATAAATCTTAACTACGCCGCAGGATCACGCGGGGGCAAAATTCGCCGCGACGCAACATCGCGCTCGGAAACCGTCCCCCTCATGATTGGCATCGTTCGGATCGCCCTCACGCGGCCGTATACCTTCGTCGTCCTCGCCCTGCTGATCCTCATCGTGGGTCCGCTCTCGGCGATGCGCACGCCGACCGATATCTTCCCCGACATCAAGATCCCCGTGATCGCGGTGGTGTGGCAGTACACCGGCCTGCCGCCCGACCAGATGGTCGGCCGCGTGTCCTCGCCGTTCGAGCGCGTGCTCACCACCACGGTGAACGACGTCGAACACATCGAGGCGAACTCGATCAACGGCTTCGGCATCGTGAAGATCTTCTTCCAGCCCACGGTGGATATCCGCACCGCCAACGCGCAGGTCACCGCCGTGGCGCAAACGCTGCTGAGGCAGCTGCCCGCGGGTACCACGCCGCCGCTGATCCTGAACTACAACGCCTCGACCGTACCGATCATCCAGCTGGCGCTCTCGGGCGATGGCCTGACCGAACAGAACCTGGGCGACTTGGGCCTCAATGCGATCCGTCCGCAGCTGACCTCCGTGCCGGGTGCGGCGATCCCGTATCCGTTCGGCGGCAAGACCCGCCAGGTGCAGATCGATATCGACCCCGCGGCGCTGCAGGCGCGCGGGCTTTCGGCGCAGGACGTGGCCAATGCGCTCGCCGCGCAGAACCTGATCACGCCCGTCGGCACGCAGAAGATCGGCGATTTCGAGTACACGCTGCAGCTCAACAACTCGCCCTCCGTGGTCGAAGAGCTGGGCAACCTGCCGGTGAGGGTGGTCAACGGCGCGACGGTGTTCATCCGTGATATCGCCCACGTACGCGACGGATCGCCGCCGCAGACCAATATCGTGCACGTCGATGGCAACCGCTCGGTGCTGATGACGGTGCTGAAGAACGGTTCGGCCTCGACCCTCGCGATCATCCAGGGCATCAAGGATCGCGTGGCGTCGATGAAGGACGCGCTGCCCGAGAACCTGAAGATCAGCCCGATCGGCGACCAGTCGCTGTTCGTGAGCGGCGCGATCTCCGGCGTGGCGCGCGAAGGCGTGATCGCGGCGGCGCTGACCAGCTTGATGATCCTGTTGTTCCTTGGCAGCTGGCGCTCCACGGTCATCATCGCCACGTCGATCCCGCTCGCGATCCTTGGAGCGATCGCGATGCTGTCCGCCTTCGGCGAGACACTCAACATCATGACGCTCGGTGGCCTCGCGCTGGCCGTGGGTATCCTGGTGGATGACGCCACGGTGACCATCGAGAACATCAACTGGCACCTCGAGCACGGCAAGGACGTCGAAACCGCGATCCTCGACGGCGCCGCGCAGATCGTGACGCCGGCCTTCGTGTCGCTGCTCTGCATCTGCATCGTGTTCGTGCCGATGTTCTTCCTGGAGGGCGTCGCGCGCTTCCTGTTCGTGCCGATGGCCGAATCGGTGATGTTCGCGATGATCTGCTCGTTCATCCTCTCGCGCACCCTGGTGCCGACGATGGCGAAGTACCTCCTGCATCCGCATTCGGTCGACGATCCGCACGGTGAGCACGGCAAGGTCTCGCGTAACCCGCTGGTTCGCTTCCAGCGTGGCTTCGAGAAGCGCTTCGAGGCGCTGCGCCAGGGGTACCATGGCCTGCTGGAGATGGCCCTGCGCCACAGCAAGCCGTTCGTCATCGGCTTCATGGCCTTCGTGATCGTCTCGTTCGCGCTGGTGCCGATGCTCGGCCGGAACTTCTTCCCGTCGGTCGATTCCGGCCAGATCCTGATGCACGTCCGCGCGCCGGTCGGTACGCGCGTCGAAGAGACAGCCAACCTGTTCGCGGCGGTGACGAAGGAAGTGCGCCGGATCATCCCTGCCGATGAGCTCGGTACGGTGGTCGACAACATGGGCCTCTCGTCGTCGGGCATCAACAATACCTATAACAACACCGGTACGGTGAGCTCGGCCGATGGCGACCTGCAGATCTCGCTGAAGGAAGACCACAAGCCGACGGCCGAATACGTGCGCCAGCTGCGCGAGAAGCTGCCGCGCCTGTTCCCGACCGCGACATTCTCGTTCCCGCCCGCGGACATCATCAGCCAGATCCTGAACTTCGGTTCGCCTGCGCCGATCGACCTGCAGATCCGTGGCCCCAACGTGGCCGCGAACTACAAGTACGCGAACACGCTGCTGCGTGAGATCCGCCGGGTACCGGGCGTCGTGGATGCGCGCATCCAGCAGTCGCAGTCCAGCCCGACGTTCAATGTCGACGTGGACCGCAGCCGTGCGCAGCAGGTGGGCATCACCGAGCGTGACGTCACCAGCAGCCTTGGCGTGAACCTCGCGGGCTCCAGCCAGATCGCACCGACCTTCTGGCTTAATCCGCAGAACGGCGTGTCCTATCCGATCGTGATGCAGACGCCGCAGTACGCCATCGATACGCTGCCCGACCTCGCCAACGTGCCGATCAGTCCCAGCACGGGCACAGCGGGTTCGCAGATCCTGGGTGGCCTGGCCTCGTTCTCGCGATCGACGAGCAGCACCGTGGTCAGCCAGTACAACATCAACTCGATGGTCGAGATCTTCGCCACCACGCAGGATCGTGACCTTGGCGGCGTGGCCGCGGACATCCAGAAGATCCTGGATGCGCACAAGAAGGACCTGCCGAAGGCGTCGAGCACCGCGTTGCTCGGCCAGGTGCAGACCATGAACAGCGCCTTCACCGGCCTGATCCTCGGCCTGCTCGGCGCGATCGTGCTGATCTACCTGCTGATCGTGGTGAACTTCCAATCGTGGGCGGATCCGTTCGTGATCGTCACCGCGTTGCCTGCCGCTATCGCCGGCATCATCTGGATGCTGTTCGCCACGCACACCACGCTCTCCGTGCCTGCGCTCACCGGCGCCATCATGTGCATGGGCGTGGCCACCGCCAACTCGATCCTGGTGGTGAGCTTCTGCCGCGAGCGTCTCGCCGATACCGGTGACGCCTTCCTCGCGGCTTCGGAGGGCGGCTTCGTCCGCTTCCGCCCGGTGCTCATGACCGCGCTCGCCATGATCATCGGCATGCTGCCGATGGCCCTTGGCATGGGCGAGGGCGGCGAGCAGAACGCACCGCTCGGCCGCGCCGTGATCGGCGGCCTCATCTTCGCCACCACGGCCACGCTGCTGTTCGTGCCCGTCGTGTTCAACATTGTCCATGGCCGTCGCGGCCACGCCTCCAAAACCCCGGCGAACGCTTCCGGAGAGCCCGTCCATGTCGCCTGATACAATCCATACCCCCCAGCCGCGCCGCCTGCGCCTCGCCGGGATCATCGCCGCCATCGTGGTGCTCGCCATCGTCGTCGCCGGCGTGGCGACCCGCGCCAACGAATCGCACAAGTTGCGCGAGTGGACCGATGCGCAGGCCACGCCATCGGTCACCCTGGTGACGCCCGAAGGCGGCCAGGGCGGTGGTGACCTCAACCTGCCCGGCCGTCTGCAGGCGTACGCGCGGGCACCGATCTATGCGCGCACCAGCGGCTACCTGAAGTCGTGGAAGTTCGACATCGGCCAGAAGGTGAAGGCCGGCGACATCCTTGGCGAAATCGAAACGCCCGACCTCGACCAGCAGCTGCTGCAGGCGAAGGCGGACCTCGCCAGCGCGCGTGCCAACGAGGCGCTGGCGCAGACCACCGCGAAGCGCTGGCAGGCGATGCGCGATTCGGACTCGGTGTCGAAGCAGGAAGTCGACGAGAAGACCGGCGACTACGATGCCAAGCATGCGCTCGCCGCGGCGGCCCAGGCCAACCTGGAACGCATCCAGGCGACCAAGGGTTTCGCGAAGCTGGTGGCCCCGTTCGATGGCGTGGTCACGGCCCGCGAGACGGATGTCGGCGCGCTGATCAACGCGGGCGGCGGCGGCCAGGAGCTGTTCGTCGTCTCCGACACGCATAAGCTGCGCATGTACGTGAACGTGCCGCAGAACTACGCGCCGGCGATCAAGCAGGGCGAGACCGTCAAGCTCACCGTGCCGGAGTACCCGGGCCAGACCTTCGAGGGCAAGATCGAATCGAGCTCTTCGGCGATCAATGCCGCCAGCGGTACGACGCTGGTGCAGGTCGCGGTCGACAACAACGACGGCAAGCTGCTCCCGGGTGGCTACGCCAGCGTGACGTTCGACCTGCCAGCCAACGCGGCGCTGTTCCGCGTGCCGGCCAGCGCGCTCGTCTATGACGGCAGCGGCCTGCGCGTGGCCGTGGTCGATGCGCAGAACAAGGTGACGTTCAAGGACGTCTCGATCGCGCAGGACTTCGGCAAGACCGTGCAGCTCGCCTCGGGCATCAGCGCGGGTGACCGCCTGATCGAAAGCCCGCCGGATGGCCTGGCCAATGGCGACACCGTGCGCGTAATTCCCCCGAAGAAGGACGGCGGCAATGGCAAGGCCTGAATCCTTGCGGCTGCTCGCAGGGCTGGTGCTTTCGATGGGCCTTGCGGCCTGCTCCTTGGCGCCGACCTACAAGGCGCCAGAGGTGCCGGTCGCTCCGCAGTTCGCGAACGCCGATTCACCGTGGGTGGAAGCGCAGCCGGCCGATCATCTCGACCGCGCAAGCTGGTGGTCGCTCTACGGCGATACGCGCCTCGATGGCCTGCAGGGCCAGCTGTTGAAGAATAACGCCACGCTGGCTGCGGCGTATGCGCACTACGCGCAGGCCGAGGCGTTTACGAAGCAGGTCCGTGCGGGGCTGTTCCCGACGTTCGGGCTGAACGGCAATGCGACGCGTAACCGTGAATCGGATACGCGCCCGCTGCGTGGCGCGACCTCGCCGGCGTATTACAACTCCTACACCATCAGTGGCCAGCTGGATTACGAGGTGGACCTGTGGGGTCGCGTGCGTGACACCGTCGCCGCCGGAACCGCCGAGCAGGCCGCGTCCGCCGCCGATCTAGCCGGCGCGCAGCTGAGCCTGCAGGCGCAGCTTGCCGATAGCTACCTGCAGCTCAACGGGCAGGACCGCCAGATCAAGGTGTTGAACGAGAGCATCACGGCCTTTGCGAAGGCCTTGCAGCTCACGCAGTCGCGCCACGAGGGTGGTATCGCTTCGGGCCTCGATGTCGCGCGTGCGCAGACGCAGCTTTCGAATGCGAAGTCGCAGCTGACCCAGGCGCAGGCCCAGCGCGCGGTAGTGTTGCATGCCATCGCAGTGCTCGTCGGCGACAGCGCCTCGACCTTCACGCTCGAGACGAAGGACGATGCGATGAAGGTGCCAAGCATCCCGCTCGAGGTGCCTTCGGTGTTGCTGCAGCGCCGGCCGGACGTCGCGGCGGCCGAGCGGCGTACCGCTGCAGCCAATGCGCGCGTGGGCGTGGCGCGCTCCGCGTTCTTCCCGCAGATCACGCTGGACGGGCAAGGCGGCTGGCAGAGCTCGGCCTGGGGCAACATCGCGACCGCGCCGAACCGCTTCTGGTCCGTCGGGCCGACCGTGCTGCTCAACGTGTTCGATGGTGGGCGCCGCAAGGCCGCCGTCGAGTCGGCGAAGGCCGCGACCGACGAAGCCGGTGCGAAGTACCGCGATGTCGTGCTGAATGCGTTCGCGCAGGTGGAAGACAACCTGACCCTGCTGCGGGATCTCGGCAATGCGTTGACCGACCAGCGTGCCGCGGCCGACGCCGCCCAGCGCTCGGTGGACCTCTCGCTGGATCGCTACCGCGAAGGTGCCGTCGGCTACCTCGATGTCGTCCAGGCCCAGACCGCCGAACTCGATGCCCGCCGCAGCGTGATCGACCTGGAGACTCGCCAGCTGCGCGCCAGCGTGGCGCTGATCCGCGCGCTCGGCGGCGGCTGGCAGGCCCCCGCGGCCTCCTGATCGCGCCTTGTGTAGGAGCCCACCCTGTGGGCGACGTGTTTCGCCACGACGCGGCGGACCTTGTGGTGTTGTCGCGAAAGGCGTCGCCCACAGGGTGGGCTCCTACGAGGTACTTGGCCGCTATGATGCGGCCATGGAAATAACCCTCGCACGCCAGCAAGCCGCCCACCGCCGTGATGGCACGCCACCGGCGGGCATCCGCATCGATCGCCTCGATCGCGCCATCGGCCTGTTGGTCGATCACGCCAGCGACATCGCCGACGCACTGAGCGACGACTTCGGCCATCGGTCGCGCCAGGGCACGCTGGTCAGCGATGTCGCCGCCTCCATCGAGCCGCTGAAACACGCGAAGCGTCACGTAAAGCGCTGGATGCGTCGCGACTACCGTGGCGTATCCCCTGCGCCGCTCGCGTTGCTCGGTGCGCGCGCCTGGGTCGATTACCAGCCCAAGGGTGTCGTCGGCGTCATTGCTCCGTGGAACTTCCCGTTCAACCTTACTTTCGCTCCGCTGGCAGGCATTCTCGCGGCCGGCAATCGCGCCATGATCAAGCCGTCGGAGTTCACGCCGAAGTCGTCGGCGTTGATGCAGACCATGATTGCGAGCGCATTCGATGACACCGAAGTCGTGGTCATCACTGGAGATGAAGCCGTCGGCAAGGGATTCGCGTCGCTCGCGTTCGACCACCTGCTCTTTACCGGCGCCACGTCGGTCGCGAAGCACGTGATGCGTGCCGCCGCCGAGAACCTCGTTCCGGTCACGCTCGAGCTCGGCGGCAAATCACCGGCGATCATCGGCCGCGATGCCGATCTCGATCTCGCGGCCCGCCGCCTGCTATTCGGCAAGACGCTCAACGCCGGGCAGATCTGCGTCGCACCGGACTTTGCGCTCGTGCCGGAAGGTTCGGTCGATGCATTCGCCGAAGCACTCGCACGCAACGTCGCGAAGATGTTCCCGACCATGCGTGGCAACGCCGACTACACATCGATCATCAACGACCGGCACAAGGCTCGGCTGGAAGGCTATCTGGATGATGCGCGCACCCAGGGCGCGACGGTTCGCGCGCTCCACCCCTCCGCTGACGACGTGGATGGCCGCCGCATGGCGCCGACGCTGGTACTCGGCGCCACCGACGCGATGGCCGTGATGCACGAGGAAATCTTCGGGCCGATCCTGCCGATCATTCCATATGGCCGTCTCGACGACGCCATCGCGTACGTCAACGACCGTCCCCGGCCGCTGAGCCTCTATTACTTCGGTAACGTTCGCGGCGACCAGGAGCGGGTTCTCGCCAACATCGTCGCGGGCGGCGTCACGCTCAACGACACCGTCGTCCACCTCACCCAGGACAACCTCCCGTTCGGCGGCATTGGCCCGTCAGGCATGGGCGCCTACCATGGCTTCGACGGCTTCCGTACCTTCAGCCACGCGCGTTCCGTCTACCGTCAATCACGCTTCGACATCACGGCGATGCTGCGCCCGCCGTATGACAAGGCGATCGAGCGAATCCTCGGCCTCAAGATCCGCCGATAGCCACCCGTAGGAGCCCACCCTGTGGGCGACATCTTTCGTAGTAGCGCCTGTGGCTCTTTCGCGAACGGCGTCGCCCACAGGGTGGGCTCCTACGCGTGCTTTACCACCATCACCTGGCCCCACGGTAACTCCATCAGGGTGTAACCGCCGCGGCCGCAGTGCTCGGCGAAGCACTGGCGTACGCCGGGGTCGTAGTAGTCGTCGCCGATGAGGATGCCGCCGGTGAGCATGCGTGGCAGGAAGTATTCGAGCGCCGCGTTTGTGCTCGAGACGAGATCCATGTCGAGGTGGACGAAGCTGTAGTGCTCGTCTGGTACGTCGGTCGTGGACGCAGGGAACCAGCCGGGGTGGAAGTGCACGTTCGGGTAGGGCGCAAGGATCCGCTCGACGAGCCCCATGCTGCCGTGCACGGGACCGAAGTAGTTGCGCACCTCGGCGGCCGGGGCGTCTGACGCATGCTGCTGCGTCTCGAACACATCGAACAGGCGCAGCGTGGCTTCGCCTTTCACCTCGCAGATGAGCCGGGCGCTGCCGCCCTTGAACACACCGGCTTCAGCCATCGCACCGCCGAGTCGTACGGCGGCGCGCACGGCAATCATGATCTGCAGCGCCGCCGCATCGGTGAGGAGGATGGCGGTCATCTCGCGCGTCTCGCGGATGGTGCGGAGGCTGCCGTGCCACTCGGGGCCCAGGTGGGCCTGCATGGATCCACGGCGGGCGAGGGCGGTGCGCAGCAGGGCGCCAGGCTTCAGCTTGTCCTGCCAGCGCTGCGGGCGGATGGTCGAAGCGATGGTGGCCATGGTACGGGCGATCCGTGGGATAAACCCGTGGGTGCCCGATTCCGGCGAGATAGTTGTGGGAGCGTGCTTGCACGCGATGGGTCTTGCCGCCAGCGCCATCGCGCGCAAGCGCGCTCCCACGACAGCGGCGAAAAAAAAGGGCCCCGAAGGGCCCTTCTCGAACTCAGGAAACGCGCAGGCTTACAGCTTCGCGCCCAGCAGTTCCTCCAGCTTGCGCTGGTCCTTCGCGAAGTTGCGGATGCCTTCGCCGAGCTTGTCGGTGGCCATCGCGTCTTCGTTGTGGCCCCAGCGGAACTGCGCTTCGGTCATGTGCTTCGCCGGCGGCTCGGCCTTCTTGCCCGTGTCCTTCAGCGCCACCGGCAGGTCGGCATCGGTTTCGTCGAGCTGCTTGAGCAGGTCCGGCGAGATCGTGAGGCGATCGCAGCCGGCGAGGGCCTGGATCTGGCCGATATTGCGGAAGCTGGCGCCCATCACGATCGTCTTGTAACCGTGGGTCTTGTAGTAATCGTAGATGCGGCGGACCGACTTGACGCCCGGGTCTTCCTCAGGCGCGTAGGTCTTCGTATCGGTGTTCTTCACGTACCAGTCGAAGATGCGACCTACGAACGGCGAGATGAGGTACGCGCCAGCCTCGGCGCAGGCCACGGCCTGCTCGAAGCTGAAGAGCAGGGTCATGTTGCAGTTGATGCCTTCCTGCTGCAGCTGCTCGGCGGCCTTGATGCCCTCCCAGGTCGAAGCGAGCTTGATCAGCACGCGCTTCGGGTCGACGCCCACATCCTTGTACATGCCGATAAGGCGCTTGGCCTTGGCGATCGAAGCTTCCTTATCGAACGAGAGGCGCGCATCCACTTCGGTGGAGACGTAGCCCGGGACGATCTTCAGGATCTCGCGGCCGACCAGCACGGCCAGGCGGTCGCCGGCGTCGATCAGCTGCTGGGAACGGTCATTGCTCTGTTCCTTGGCCCACTTCACCGCCTCATCGATGTACGGAGCGTACTCGGGGATGCCAGCGGCCTTGAGCAGCAGGGACGGGTTGGTGGTCGCGTCCTCCGGCTTGAAGGTCTTCATGGCCGACATATCGCCGGTGTCGGCGACGACCTTGGTGAGTTTGCGCAGTTGTTCGAGTTGGCTGGTCACGATGGCAGCTTCCGTTACCTGTGGGGAAAGAGATTGTCGCGCCGGGACGGCGGCGGGGATAGGCATCCGATGGTATCGGTCACCATGTTCAATATAGGTCGATGGGGTCCACATCAAGGGACCAGCGTACCTTGCGGGCGCTCGGCAGGCCGGCCAGTGCATGCTGCCAGGGCCGCAGGAACGCGTGCAGGTGCGCGCGCGTCGCCGCTTCCACGAGCAGCTGCCCGCGGTGGCGCCCGGCGCGCAGCGGCATCGGGGCGGGCATGGGGCCGGAGAGACGCAGGTCGCCGGGTTCGCCGATGGCGAGGTGGGCCTCGTGCAGGAACGCATCCACCTCCGCGCGGCCGTGCGCATCCGCGCGCAACAGCACCTGGTGCGAAAACGGCGGCAGTTCCAGGATCTTGCGCTCGGCCAGCAGGTCGGACGCCACGGCCGCATAGCCGCCACGCAGCAGGCCATGCAGCATCGGGTGGTCGGGGTGGTGGGTCTGCAGCAGCACGCTGCCCGGGCGCGATGCACGCCCCGCGCGGCCGGCGACCTGGACAACCAGTTGCGCCAGCCGCTCGCTCGAGCGGAAGTCGATGCTATGCAGCCCCTCGTCCACGCCGACGATGGCGACCAGGGTCAGGTTCGGCAGGTCGTGGCCCTTGGCGAGCATCTGCGTGCCGACGAGGATGGCCGGCTTGTCTTCGCGCAGGCCGTCGAGGATTTCACCGAAGGCCTCGCGGCGCCGGGTGGTTTCACGGTCGATTCGCACCACCGGAATCTCCGGGAAGCGCTCGGCCAGCGCTTCCTCCAGGCGCTCGGTGCCCTGGCCCTGCGGGCTGAGGTTCGTCGACTGGCAGGCCGGGCACGCGGCGGGCTGCGCGATCGTGTTGTCGCAGTGGTGGCAGATCAGCCGGCGCCGCCCGGCATGCAGCGTCATCGGCCGCTCGCAACG